>JBJTRI010000166.1:0-5691 GCA_046076045.1 bacterium
GAGGTGCCTGCCCACGAGCCCACTGGCCACCCCCACCATTGTTGTTGTTATTATTGTACTGCTTGTCGTTACCCGATCGGCGCGGGGGAGCGGCACCGCGCTGCCAGCTCCCACCTCCACCGTCGCCACCTCGTGACGAGCGACGATCTCCTCCTCCACCGCCACCGCCGCCGCCACCACCACCCGGCGGGCGGAAGCCGCTCATCATGCGCATCATGGGATTGTTGCCGCCGCCCGACATGGCGCCGAACAGATCCATGGGCGAGAAGTTGCGCTGGTTGATGTTGTTCGACAGCCCGATCAGCGTGAGGCGGTTCTGACCCTTCATCCACGTGGCGTTGCCGCCCGCCTGGTACCGGTCGTCGTCGCCGTAGCCGACCGAGACGCGCCCGAAGCGCGCCTTCTGGTCGCGCAGGATGAAGTTCATGGTCTTCTGCTGCTGGCCGTCGTCGAAACCGCTGAACTCGGCCTGGTCGCTGGAGCGGTCGTACACCTGGATGCGGTCCACGACCTCGGCCGGCAGGTTGCGCATGGCCGCGGCGGGGTCGCTGCCGAAGAACGGTCGGCCGTTGACGAGCACCTGCTGCACGTTCTCGCCCTGCGCCTTGACCTGCCCGTTCTCGACCGTGACGCCCGGCATCTTCTGCACGAGGTCCTCGGCCGTCGCGTCCTTGTTGGTCTTGACCGCGCTGGCGCGGAACTCGGTGGTGTCGGCCTTCTGGATGGCCGGCGCGGGCGACTCGGTGACGGTGATGCCGGCGATGTTCACGGCCTCCGACGCCATCTGCAGCACGCCGAGGTTCTGCCCGGCCTGCGTGACGCGCACGACCTGCTTGAGCGTGGTGTAGCCGACGCGCGTGGCCTCGAGCCGGTAGTTGCGCGCACCGAGTCCGCCGATCTCGAACGAGCCGTCCTCCTTCGAGTTCGCCTTGTGCACGAGCGTGCTGTCCGTGAACGCGGTCAGCTTGACCGTGACCTGCGGGACGGGGGCACCCGAGGACGGGTCCACGAACCGTCCCTTCACGCTCGTGACCGGTGCGGCCTGGGCGTGGGCGAGGACGGGGACGACGAGCAGGAGGGCGAAGAGCAGGGCGGCCGGACGGGACATGGCGGCGTGGTCCTCTGGTGGGGCGACACGAGCGAGCGACAGGGGACTCTACCCGTGCCGGAAGGCGGACGCGAGGCGGCCGCCCCGCGGCAGGTGTGCGGCGCACCGGTTCGAGAGAGGGGAACCAGCGCAGCCATCGCGGGGCGGCCTCCAGGCGATGGGATGGTGCGAGGGGGCGCGAGGATTCGGTGAATGTGCGGTCTCGCTCCGTAGGACGCTGCGAACGCCCGAGAGGTTGGGGATTCGGGGCCTCCGGGGCTGTGCGGAGCAGGGCCACTTGACCGGTTCCGCCCCGGTCGAGGGCCCGCCGAGGGGCGATTGGTTATGCTACGGCGATGCCGCCCGTCCTGCTCAAGGTCGCCCTGCTCGTGGCGCTGCTGCCCGCGATCAACGCCGCCCGCACCGAACCGGTGCGCGCGGTGGCCCGCCGCAGCCTGGCCTGGGTGTTCGTGGCCTCGTTGGGGCTGCGGCTGGGCATGGAGGGGCTGCGCCTGTTCCCGTCGGGACCGTGGCGCACGGCCGTCGAGTGGGCGACCGGTCTGGTCGCGGTGGTGCTCGTCGCGCTCTACGCGCAGGTCGCGCGCACCGGGCCGTTCAAGCGTGGGGCGCGCACGACGGGCCTCGTCCTGCTGGGGCTCGCCGCGCTCCTGTTCATGCAGGGCGAGACCGGCGGCGCCATGTTCTTCGCCACGCTCGCCACGCTCCGCACACCGTGGGTCGCGGTGCTGTCCACCGTGGAGCGGTTGCGTGCCTCGATCGCCGCCGTGCTCGTGGCGGTGGCGATGTTCGCGGGTGTGCCCGACGGCCTGCTCACCTCGGACGCCTCGCTCGCGCTGGTGCGACTCGCGCGCGTCGTCGTGGGCGTGGGCGCGGCATGGGCCGCGATGCGGGCGTTCCGCGCGTTCACCGACGACCCCACGCTGGGCATCCGTCGCGTGAGCCTGCGGCTCGCGCTCTCGCACGTGCTCGTGGTGACGATCCCCCTGTTCATCGTGGTGGCGCTGTGGGTGAGCAGCACCTATCTGGGGGTGAATGCCGAGCGGGCGCTCACCGCGGGCCGGTTGCTCGAGCGCGAGTCCGTGGTGCTCGAGGCGTCGGCGCGCGCCACGCTCGCGGCCGCCGACGACCCGCGGACCGCGGCCCGCGCCATGGCCATCGTGCGCGGTGCGCGCTGGCCCGGCACGCGCGCCTACGTGGTGCGCGACGGCGTCGCGCAGCGCGCGGCCGGGGCGCCGGTCGCGGGCGACCCGGCGCTCGCCGAGTGGGTGGCGGGGCTCGACACGCTCCGCGGGCACGGGGTCGTGGATCTGGGCGGGACGCGCTGGCTCGGGTGCGCTGTGCGCATCGCGGGCACCGGGTTGGTGGTGCTCTCGCCCATGCAGAGCGTGCTCGACAGCACGCTCGCGCCCATCATGGGCTCGGAGCTCGTCATGTTGCGTCCGCGCCCGCTCGAGGCCGACCTCGACTCGCTCGTCATGGTGGCGGGCGAGATGACGGAGGACGCCCCGAGGCCGGATCCCGAGGTGATGCGCGGGGACTCGGTCTCGGCCGCGCGCCTGCGCACCGCCGGCGAGGTGCTGGGTATGCGCGACTCGGTCGTGCGCCAGCGTCGACGCCAGGTGCCCATCGCGATCGAGGCCGGGGACGACACGCTGAGCGTGCAGCTGGTGGGCTACGGGCTCACCGGGCAGGTCTCGGTGATGGGGTTGCGTCGCTTCGAGGGGCACTGGCAGGACGATGCCTTCGCCCTCACCGTGCGCACCTCGCTGCGCGCCATCCTGCTGGGGCTGTTCGACAAGTTGCGCGAGAACCCGTGGCAGGCGATCCCGGTCGCCGCACTCGTGGCGCTGGGGCTGCTGCTCCTGCCGTTGTTCGCGACCAACCTTCGCATGGTGCGCGGCATGGGGCGCAGCATCACGCACGCCATCCGTGCCCTGCGCGAGGGCGCACGGGCGTTCAGCGAGGGGCGTCTCGCGCACCGCATCCTCATCGAGGGCGAGGACGACCTGTGGGACGCCGCCCAGCAGTTCAACACCATGGCGGCCGGTCTGGAGCAGGCACGTGAGGCCGAGCAGGAGCGCGCACGCTACGAGAACGAGCTCGAGGTCGCGCGGCGGATCCAGGCGCGCCTGCTGCCGGCGGCCCCCCCCAGCGTGCCGGGCTACGACCTGGCGGGACGGTCGGAGTCCGCGCGCGAGGTGGGCGGCGACTACTATGACCACCTCGACCTCGGCGACGGGCGCTGGCTGCTCGTGATCGCGGACGTCTCGGGCAAGGGGGTGCCGGCCTCGCTGCTCATGTCGGGCTTCCGCGCCGCGCTCATCGGCATGACCACCGGCCACGAGTCGCCCGCGATGGACCGCGTGGCGGCGCGTCTCAACGAGTTCCTGCACCAGAGCGTCGAGGCCGGGCGGTTCGTGACCGCGTTCCTCGGTGTGCTCGACACCCCGAGCGGACGGCTCTCGTACGTGAACGCCGGCCACAACCCGCCGCTCGTGCGGCGCGCGAGCGGTCGCGTGGACACGCTCACCGAGGGTGGACTCATCCTGGGCATCCTGCCTGGCTCGACCTACGACAGCGGCGAGACCGTGCTCGAGCCCGGGGACCTCATGCTGCTGTTCACCGACGGCGTCACCGAGGGCGCCGACGCGACCGGCGAGCAGTGGGGCGACGACCGCCTCGTCGCGCGGCTGGGCACCGTGCACCCGTTGCCCGCGCGAGAGGTCGCCGAACGCATCGTGCGCGAGGTGCGGACGTTCGAGGGGCAGAGCGGTCCGGCCGACGACCTCACCGTGCTGGTGGTGAAGCGTCTCTAGGGAGCGAGGCGGCGCAGGCGTTCGGTGAGTGCGCGCGTGGCGGCGTCCCCGGGGTCGGCCGCGCGCAGCGTGTCGAGCTGGGTGGCCGCCGCGGCCCACTTGCCCTGATCGAGCAGCGCGATCACGAGCACCTGGCGCGCCGCACGATCGTCGGGGTCGAGCGGCAGCACGGACACCACCAGCGACTCCGCGGCCGCGGCGCGTCCGAGCGAGGCCCATGCGTGGGCGCGCAGCGCACGGCTCGTGACCCAGTACGGGATCGCGTCGGCGTCGCGTTGCGCGGCGTCGGCACGGTCGAGTCGCTCGAGCACCTGCTCCGGACGCCCCGTGGCCACGAGGTCGCGTGCGGCGAACAGGTCGCGTACCGCGCTCGGGGACACGAGGGCCACGGGGGGCTCGCGCTCGGCCATGCATTGCAGGATCACGGTCGCCGGTGCGTCGGGGTTCGAGGCGAACGTGTCGAAGCGCGACCAGCGCAGCGAGCCGTCGCGGTACCAGACCTGCAGGGCGTGGTCGCCACCGAAGGCGTACTCCACACCGTGCGGCAGGTTCTGCTGCACCACGACCGCACCCGGCGGCAGCGTGGGGTACGCCGTGCGCAATCGCGTGCGCGTCGCGCGCATGAAGCGTTGCAGGCGCGTGAGGCGAGGCCAGTCCATGAACGCGCCGGTCTCGGGCGGCTCGGCGGTCACGGTGGAGGCCGCCCGCGGTGCGCGCGCCAGGGCCGCGAGTCGCGCGCCGGTGAACGCGAGCGCGAGTGCGGGGTGGGCGGCCCCGAGCACGGCGGTCGCGGCCACGCCCGCACCGAGGCTCGCGTACTGCGCACGGTTCGGCTGCCAGGACGGGAAGATGGGAGCGAGGCTCGCGGTCGCGAGCGCAGCCCACGTGAGCCCCCACACGACCCACGCGCGCATGCGCACGAGTCGCTCGCGCGCCGCGGTCGAGCGCGCGAACACCACGAGTGCGATCAACGCGAACGCCAGTGCCACCGCAGCGACCTTGCGATCGTCGGGCGAGGGCGCGAGCGGCAGGCTCGCGATCGCCTTGGCGCTGCCGTGCGCGGCCCATGCGAGGCGTTCGGTCAGCGTCGCGGACAGGGCCTCGTCCGAACCCGCGATGCGGCGCGGGATTTCGAGCCCGGCGTGCGAGCGCACCCCGAGCGAGACCGCGCCCCACACGAGCACGACCACGCCGGTCGTCATGATGCGGCGCAGGCGCTCGCGCAGGTCGCGTGCCGCACCCGGCACGAACGGCAGCAGCACGGCGGTCACCACCGCCACCTCCTTGCACAGCAGCGCGGCGGTGAGCGCGCCGAGCGCGAGCGGCCAGCGCCGGCGTGAGGCCGCATGCACGGTGAGCGCGCTCGCCACGAACAGCCCCACGTCCACGAACTGCGTGGGCCAGCCCGCGATCGTGCGCGTGCTCTCGGCCCCGAGCGCGAACGCCCCCGCGCACATCGCGAGCGGACCCGGCCACGAGGGGCGCAGCGCTCGCGTCACGAGTGCGGCGCCGAGCGCGAGCAGGACGAGATGCAGGACCGTCGCGATCCACGGATGGCTCACGAGGGTCGGGCCGAGTCCGGCGTAGTAGAGCTGATGCGGGATGGGACGCCAGAACGCCTGCGAACCGCCGCCGTCGAGCAGCGTGCCCATGCCCTGCAGGAGTGCGCGATGCAGGAAGTCGAAGTCCTCGGCGACCGGTTCGCCCCACGGTGCGCCACGCATGGCGAGCGCGAGCGGTATCGCACTCGCGGCGGCACACCACACC
>JBJTRI010000167.1:0-28474 GCA_046076045.1 bacterium
TGTGACCAGGATCCTCATTGAAACCCCTCGTTCGTTAGGCGGGTCGAGTCGGACACGACTTCCATGACCCGGAACGCGCGGCCGCCCGCCGGTATCCATCGGGGGGCTGGACCGCTTCGGGGCAAGGTAAGCGGCCCCCCCCCTATCGTCAAACGGTTTCTAGGGTTGGGACTGCCGGCCCACGCGCGTCGGGACACGCTCGCGCGCCGTCCCCCGGCAACTCGTGCCGCCCCTGCGCGCGCGGGCCCACGCGCTAACGCACGCTCGAACCGGCGGGTAGCACCCCCACGCGGGTCGCGATCCGGGCGCGGTACCTCCCGGCATGGGACCGCAATGGGAATTCATCCGCGCGCGAGTGGACCCTGCGGTATCGAAACGCGGTCAATTCCGGATGGCGATCCAGATGGTGGCGAGTTGGGCGACCACGATGATGGTCTCCTTGATGTACGCCCACGCGTTCACCTCGGGACGCTCGGGCACCCACAGGAAGTCGCCCGGCAGGGGCGTCCCCGTCTCGCTCACGTACAGCGTCTGCCCGCTGCTGCGCCGGGTGATGCGCACCTTCGAGCGCGAGGCGCGCGCCGCGAACCCGCCCGCTTGGTCGAGGTAGTAGCGCCACGGCTTGCCGGGCACGTACTCGATGAGGCCCGGGCGGCGCACCTGCCCGTCCACGCGCACGGCGCGCATCGCGTCGGGCACCACCACCACGTCGCCGCCGCGCAGCACGGGGTCGTTGATGCCGCCGCGCACGACCGCGCGCAGGTCGACGCGGAACTCGGGGGCGAGCGAGGCCAACCGGACGCGGAAGATCTCGTACTCCGACGTGGTCATCTCGTTGCGCGACAGGCGCGACAGGCGCTCGAACTCGGGGTCGGCGACCCCGCCCACGACGCGGCCACGGTGCAACTCCACCGCCGTGCTGTCGCCGTCGGGCAGCAGCCCGCCCGCGACCGTGAGCACCTCCGAGAGGCGCGTCACGCCGCGCTGGATCGGATACGTGCCGGTGCGCACCGCACGCCCCACCACCTCGACGCGATCCGAGACGTGGTGGTCGGCATCCACGAACACGTGCAGTTCGTCACCGTCGTTCAGCGCGGGCCCACCCAGCGCACCCGCGAGCGAGACCCACAGGCTCTCGGCCCGCGTCGCGACGCGCCAGCGCACGAGCAGCGCGCGGTCGAGCACCGCATCGGCGCGCAACCCGCCCGCGAGGCGCACCAGGGTCGCGAGCGAATCGGCGGGCCCCCGTTCGAGACGCCCCGGCCGGCCCACCCCGCCCCACGCGGCCACGAACTCGCGCGCCACGGGCACGTGCACCACGTCCCCGTCGGCGAGCGGGCGATCGCCCCCGTCCTCGCCCGCGAGCCGGAACCGCTGCAGGTCCACGACGCGCACCGTGCCATCGCTCGATCGGACCTCGATGCGGCGCCGCGAGGAGCGCTCGGTGAGCATGGAGTCGGGCAGCACGTCCGAGAGCCGGCTGCCGCCCGTGACCACGAGCGGGCCGCGCAGACGCACCTCACCGGTCAGGTCCACGATGAAGCGGCGCGGCTGCACCAACTGGAACTGGATGCCCACCCCGCGCAGCACGCCGCGCAGGCGACGGTCCACGAGTGCTCGGACCTCGGCGAGCGTGCGCCCCGAGACCTCGAGCGGCCCGGTCTCGGGCATGAACAGCAGGCCCTCGACCGAGACCGTGTGTCGCGTCTCGCGCTGGAGCGGGCCGTAGATGGAGAGCAGGAACACGTCGCCCGGCCCGACGCGATAGCGCTCGGCGTCCACCGGCCCGGCCATCGGCACCGGCGCGAGGCCCGCGGTGGCCCCCGCCGAGGCGGCGGCGTCGAGCGCGGCCCGGTCGGCGAGCCGCAGCGTCTGGGCGGACGCGCCCGGCACGACCAGCGCCAGCGCGAGGAGCGCGGCGGGGAGCGGTCGGACGACGAGGTCGCGGAGGGCCAAGGGAGGGTCCGGGGCGAGGGACACGGCGACGGTCCGCCCGGCGCGGGGCGGGACACGAGGGGCGGCAGGCAGACTAGGGGGGCCCTCGGGAGGGGTCAACCTCTTGACGGTATTCGCCCTCGGCCCCTACGGTCCCTCGTCGCCCCGTCCCGGATGGCGGGGGGATGGCGGTCGCGCGCACCCGGACCGCCCACGGACGAGGCCCGCTGCCGGTCGCTCCGGCCGCCCCGCACCCCCTGGAACCCGTGTCCGACGAGGTCCGATTGCAGGTGTCCCCGAACCCCTCCGAGCGCTTCCTCGCGCTGCTGCGACGCCATGCCCGTCGGCATGCCGCGATCGTCGCTGTCACCGCGCTGGTCGCGACGCTCGTCGCGTTCCTGCTGCCCGCTTGGTACCGGGCCGAGAGCACGCTCCTGCCCCCCACCGATGCGGGCGGCACGTCGTTCGGGATGCTCACCGGCATCATCCAGTCGGCCGCGCTCAGCCAACTCGGCCTGGCCACCAGCAGCACGCCGTCCGACGTGTTCGGCGAGATCCTCGAGAGCCGTCTGCTCAACGAGGCCGCCATCGAGCGCTTCGGACTCGCCGCCGTGTACCGCAAGAAGGGGTCGGACCGCACGCTCAAGGAGTTCCGTCGCCACCTCGCGGTCGAGGTCAACGCCGCCGGCATGCTCACGGTGGCGTTCGAGGACCGCGACCCGCGCCGCGCCGCCGACGTCACCAACTTCCTCGTCGCCGAGCTCGACCGCTTCAACGTCGATACCTACAAGACGCGCGGCAAGCGGCTGCGCCAGTTCCTCGAGGGCCGACTCGAGGAGGTCGAGGGCCAGCTCACCGCCGCCGAGGAGTCGCTGCAGACGTACGAGCGCCAGCACCGCGTGGTGTCGGCCGCCGACGCCGAGGCGGCGCGCGGCCTGTCCGACATCCTCGCGCAGAAGTTCGCGCTCGAGACCCAGCGCTCGTACGTCTCGAGCTACACCGAGCCCGGCAGCGTGGAGCGCACGGGCATCGAGAAGCAGTTGTCCGCCCTCGACCGCGAGATCGCCAAGCTACCCGCGCTCAAGAAGGAGGGCGCCCGGCTCACGCTCGACGTCGAGGTGCAGCGCAAGCTGGTCGTGCTCCTGACCGCGCAGGTCGAGGACGCGCGCATGCAGGAGACGCGCGACACGCCGACCGTCACGGTGCTCGACGCCGCCCGCCCGCCGCAGCTCAAGTCGCGGCCGGTGCGCTGGCTCATCGTGTTCGCCGCCACCCTCGTCGCCGCGCTCGGCTGCGCGGCCTGGACCGCGGCGAACCTCGCCCGCGAGCCGTGACCGGCGCCACCTCCCCGCGCCCGTTCCCGTTCACGCCCGCGGCGTGGTGGCCCGCCGTGGCCATCCCCGCCCTCGCGCTGCTCGTCGGACTGGCGGCGGGCGACCCCGCCCCGCATTGGGCCGTCCCGCTCGGCGCCCTCGTGCTGGCGGGCACGCTCGCCGCGGGCGCGCGCTGGCCGTTCGCCGGGCTGTGCGTGCTCATCGGCTCCACCATCCTGCTCGTGGTCTGCCGCGTGAGCGGGCTGCGCTCGATCACGCCCTTCGACCTGCTGCTGCCGCCGGTCGTGCTCGCCACGCTGTTCGCGGCCGGCGGCCGCACGCGCGCTGCCGTCGCCACGCCCACCGCCGAGCGACGTGCGCTCGACACCACCGAGCGCCGGCTCGTGCGCGCCACGCTCGTCTTCTACGCGGCGGCGGTGCTGTCGCTCGCGCAGACCGGCCTGCTCGTGGGCTGGGAGCGCGCCGCCGACTCCGGCCTCATGCTGTTCCGCGCCCTGCAGGGCCTCGCGCTCTTCCCGCTGTGCCGGTTCTGGCTCGACCGGCGCGAGCGCGTCGAGCAGGCGTGGAACGCGCTGTTCGTGGCCGGCGCCGCGCTGGTCGCCGTGAACCTCGTGGGCACGTTGTTCTGGGAGGTGCCGCGCGCCGGCATGACGCTGTTCGTGAACAACCCCGACGCGCCGATCGCGAGCCCCAACGAGGCGGGCGCCGCGGTCCTGCTGGTGGGCGTGGTCCTGCTCGTGCGCGAGGCCATGCGCCCCGACGCGCGCAACCTGCTGCTCGGGCTGGCACTCGTGCTCATGCTCGCGCTCACGCAGTCGCGCTCGGCGCTGCTCGCGTGGGGCGCGTTCGGACTGTTCGCGCTGCGCTGGGTGCCGATCGGCCGTCTGGTCGCGGGCGCGCTGGGCGTGGCCGCGCTCCTGCCCTTGCTGCCCACCACGTTCTGGACGCGCATGGCGCGCACCGTGGTGATCGAGAAGGGCTCGTTCGAGGCGTTCTCGTTCTTCCAGCGCGTCTACGGCTGGCAGACGGCGTGGGGCGTGTTCCTCGACCATCCGTGGACGGGCGTCGGCTACCTCGGCTATCGCTTCGTGAGCCACCGCTACAACGACCTGCGCATCGTCTTCGGCACGGTCGAGAACTTCTACTACGAGATCCTCGTGAGCATGGGCGTGGTCGGGCTCGCGCTCCTCGTGTGGGCGATCGTCGAGCTCTACCGCCTCGGCCACACCGTGGGCCGCACCGCGCCGCGCGGCACGCTGGCGCACCACATGGCACGCTTCCACGCCCCCCTGCTCACCGCGATCCTCGTCGCCAACCTGACCGGCGACAACCTCGTCGGCACGGTGAGCGTGGCGCAGCTCGCGATGTGGACCGCGGTCCTCGTGCGCGCCGGACACGACGCCGTCGCCTCGCCGGAGCGCGCCTGATGCTGCGCGTGCTCGCCCTCACCCCGCAGCCGGTCGACGGTGCCGCCGGACGCTACCGCGTCCACCAGTGGTGCGAACCGCTGCGCGCCCTCGGGGTCGAGCTCGAGGTCGCGCCGTTCTTCGACGACGCGGCGTGGGCGCGACTGCACGCGCGCGGTCGCACGCTCGCCAAGGCGGCCGACCTCGCGCGCCTCACCGCGCGCCGGGTGCGCGACCTCGCGCGCGCCGGTCGTCACGACGTGGCGTTCGTGCACCGCGAACTGTGGCCGCTCGCGGGCCACTGGCCGCTCGACGTGCTGCGCGCCCGCCAGCCGCGCTGGGTGTTCGACCTCGACGACGCGGTGTTCCTGCCCAACGTGAGCGACGCCAACCGCCGCCTCGTCGCGCTCAAGGCGCACGGCAGCGCCGCCGCACTGGCCGCGGGCGCGGCCACCGTCACCGCGGGCAACGCGTGGCTCGCGGACTGGGCGCGCACGCAGCGCCCGGGGCGCGCCCCCGACACGGTGCGCGTGGTCCCCACCAGCGTGGACGCCGACGCGTGGCGACCGGCCGCGCACGACGACGGCACGCTGCGACTGCTCTGGATCGGCAGCCCCAGCACGGCGCGCTACCTGCGCGCGTGGGGCCCGGCGCTGCAACGCCTCGCGCAGCGACGGACGTTCGAGTTGCACGTCGTGGGTGCGGCGTTCCCGCTCCCCGGCGTCACGGTGGTCGAGCACGCGTGGTCGCTCGCGACCGAGCGCACGATCGCCGCGCGCGCGCACATCGGCCTCGCCCCGCTCGCCGACGGCGACTGGGAGCGCGGCAAGTGCGGACTCAAGCTGCTACTCGCCATGGCGCTCGGACTCCCCGCGGTCGCCTCGGACGCCGGCGTGCACGCGGAACTGCTCGACGGCGGCGCGTGCGGCGTCCTGGTGCGCGACGAGGCGGCGGCCGAGCACGCGCTCGACCGACTGCTCGCCGACCCCGCCGAGCGCACGCGCCTCGGACGCGCGGCACGCGCCACGCTCGAAGCCCGCTACTCGTTGCGCGCGGTCGCGCCCCGCCTCGCCGACGCGCTGCGCACCGCCGCGGAGGCCGCATGAGCGAGCGCGTGCGCGTCCTGCACGTCATCACGCGCCTCATCGTGGGCGGCGCGCAGGAGACCGCGATGCTGCTCTGCCAGCACCTCGACCCGGCGCGCTACGCGTGCGAACTCGTCACCGGCGAGGAGACCGGGCCCGAGGGCGAACTGCACGGCGAGGCGCGCCGCCGAGGCGTGGCGCTGTCGTTCGAGCCCAACCTGTTCCGCGAGGTCACCCCGCTGCGCGACGTCGCCGCCACGCTGCAGCTCGCGCGCCGCATGCGCGAGGGGCGCTACGACATCGTGCACCTGCACTCCTCGAAGGCCGGCATCGTCGGCCGCGTCGCCGCACGGCTCGCCGGGGTGCCGGTCGTGGTGCACACCGTGCACGGCTGGGGCTTCAACGACGAGCAGCCCGCCGCGATCGCCGCGAGCTATCGCGCACTCGAGCGGGCCTGCGCGCGACTCTCCGACGCGCTTGTGGTGGTGGGCTCGCCGTACCGCGACGAGGGGCTCGCGCTCGGGATCGGCACCCCGTCCCAGTACCACCTCATCCGCTCGGGCATCGAGGTCGAGGCGTACCGTGACGTCACGCTCGACCGCGTCGGCGCACGCGCGCGCATCGGGCTGCCCGAGGACGCGTTCGTGGTCGGCAACGTCGGGCGCCTGAGCCCGCCCAAGTGCCCCGAGCTCATGCTGCGTGCGTTCGCGCGCGTCTCGGCGACGCGACCGCAGGCGCACCTCGTGCTGGTCGGCGACGGCTGGCAGCGCGCCGAGGTCGAGACCGAGGCGCACCGTCTGGGCCTCGGCGACCGCGTGCGCCTGCTCGGCCTGCGCCGCGACGTCCCCGAACTGCTGCGCGCCTTCGACGTGTTCGTCATGTCGTCGAGCCGCGAGGGCCTGCCGCGCACGCTGTCGCAGGCCATGGCCGCGAGCCTGCCGGTGGTCGCGACGCGCGTGGGCGGCATCCCCGACGCGATCGTCGAGGGCGAGAACGGTTTCCTCGTCGAGTCGGGTGACGTCGCGGCGCTCGCCGACCGCCTCGCGCTCCTGGCCGACGACCCCGCCCTACGCGCACGCATGGGGGCCAACGGGCTCGCACGCGTCGAGGAGTTCTCGGTCGCGGGCATGGTGCGACGCACCGAGGCGCTCTACCAGGCGTTGCTCGCGCGGCGCGCCACGCGCGCGTGAGCGCACGCCCGCTGCGCGTCGCACACCTCGTCGCGACCACGGGTCGCAGCGGGGTCGAGCGCCACCTCGAGGCCCTGCTCCCCGCGTTCGACCCGCACGAGGTCGCCGCACGCCTGTTCGTCCCCGGCCCGGGACCGCTCGTGGACGCGCTCGCGGCGCGCGGCGTCGCCTGCGAACCCGGTGCGCCCACGCGCAAGTTCGCGTGGGGCGAAGCGCGCGCACTGGGCGCCCGACTGCGCGGCCAGGTGGACGTGGTGCACGCGCACGGTCCGCGCGTCGCGTTCTGGGCGCGCACCGTGGCGCACGCGGCCGGGGCGCGCCGCGTGGTGGCGACCGTGCACGAACTGCGCTGGGCGAGCCTGCCTGCGGGGCCGCGGCGCTGGGCGTGGACCACGCTCGAGGCCATGGCCAACGCGGGCGCCGACGCGCTCGTCACGCCATCGCGCGCGGCGCACGCGGCGCTGGTCGCGCGCTACCCGCGCTGGGCACCGCGTACGCGCGTCATCGCCGGCAGCTTGCCCCTGCTGCTCGACCCTCCGCCGCCGCAGCGCCCCGAGCGCGCACCGGGTCCCGTGCGGCTGGTGTGCGTGGGACGCTTCCACTGGGTGAAGGGCCACGACGACCTGCTCGCAGCGGTCGCGCACGCGCGGGCCGCGGGCGTCGCGCTCGAACTCACGCTCATCGGCGACGGGCCGCTCGCGAGCCCGCTGCGCGAACGCGCGCGCGCTCTCGGGGTCGCGGACGCGGTGCGCTGGCAGGACGGTGCGTTCGAGCCCGCGCGCACGCTGCCGGAGCACGACCTGTACGTCGCGGCCTCGCACACCGAGACGTTCTCGATCGCGACGCTCGAGGCCCTGGCCTGCGGACTGCCCGTACTGGCTCCGGCCCTCGGCGGGTTCCTCGACCTCGTGACGCCGGGAGTGAGCGGCGAACTCGTCCCGGGCCGCGAACGCGCGGACTGGGCCGCGGCGTTCGGGGACGCGATCGGGCGACTCGCCGCCCAGCCCGACGCGCTGCGCCGCATGGGCGAGGCGGCGGCGCGCGAGGCGCGGACCCGACTGTCGCCGCGCACGATGGCGGCGGCCACGGCCGCGCTCTACCGCGAGGTCGTCGGCGTCTGAGGTGCGGCGGCGCGCAACGCGCGCCACTCCGCGATCGGCAGGAACCCGGACAGCGTGAGCGCGCCCGCGACCCCCACGGCGGGCAGCGCGAGCGCGAGCAGCGCCAGGCCCCAGCCCGCAGCCCCGGTGGCGTGCGGCAGCAGGTTCGAGAGTGCGCGTCCGGCCACGCCCGCGACCGCGAGCGCCGCCACGGGTGCGAGCGCGGGCACGACGAGCGCGCGCACGCCCCAGCCCGTCGCGCGCGCGAACCGCGCCACGAACCACGCACTCGAGACGAGGTTGGCGCACGCGGTCGCGACCACCGCCCCCACGAGCCCGAAGCGCGGCACCGCCCACAGCCCCAGCGCGACGTGCAGCACGAGCGCGACCGCGGACTGCTCGGCCTCGTAGCGCGTGCGTCCGAGCGCGCGCGCGAGCGCGCCCCCCGGGCCGGCCGCGATCGCCGCCACCATGGCGAGCGAGAGCCCCACCACCGCGAGGTCCGAGCCTGCGGGCACCTCGCCGATCCAGACCGCGAGCAGACGCGGCGCTCCGGACACGAGCCCCGCCGCGATCGCGGCCGTGAGCGCCATCACCCAGCGCGCAGCGCGGTCGTGCACGGCCCGCACGCCCGCCGCATCCCCGGTCGCGTGCAGCCCGGCGGCGGCCGACACGAGCACCATGAGCAACTGCTGCGGCAGCGAGCCCATGACGGTCGAGGCGCGCAGCCCCAGTTCGTACGGCGCGACCGCGGCGAGCGTCACGTAGCGCGCGAGCAGCAGCTTGTCCACCTGCTGGTGCGCGACCGCGAGCACGTTGCCGACCTGCAACGGTCCGCCGAACGCCACCACCGCGCGCACGCGCTTCGAGGCCGCGCGCAGTGAGCCCCACACGAACCCGGGCGCGCCCAGGCGCAGCAGCCCGACCCCGACCAGCGTGGCCACCAGCGTGCCCACGATCGAGGCCGCGACCACGCCGGGCAGTCCGTGCCCGTGCCGCAGCGCCCACAGCGCCCCACCGGCCTGCACCACGATCGAGCTCACGGTGACGCCGTTGGCGAGGTCGAACCGCCCCCAGCCCTGCAAGGTGGTGACGAGGATCATGGACGCGCCGAGCGTGGCGAACGCGATCGGCCCCAGCGTGACGAGCCATCCCGCGGTCTCGCGCTGTGCGACCCCGATGCGCAGCAGGTCGAGCGCGGGCTCGCGCAGGAGCGGCGTGAGCGCGAGCCAACCCGCGCCGAGCACGACGTAGCCCACGAGGCCGAGCGTGGCGTACTCGCCCGCCTCGCGGCCGTCGTCGCGCGCGCGGGCGGCCGAGACGTGACGCAGCGTGCCGGGTGCGAGGCCGAGGTCGAGGGCCGAGAGGTGACCAGTGAGCGCGAAGAACAGCGACCACAGCGCGAAGCCCTCGGGCCCGAGGCCACGCAGCAGCACCGGCAGCATGAGCGTCCACACGCCGAGCGTGACGAGACGACCGAGCGCGGCCTGGCCGGTGTCGGCGGCCATGCGCCGCCCGAGGCCACGGGTCGGGGCGGTCACCGCGCCTGCGCCTCGTGCACCACGCGCTCGAGCTCGCGCGCGAGCGCGTCCCACGAGAAGTGCGCGCGGGCATGCGCGCGGGCCCGCTCCGCCTGCGCGGTTGCGGCCGCCGGGTCGGCGAGCAGCGCGAGCACCTCGCGCGCCAGCCCCTCGGCATCGTCGGCAGCGCGCAACAAACGCTCCGACCCGGGCACGCCACTCGCCACACCCGAGGTGGTCACCACCGGCAGCCCGGCGGCCATCGCCTCGAGCACCTTGTTCTGGATACCCGACGAGAACCGGAGCGGGGCCACCATGACGTGCGCCGCGGCGAGCGCGGGCCCGAGGTCGGGCAGCGCACCGGTCACCGTGACGCCGGGCAGCTCGGCGAGCGCGCGCACCTCGGGACGCGGAGCCGCCCCCACCAGCCACAGCGTCGCGTCGGGCCGCACCGCACGCACGCGCGGCAGCACCTCGCACGCGGCGTACACGGCGGCATCCACGTTGTGCGGCACGCTCAGGTTGCCGAGGAACATGAGGCGTGGCTCGGGCGCGCGCGCGGGCTCGACCGCGAACAGGCGCTCGTCCACGCCGTGCGGCACGAGCCGCACGTTGTGCGCCCCGCGCGCGTGCAGGTCGTCACGGTCCACGGGCGACACCACCCACGCCTCGCGGAACGCCCGTGCGGCCTCGACCTCGTAGGCCGCCACGCGCCGGCGCTCCCATGCGATCCCCGGCCGCAACCAGAACGGCCGCATGCGGCGGCTGCGCTCGAGGTTCATGGCGAGCGAGTCGCCCAGGAACAGCACGCGCGCCGGGTGCGACAAGCCCTCGATCGCGGGCGCCATGCGGAACAACTGCACGAACACCGCGTCGGCACCCTCGGCGACGAGCTCGCGCGCACGCTGCTGCAGGGCGGCGGAACGGTAGTAGGCGACCTGCGACGGGCGCGACGACAGCAGCCCGAGCCACGCCTGCGCCCACGACCGGCGCCGCGACAGGTGCACGGTCTCGACGCGGATGCCGAGGGCGCGCAGGGCCTCGAGCGCCCCGGGCGGCTCGTGACCGTCCACGTACGAGAGCAGCGTCACCTCGTGACGGGCGGCGAGCGCGCGCAACAGGGCGTGCCCGGTGAGCCGGTCGCCGCGATCGGGGGGCCACGGGAAGCGCGCCGAGACGTAGAGCACCCTCATGCGCGGTCCCCCGGCACCGGGCGGCCCCAGCGCAGTTCGTGCCAGTCGCGCGTCGTGAGCGCGGCCGAACTGCCCCACAGCAGCGCGATCGTGAACGTGGTGTTGACCTCGGCGAGCGGGAAGTGCACCAGCCCGTACACGATCACGTACACGGTCGCGGCGGCCGCGCCCATGCACCACGACTGCGCGACCGGGTCGGCGAGTTCGCGACCCCGCAACGTGGTGCGCAGCCCGGCGAACAGCGTGCCCACGAACAGCACGAGCCCGACGAGTCCCTGCTTGAGCCACACGAGCAGGTAGTTCTGGTGGCAGTACCACTGCTCGATCAGCTCGAGGTGGATGGGCTCGCGCACGGTGAAGGCGTAGCCGAGCCCGTGCCCGTGCAGCGGGGCCTTGAGGATCTCGCCCAGCACCTTGGCGGCCTCGACCAGACGCACGATGTTCGACGAGGTCTCGAACGTGTAGGTGGTGCCGACCGACGACGAGAACCGGCTGAGCGCCAGCTCGCCCAGCCCGCGGATGCCGTAGACGAGCGCCAGCACGACCGCGCCCAGCACCCCCAGCCCGGCGAGCGCGGCGAGCAGCGTGCCCGAGCGCCGCCAGCGCACGGCGGCGTCGGGACGGCGCCACGCGAACGCGACCATCGAGAACACCAGTGCGATCAGGATGGCGAGCCAGTAGCCGCGCGTGAACGACAGGAACTGGTGCATGAGGAGCGGCAGCATGGCCGCGACCCACAGCAGCGCGAGGCGCGTGGTCCGCGCCCGCAGCGCGAAGTTGAACAGCAGCACCGCCACCAGGCCGGGGATGGGCGTGAAGTAGATGCTGCCGGTGCGCACCTTGAGGATGGAGTAGATCCAGAACCCGAGCGCGGAGTGGCCGAGCGCGGTCACCCACAACCAGCCGGTCGCGAGCCGCAGGTCGCCGGCGCGGAACCGGTTCGCGACCAGGAACGCGCTGCCCATGGCGAGCCCCGCGAGCAGCTCGAGCCCGGCGTAGCGGGTCGAGTTCCCGACCAGCACCCCGCGCACGAAGTTCGCGAGCGTGAGCAGCATCCACGGCGCGAGCAGCGTGGTGAGCGGGGTCACGGGCAGCGCGAGCAGGCGCTCGTGGCGCCGCAGGCCGTACAGGAACAGCACGAACCCGAGCCCGAGGCTCAGGAGCGAGAGCTCGAACGTGAGTCGGCCGCGCGTGTAGTTGATGAACGACGCCCCGGTCACGACCAGCAGATACGCCGAGGTGAAGTCGAGCGGCCGCACCACCTGCAGGGCGGTGAACGCGAGCAGGGCCAGCGCGGCGACGGGATGGACGGCCACGGCGAGCGCCATCGCGGCCGCGAACAGCAGCCACGACCCCGTGCGCGCGCGTCCCCCACCCAGCGCGGCGATCACGCGAGCGGGTCCTCGGGCACGTGGCCCGCGACGTGGAACGCGTGCAGCCGCCACCACGGGTGCGGCGGGCCCCCGAACAGGCGCCGCACGTCGCCCCCCATGGCACGCAGCGCGACGCCGGCGGCGAACACCGCGCGCCAGTGCCGCAGCGCGGCCGGCTGCCAGCGCAGGAAGTAGCGCAACAGGCTGCGCTCGTGCTGGTAGGCCACGAACGTCGAGCCCCCGCTGCCGCCGACGTGGTGCACCACCTCCACGTCGGGCAGGTGGTGGACCTCGCGCCCGGCCTCGTGCACGCGGCGGCACCAGTCGGTGTCCTCGCAGTACATGAAGTAGCCCTCGTCGAGCGGACCCACGCGGTGCGCGAACGCGGTCGGCGACACCAGGCACGCGCCCGACACCCAGTCCACCGCGACCGGCCCCGGCGCGCGCTCGAACGCCTGCGCGTAGGCGCGCGCCATGCCGCCCATGCGCACGAGCACGGGCCGCAGCACGCGTCGCAGCGCATCCGAGCGCATGAGCGCGCGCAGGCCGAGTGCGCGCACGACGAGTCGCGCGGGGGTGGGGAACGCCTGCGCCGAGGGCTGCTGGCGACCGTCCGGGTGCACGAGCCGCGGCCCCACCGCACCCACGCGCGGATGCGCATCGAGGTAGGCGACGAGCGTGGCGAGCGCGTCGGGTGCGACCTCGCAGTCGGAGTTGAGCCACGCGACGTGCCGCCCGGTGGCGCGCGCGAGCCCGAGGTTCGTGGCGAACGCGAACCCGCGGTTGGCGCCCGACTCCACCACCTCGACCTCGGGGAACTCGGCCCGCACCATCGCCGGGCTGCCGTCCGACGAGCCGTTGTCCACGACCACCACCTGCAACGGACCGCGCGCGGCGCGCAGCGAGGCGAGGCAGCGACGCAGCAGGTCGCGCGTGTTCCAGCTCACGATCACCACGCTCACCTCGGCGGGCATTCCCGTGACTCCCGGTCCCCGCGCTTCGCCTGCACGAGGTCCCACGTCTTGAGGTGCACGAGCAACCGGTAAGTGGCCATGAGCACGGCCAGCACGAAACCGTGCATGCCGTCGCGCCAACCCTGCTGCCAGACGAACTTGTACCCGAAGTACAGCGGCGGCTCGGCGAGCATGCGCAGCACGTTCGTGGAACGCCCCGCGGCGAGGTTCGCCTCGGCCTCGGTGGTGGTGTAGCGCGCCATCTTGTTCACGAAGTCCGAGACGCGCAGGTGCGAGAAGTGCAGCAGCGGTTCGCGCAGCGTGCCGATCGTGCCCTCGAACTCGACGCGCTCGTGGATCGGGCGCGCCCACTGCGCACGCCCGCGGCGATACAGGCGGTAGTGGTACTGCGGGGTCCAGCCGCCGTGGCGGATCCAGCGCCCGAACATCCAGTCGAGGTGCGGGACGCGGAACGCGGTGTGCGGCGAGTCGAGCACCCCGCGCACCTCGGCGGCGAGTGGCGCGGACACGACCTCGTCGCAGTCCACCGACAGCACCCAGTCGCCGGTCGCCTGCGCGTCGGCGAACGCGCGCATGCCCGAGAAGCTGTCGAACGCGCGCACGAACACGCGCGCGCCGGCCTCGCGCGCCAGACGCTCGGTGTCGTCGCGCGTCGCGTCGTCCACCACGACCACGACCTCGTCCACCCAGCGCAGCGACTCGAGACAACGAGCGATGCGTGCAGCCTCGTCACGCGCGATGAGCACCGCCGAGACCCTCATGCCGCACCCCCTCCCGCCCACGCGCGCGCACGCCGCCACAGTACCTGCGTGTCGCCCGGCAACAGTGCGAGCAGCGACCACAGCACGAGGTAGGCGGCCACCGGCACGAGGAACGCGGCCCACGGGTCCGCCACGGCCCACACCCGCGCGCCGAGCAGGACCGCGAGCGCGGCCAGGGCCGCGGGCAGCATGTGCGGCAGCGCGTGGCGCGCGAGCGTGGCGACGAGCGGGACCTCGAGCCAGCGCGCGGCGCGCACGAGCAGCACCGCGGCCGAGAGCGCGAACGAGACCACCAGCGCGAGCGCCGCACCGGTCGCGCCGGCCTGCGGCACGACCAGGCAGGCCGCCACCACCTGCACCACCGCCGCGAGCCCGAAGAACGCACCCTCCAGCCCCGGGCGCCCGGCCCCGCGCGCGAGCGCCGAGACCGCGAGCGCGGGCGTGGCGACCGCGAACGCGAGCGCGAGCAGGGGGAGCGTGGTGCGGTCGATCGCGGCGTCGGGCCCGAGCCACAAGCGCAGGAACGGTCCGCCGGCCACCCACACCCCGCCCATCGCGAACGACCCCAGCATGCACATCCAGCGCAGGCCCCAGCGCAGCAGGTCCGCGAGCGGCCCCACCGCTCCGTCGGCCGAAGCGCTCGCGGCCGCGGGCACAAGCGCACCCTGCATGAGCACCGCGGGCGACCACAGCGTGTTCGCGACGCGGAACGCCAACTCGAACACGGTGACGGCCGACAGCCCGCCGAGCAGCCCCAGCAGCACGCGTCCCCCCTGCATCTGCGCGATGACGAGCAGGTTCGAGAGCTGGACCGCGCCGCCGTAGCCGCCGAAGTCGCGCCAGCTCCCAGTGTCGCGGCCCTCGTCCCGGCGCGGCAGGTGGCGCAGGCACGCCGCCCACGACACGATCGCCATGAGCAGGTGTCCCACGAGCGAGCCCCACGCCGCGGCCAGCAGCCCGTGGCCCGAGGCCAGCCCGACGCCCAGCACCGCGAGGTGCGCGACGAGGCCGACGATCCACGCCAGGTTCGCGAGGTCGAGGCGCTGAACCCCGTGGAGCGCGCCCTGCCAGACCTGTCCGAAGGTGAGCGCGGCGAGCGACCACCCGAACCACGTCAGGGCCGCGAGGGTCTCGAGGCGCATGTCCTCGGGAACGCGGAACGCGCCCACGAACCACGCACCGCCCGCCCACGCGACCAGCACCCAGCCCGCCCCCAGGGCGAGGGCGGCGAGGGTCGCGCGCCGCAGCACGCCGTGCAGTCCGGCCGACTCGCCGCGCGTCGCGGCCAGTGCCACGAAGCGCGTCACGGTGGGCATGACGCCCAGGTCCATCGCGGCGGCCGAGCCCGCGAGCGCGAAGAACAACGCCCACACGCCGAAGCGCTCCGGGCCCATCACCTGCAGCACCCAAGGCGTGACGGCCACCCACGCCATCGCGCTCAGCGTGCGGCTGGCGACGTTGGCGAGGCTGTTGCGCCGCAAGCCGCCCGGGAGCGCCGGGGGGACCGCTGCCGGCGAGGTCACCGCGACCTCAGGCCACCCCGGGCGCGCTCGTGCGGCGGCGCCAGCCCACAACGGCGTCGATGCCCCCGACCGCGAGCCCGACGAGCAGGCCGGTGAGCATGAGCACGAGACGGCGCGGACGCGTGTGACGCTCGGGCGGCGTGGCGGGGTCGAGCACCTCGGTGGTCGAGACGTCACGGACCTCGTCCATGCGCGCCTCCTCGTACTGCGCACGCAGCAGGATGCTCACCTGCTCGAGCGTCTTCACCTCGCGCAGGAGACGCGCCTGCTCCAGACCGGTCGCGGGCAGCGCGCTCAGCTGGCGGTCGATCTCGGTCATCTCCTGGCGGACCTGCGTCTCCTCGCCGGAGCCCCCGCGCGAGTACTGCTGGATCACGCCGAGCCGCACCTGCAGCGCAGCGCGCTGCGCGTACAGCTTGGCCGCCGCCTCGATCGCCGCCGAGGCCTCGGCCGAGATCGCCACGGTGCGGTGCTTGGACTCGTAGGCCGCGAGCTTGTCCTCGGCCGAGGCGAGCTCCGAGCGCGACTCGTCGAGCCGCGCCTCGAGGAACTGGCGCAGGCGCCGCCCCTTGGTCATGCGGACCTCGCGGTTGAAGCGGTCGAGCAGCTCGACGTAGTGGTTCGCGATCGCCGCCGCGCGCTTCGGGTCGCGGTCCTCGACCTCGATCTCGATCGTGCCGGCCTCGGTGAGCTTGAAGCGCGTGTGGCGCGACAACTCCTTGAGCGCGTCGGTCATGAGCTTCTTCTTGTAAGCCGCCTTGAGCTCGAAACGCTCGATCACCGCCACGTTCACACGCCGGCTCTCGAGCACGGCCATGAACACGTCGGCGGGCGTGGCCTGCGTGGGGATGGTGATGCCCGGCACCGCGAGTCCGCGCAGCAGGCTGGTGAGCCCGAACCCCGACTCGCTCTCGCTCGGAGGCAGCAGCGTGGTCTGCGCGGTGTACCAACGCGGCAGGACGAAGCTCAGCAGCAGGCCGAGCACCAGGCCGGCGCCGCCGAACAGGGCGAGGGGACGGCGCTGCCCCCACAGCCGGAGCCAGAACGGCCGGATGTCGTGCGAGTGTTCCATGGACTCCTCGGGGGGACGACGAACGGACTAACGACGGACCGCGACGATGACGACGGCGACCTGCGCGGCCAGGCTGATGATGTCGCGCACGAGCGTCCAGTAGTCGGTCTCGCGCGCCTCGGGCACCCACACCGTGTCGCCGGGCCGCAGGTCGCGCACGCCGCGTGCGGGCACGAGGTGCCCCGTCCCGGCACGCGAGACGCGCACCCCACCGCGGGCGGCGCGCGAGGTGAAGCCACCCGCCAGCTTCACGTACTCGTCGAGCGTGCGGCCCGGCGCGTACTCGACCATGCCGGGATTGCGCACCTGCCCGTCCACGCGCACGCTCGTCACGAGCGGGTCCACACGCACGACGTCGTTGTTGACGAGCAACAGGTCGAGGTCCTCGCCGGTACCGGCGGCCTGCAGACGACGCCAGTCCACGCGGAAGTGGTTCTTGCGCTGCGCGAGTTCGGCCATGAGCCGGCTGTACTCGGTCTCGGTCATCTGGTCGCGCGACAGCCGCAGCAGACGCTCGAAGTCGTCACGCCCCTCGCCCGCCGGCGGCGGGGCACGGAACACGACCACGTTGCCGAGGTCGGCACGCGGCTGGAACCCGCCGGCGCGCGCGATGAGGTCGCTCAAGCGGTCCTGGCCCAGCCGGATCGGGTACGCCCCCGGGCGTGCGACCTCGCCCACCAGCGTGACGGTGGTGAGCTGGTGGTAGTCGGGCACGAAGGTGAGGAACAGGGCGTCGCCGTCCTGCAGGCGCAACCCGTCGTCCGCGCCCCCCAGCCGGATGCGCATCGTGTCGGCGTTGGAGGCGGTACGGAACCGCACCAGCCGTGCGCCGGCGAGGTCGGCCGAGGGCAGCGCGCCACCGGCGAGGCGCACGAGCAAGCCGAGGCTGTCGTCGGGTGCGAGCTCGAAGCGGCGCGGCCGTGAGAACGCACCGGCCGCGGCGAACGAGCGCGTGGCGGGCGGTACGACCAGGCGGTCGCCGTCCTCGAGCATGGGGTTGCCCGCGAGGTCGCCCGTGAGTTCGAACACCGGCGTGTCCACGCGCTGCTCACGACCGTCGAGCGCGATCCGGCGCACGTTGCGACGCGACGCCCCCTCGAGCGGGCCGGCCTGCGACAGGATCTCGCTCGCGCGCGTCACCGGCGTGGCGTCGTACGCCCCCGGGGACTTCACCTCGCCCGAGACGTAGACCTTGAAGCGCCGCATGCGCGCGAGCCCCACCTCGACGTTCACGCCGCGATAGACCTCGCCCATGCGCGCGATGAGGGCGCGCCGGACGTCGGCCAGCGTGCGGCCGGCGACGCGCATGGACTCGAGCTGCGGCAGGTGCACGCGCCCCTCGGCGTCCACGTCGAGCGACGAGGTGCGCGCGACGCGCCCCCACAGCCGCAGCGTCAGCATGTCGCCGGGACCGAGCCGGTAGGTCTCGGGGTCGATCGCCCCGGGCTGCGCCACGACCTCGGGCGAGATGCCCTGACGATCCACGACCGTGGGCGAGATCCCCGACCACACGCCCGGCCCCACCGCGTCGCGCATCCGCGTGTCGGTGTCCAGCGACTGCGCGCGGGCCGTGCCCGCGAGCACCAGCAGCGCCAGCACCCACAGGGCGCGGGGACGGGGACTCACGAACGGACCTCCTTGAAGGCCTTGCGCTGGCCGTACATGCGCTCGTAGTAGGCGCGGAACTCGCCCTGTTTGATCGGCCGCCACCAGCCCTCGTGGGCGCGGAACCACTCCACCGTGCTGCGGATGCCGTCCTCGAACGAGACGCGCGGCCGCCAGCCGGTGACGCGCGTGAGCTTGCTGGAGTCCACCGCGTAGCGACGATCGTGCCCCGGACGGTCCTCGACGTGGCGCACGAGCGTGGTCGGCTTGCCGAGCAGCGTCAGCAGCGTGCTCGTGATGGTGAGCACGTCGAGCTCGTGCTGCGCACCGATGTTGAACGTCTCCCCCTCGATGCCGGGGAACGTGAGCAGCGTCAGCAGCGCGTCGCAGTGGTCGTCCACGTGCAACCAGTCGCGCTTGTTGCGGCCGTGCCCGTACACCGGCAGCGGCTCGTCGTCGATCGCGTTGGTCACGAACAGCGGCACGAGCTTCTCGGGGTACTGGCGCGGGCCGTAGTTGTTCGAGCAGCGCGTCACGACCACGGGCAGGCCGTAGGTGCACCAGTACGCGTACGCGAGCCGGTCGCCACCGGCCTTGCTCGCGGCGTAGGGCGAGCGCGGGTTGAGCGGCCACTCCTCGGTGGAGTGCCCCTCGAGCACCTCGCCGTACACCTCGTCGGTCGAGACCTGGATGAAGCGCTTCACCCCGACGCGGCGCGCCTCCTCCGCGAGCACGAACACGCCGTACACGTCGGTCTGGATGAACTCGCCCGGCGTCTCGATGGAACGGTCCACGTGCGACTCGGCCGCGAAGTTCAGCACGAAGTCGCAGCCCGCCATGGCGCGCGCCACGGCCTCGGGGTCGCGGATGTCACCGTGCACGAACGTCAGCCGGTCGGCCGGGACCCCGTCGAGGTTCTCGCGGCGTCCGGCATAGGTGAGCGCGTCGAGCACCACGACGTGCGCGTCGGGATGCTGCGCGACCAGACGATGGACGAAGTTGGCACCGATGAAGCCGGCACCGCCGGTCACGAGGACGCGGCTGCGGCCGAGGGCGAGTGGCGAGGTCATGAGGGCCTTCGGGCGATGACGTTGAGATTGACGGGGAACTTCTCGTCGGCGAAGCACTTGCGCTCGACCGAGACGATCTCGTAGCCGGCATCGCGCAGTTCGGCCTCGACCGAGGCGGCCGAGAACACGTCCTTGTGCAACTGCTCGGGGGCGTTCCACGCCACCGGGTCGCCGTGCGTGAAGCGGTACACCTCGTCGAGGTCGAACACCGGACCGAGCAGGCCCGGCGCGCGGTTCACGTAGGCGGTCGCGACGGCGTCGAAGTCGGGGATCCAGTACAGCTGGAGCACACCGCCGGGCTTGAGCACGCGGAACCACTCGCGGATCGCGGACCGGCGCTCGTGGCGGAACAGGTGCTCGTACACCGCCTCGAGCCGGATCTCGTCGGCGGTGGCGTCGCCGAACCCCTCGAGCCGCGTCACGTCCGAGACCATGTCGGTCGCCGGGGTGGGCACGAGGTCGATGTTCACGTAGCCCTCGTGCCGCTTGTTGCCGCACCCGAGGTGCAGGCGCAGCGGGGACGGGAACGAACGCAGCGGGGTGCCCTTCCCGGCCCGCGGCTTGGGACACACGAAGACGCCCCCGCGGGCCCGGAAGACCTCGAGACCGAGCACCGCGAGAGCGCCTCGGATGAGTCCCTTCATGCGCGCCGGCCGCCCTTCGCGCCACGCCGGGCCGCCGCCTTGGGCTTGCGCGCAGCCTTGGCCTTGCCGGCCTTGCGGGCCTTGGGCGCCGCGGGCCGACCGCGGCCCACGCCGACGTAGCGGAAGCCCGCCGACTCGACCTCCTCGGGCACGTAGATGTTGCGCAGGTCGCAGAACAGCGGCTGCTTCATGACGCGCTTGAGGCGCGCTAGGTTCATGCCGCGGAACTCGTTCCACTCGGTCACGATCGCGAGCGCGTGCGCGCCGCGGGCGGCGTCGTACGCGTCGGCGGCCAACTCGACCCCGCGCATCTCGGGCAGCGGCTCGGCCTTCGCCATGGCGATGGGGTCGAACGCGACCACCTTGACGCCGCGACGCTTGAGGCCGGCGATGATGTGCAGCGCGGGCGCGGCGCGCATGTCGTCGGTGTTGGGCTTGAACGACAGACCGAGCACGGCGACCTTCTTGCCGCGGGCCGAACCGAGGCCGGCGCAGATCTTGTCGATCATGATGTCCATCTGGTTCTCGTTGGCCGCGATGACCGCGTCCACGATACCGCTCTTCACCTTGGCCTGGCGCGAGAACGCGGACAGCGCGAGCGTGTCCTTGGGGAAGCAGCTGCCGCCGTAGCCCGGGCCCGCGTGCAGGAACTTCGAGCCGATGCGGCGGTCCATGCCGATGCCCTTGGCGACCGTCTTCACGTCGGCGCCCAGCGCCTCGCACAGGTTCGCCATCTCGTTGATGTACGAGATCTTCATGGCGAGGAAGCAGTTCGAGGCGTACTTGATGAGCTCGGCCGACTCGAGCCCGGTGACCACCATGGGGGTCTCGAGCAGGAACAACGGCTCGTGGATCTTGCGCAGGATGTGCACGGCCTTCTTCGACTCGGCGCCGATCACGACGCGGTCGGGGCGCATGGTGGTCTCGATGGCCGAACCCTCGCGCAGGAACTCGGGGTTCGAGGCGACGTCGAACTCGGCGCCCTTCTTGGCGAACTTGCGCATGTAGTGGCCGAGGTCGCGCGCGGTACCGACCGGCGCGGTGCTCTTCTGGACCACCAGCTGGTAGCCGTTGAGGTTCTGCGCGACCACCTTGGCGACCGCGTAGATCGCGCTCGTGTCGGCGCTGCCGTCGGCGCGCGGCGGCGTGCCCACCGTGATGAACACGACCTTGCTCTGGCGCACGCTGCCCGCGAGGTCGCTCGAGAACCGCAGGCGACCCTCGTTGCAGTTGCGCGCCACGATCTCGGGCAGGCCGGGCTCGAAGAACGGCAGTTCGAGGGCCTTCATGCGCTCGACCTTGGCGGCGTCGCTGTCCACGCACACCACGTTGTTGCCGAAGTCGGCCAAGCACGCGCCGGTGACAAGACCGACGTAGCCGGCGCCCACGATCGTGATGTCGTACATGTCTTCCGAGTCCTTTCGGGATGGGTCGGGCAGAGATGGGAATACCGCGGGGGCGACCGGTCCCGAATGGGAACGGCCTCTCGACGGGGAACCGCGACAATCGGGGTCAAGGTAGGCCGCCCCCTCGCCGGGGTCAACCGCCGTACCCGGCCCGCTTTGAGCCTCCGCGCGTGGTGACGGATACTGCGCGGCGAAGCGTGCCCCACCCCACCCCCTTAACCGCCGGGAGCAGCCGCATGAAGGCCCACGAGGTCACCGTCGAATGGCTCCAGAGCCTCGACTACCAGATCCAGCCGCCGGGACGCGCGACCATCCAGGGGGTCATCGTCCGTGACCTCACCGTGCACCTCGACGGGCGCGGCGAGGTGACCGAGCTCTACAGCAAGCCGTGGATGAAGGACGGCCTCGACGCGGTCGAGCACATCTACCAGAGCGCCACCGATCACGGCGTCATCAAGTGCTGGCACCTGCACCAGATCCACACCGACCACTTCACCGTGACGCGCGGCAAGCTGCAGGTGAGCATCGTGGACCTGCGCCCCGAGTCGCCCACGTTCCGCCACGTGAACTGCTTCTTCCTCGGCAGCCTGCGTCCGCGCCTCATCAAGATCCCGCCCATGCTCATGCACGGCTGGAAGGCGCTGAGCGCGCCCGAGGTGCTGGTGGTGAACGCGCAGACGCACGTCTACGACGCGGCGGACGAGTTCAAGTTCCCGTGGGACTGCGTGCTCACCGAGGTCTGGGAGCCCAAGAACGGCTGAGTCGGACCGCCCTCGCCGCGAGGCCCCCGTCGCACCCGCCGAGGCGGGCGTGCCGGGGGCCTTCGCGCGTCGAGTGCGTCAGAGCGAGGCGCCGAGCTGCTGGAGCGCCTGCGCCAGCTCGCCCGAGCCCGGCGCGGCCGCGAGTCCGCGCCGCAGCACCTCCACCGCACCCGACGTGTCGCCCGAGCGGGCGCGGACCTGCGCCTCGTACAGGTAGGGCTTCGCGCTCGTGGGCTGGATGGCGCGCGCCTCGGCGAACGCGGCCAGCGCGGCCGGAGCGTCCCCGGCCTGGATCGCCATGAGCCCGGCGAGCGTCACCGCGTCGCAACGGATCTGCGGGTCGCTCGAGCGCCCGGCCTCGGCGATCGCGCGCCGCGCACCCTCCACGTCGCCGTCGTAGCGCCGACGGTCGGCCAGCACCACCCACGCCTGATGGTTCGTGGGGTCTGCGACCACCGCCTCCTCGAACCGCGCTCGGGCTTGCGGACGCTCGCCACGCTGCATGTGCGCGACCGCGAGGTCGTACAGCGCGACGCTGCGCGCGCGCCGCACTGCCTGCGCGTACACCGCCTCGGCCGCCGCCCCCGCGCCCTCGGCGCGCGCGGCCTCGAGCACGCGCGCCGCACGCGCGGTGTCGCCGGACTGCGCGAGCGCGCGCACGCGCGATTCGTACCACGCCCCCGGCGTCCACGCCGCGAACAACTCGCCCGCGGGACGCGGCCCCACGAACGGAAGACTCGACAGCACCTCGGTCGAGACGCTCGCGGGAGAGCTGCCCACCGCGACGAGGTCCTGCGGTGCGCGGTACTCCACCACCGGGCGGTCATCGCGGTTGAGCGGTCCCGTCCCCACGCTCGCGCGCAGCGCCGCGAGGGGCCCCAGCCAGTAGGCGGGCAGCGCCTCGGGCCCGCTCACGCGCGCTCGCACCAGCTCGCGCGCGACCGCGGGCGTGCGTAGCCGCTCCAGATCGAACCCGCGTCTCGGTGGGCAGGCCACGAGCAGCAGGTCGTGGTTGCGACGGATCAGGAACACGTGCCCCTCGGGGAACACCTCGAGGTAGGACCGCATGAGCGTGCCGAACGTGGCTGGCGAGAGCTCGTACATCTGCAACCACTGGCAGAACACGCCGTCGGGCTCGAGGCGTGCGCGCACGCGGCGGTAGAAGTCCACGGTGAACAGGTTGTTCACGCCCGCGATCCACGGGTTCGAGGGCTCCGACACGATGAGCCCGTAGCGGCCCGCCGAGTGCAGCAGGTGCGTACGCGCGTCGCCGATGACGAGCGTGGTGCGCGGGTCGTCGAGCGGGTCCTGTCCCTCGGGGTGGAACCAGCGCGAGGCCTCGACCACGCCGGGCTCCAACTCCACCACCTCGAGCGCGCCCACGCCGGCGGCGAGCACCGACGCGGTCGTCACACCCGAGCCGTGGCCGATCACGAGCGCGCGCGCGCCGGGCGAGGCGAGGGCGCCGGGCAGCAGGCCCAGCATGACCTGCGTCTCCATGTCGTTCACGCTCGCGTCCACCTTGCCGCCGACGCGCAGCCACAGGTCGCTGCCCGCGGCGTCGGTGCCGAGCAGCACCGAGGTGTTGATGCCTTCGCGGTGGTACAGCACGCGATTGCCCGCGACCGACTGCCGCACGCCGTCGGGCGAGCCGCCGCTCGCGGCCCGCATCTGCGCCGCCATGAACGGACGGTAGACGCCGGCCGACATCACGGTCGGATCCCACGGCGGCGCGATCGCACCGAACAACCCCGCCGCGAGCGCCAGCGCGACCGCGACCACCGGTGCCATGCCGCACCGCTCCCCGCGCGCCCACGCCAACGCGAGGGCCGCGAGGCCGATGGCGCCCGCGAGCGCGACCGCCCCGAGGTGCGTGCCCTGCACGCCCCACGTGGGCACGAGCACGAACCCGGCCGCGAGCGAACCCGCGATGGTGCCCGCGGTGTTGACCGCGTACGCGGTGCCGGCGGCGTGCCCGCCGTCGCGGCTCTGCAGCAGCCGTACCGCGACGGGGAAGATCGCACCCAACAACACGCACGGCAGACCGATGAGGAACGCCACCGTGCCCGCCTCGGCGACCAGCAGGCCGCGCCAGTCACCGCCCGCACCGGTCACCAGCTCGAGCGTGCGCTGCGGCAGACCGGGGAACGCCTGCACCGCGAGCGCGCCGAGCGCGGCGAGCGCCAGCTGAAGCGTGGCGAAGCCGGTGAGCGTGCCGACGCGCGCGAGACGCGGCCCCACCAACGCGGCCCCGAGCGCGATGCCGAGCAGGTACACGCCGAGCACGGCCGAGAACGAGTACACCGACGAACCGAACACCAACGAGAACAGCCGCACCCACGCGATCTGGAACGCGAGCGCACCGAAACCCGAGAGCGCGAACAGCCACGCCACCACCGTGCGTGTGCGGGCGTCGAGCACGGGCTCGGCCTTCGGGGCCGCGTCCGCGGGCGCCGTCGCCGGCGCCGTGCCGCCGCGCGTCCACGCGATCGCCGCCACCAGCAGGTTGAGCCCCGCGGCGACGAACGTGGTCGCGGTGAGCCCGAGGTTGGGCAGCAGCAGGAAGCCCGCCGCGAGCGAGCCCGCGACCGCCCCCAGCGTGTTGAGCGCGTACAGCCGCGCGAGCGCCGCCCCCACGAGGTCGCGCTCGACGTGCGCGACGAGCACCGGCAGGGTCGCCCCCATGAGCGCGGCAGGCGGCAGCAGGAACAGCACCACGAGCCCCAGTCGCGCGGCCGCGAAGCCCGCGCCCTCGCCGCCGAGCGCACGGTAGAGCTGACCCACCAGCGGATCGCTCGCGCGCAGCAGCGGCAGCAGCGCCAGTCCCAGCACCGCCACGCCGATCTCGAGCCACGCGTAGGTGCGCGCGCCGTCGCCCCGCCGCGCGAGCGGCACGCCCAGCCAACGCGCGCCGATCGCCAATCCGCCTAGGAACGACGCCACCACCGCGGCGACGGCGTGCAGCGAACTGCCGAGCAGGTAGGCGAGCTGCTTGGACCACACGATCTCGTACAGCAGACCGGCGGCACCGGAGGCGAGGAAGCACGCGGCGGCCCACAGGGGCAGCGCGCCGGGACGGGTGCGTGTGGAGGTAGGGGGCATGCCCTCCAGTCTAGCGGCCCGCCGATGCCACCGGAACCCCCGACGTGGGTGAAGCAGGGGTTCGGGGACGGTACGCCGCCCCGAACCCCTGCTCGAACCCTCCCGCTCAGGCCCCGGCGCCCTCGGTCTCGTCCGCCGGCACGAGGTCGAAGTCGCCCGCGAACACGCGCTCGAGTCGGCCCGTGCGCCAGCCGCGCACCGAGTCGCGCACGAGCGGCGACGGCGTGCCGCGGTAACGCCGCACGATGGCCGGCGCCGGCATGGTCGCGGCGTCCAGCGTCTCGGCCGCCTGCCGCGTGAGCTCGGCCTCGCCGTCGCGCGCGGGCACGAGCGGCTGCGGCAGCACGCGCACGCGCACGCTGACGCGCTTCACGCCGCCTTCCGCGTTGCTCCCCCACTCGAGCACGTGCAGGCCGTCCTCGGGAGCGAGCGTCACGTAGGACGCGAACCCGCTCACCGCCAACCAGACCGCGTCCGACGAGTGCCGCGGCGTGGGCTTGAGCACGCTCACGCGCATGCCGCGCTGCCGAGCCCAACCCTCGTACATGGCCGCGATGCGGTGCGCGAAGTCGCGCTCACCGGTGCGGTCCGGACCTTCGGGGCCGGCCTGCACGTACAGGAACGCCTCGCGCGGCCCCGTGGTCATGGCCTCGTCGGCTGCGGCCTCGAGCAGCACCATCTGCTGCGCGAGTCGCGCCACCATGTTGCGCGGCCACGCCTCGCGCTGCGCGCTGCCCTCGCCGTCGAGTCGCGCGAGCAGCGACGCCGACGATCGCGCGCCCGACTCGACGCGGTCCATGTACTCGGCGCGCCCCAGCACCTCGAAGCGGTCGGCCCGCTGCCAGAAGCCCTCGCCGCCGGGCATGGCGAGCCAGCTCGCCTTGGCCTCGCGCCACTCGGGGCCCTCGATGCGCGCCTGGAAGCGCTCGAGCCCGCTGCGCAGCTCGCGCATCTCGGCCTCGGTGCCGTGCGCGTCCCACGCGATCGCGCGCAGGTCGGCGCGACCCACGAGTGCGGGCGGCGGCGTGGCCGGCGCGGCGGGCGTGGCGTCGGGGTCCACGAACTCGACCGCGAGCGCGTCGCCGTCGCGGCGCACGAACAGGAACTGGTCGCCCTCGGGCACGCGGCGGTCCACGATGGTGCGCGCGAGCGGCGCGAGGAGATGCCGCTCGAGGCTGCGCTTGAGCGGACGCGCACCGAGGTCGGTGGTGAAGCCGCGGTCGAGCAGGAAGTCGATCGCGTTCTCCTCGATCTCGACCGCCCATTCGCGGCGGCGCAGGCCGCGGCGCTCGTAGGCGTCGCCCAACTCCTTGTACAGGATGCGGCGCATGACGTCGCGCGTGAACGGCCGGAACACCACCACGCGATCGAGGCGGTTGCGCAACTCGGGCGCGAACACCTTGGCCACGGTGCGCTCCACGGCGTTGGCGCTGAACCCGTCGGCGCCTTCGGCGAAGCCCAGACGCTCGCCCTGCGCGAGCTGCGCGCCGAGGTTCGAGGTCAGGATGATGATGCTGTTGCGGAAGTCCGCGGTCTCGCCGGCCGCATCGGTGAGACGACCGTCGTCGAAGACCTGCAGGAACAGGTTCCACGCCCGCGGGTGCGCCTTCTCGAACTCGTCGAGCAGCACGACCGAGAACGGCTGGCGGCGGATGGCGGCGGCGAGCGAGCCGCCCCCGGTGGCGGTGGCCGCACCGGTGATGCGCTCGAGCGCGAAGCCGTCGGCGAGCTCGCTCATGTCGAGCCGCAGCAGACGCTCGGACGAACCGAACAGCCACTGCGCGAGCGCTTTGGCCAACTCGGTCTTGCCCGTGCCCGTGGGACCCGCGAACAGGAACACGCCGTAGGGACGCGTCGGATCGGTGACGCCGGCCTTGAGCAGCGCGACGCGCTCGACCAGTGCGTTCACCGCATCGGACTGACCGATCACGCGCTCCTCGAGTCGCGCGCGCAACGCCTCCAGGTCGAGCGGGCGGCGCTCGTCGAGCAGGTCCGAGGGCAGGCCGGTCATGGCCGACACCGACTTGAGCACGTCCTCGTGGTGCAGTTCGACGGGCTCGCCCTCGCTGCCGCCGGGCGCGACCGCGTTGACCGCGGACTCGAGCATGCGGAACACACCGCCGGGCGGCCGCAGGCTGGCGAGGTACTGGCGCGACAGCTGCGCGGCCTCGTCGAGCAGCCACGGCGCCACCTGCACGCGACGGTCCTTGAGCGTGCGCGCCGCCCAGCTCTTGAGCAGCGTGGCGACCTCCTCGTCCTTGGCCGGCTCGAGTCGCACGATCTCGAACAGGCGCGCCAGCTCGGGACGCTCGGCGAGCATTCGATCGAGCGGGCCCGGACGCGTCTCGCCCAGCGCGAGCACGCCACCCGACTCGAACATGGGCATGATCTGCTCGAGCGCGCCGGTGGGCGACGCGGTGTGGCGGCCGCTGTACAGCAACTGGTGGAAGTCCGGCACCATCCACAGCGTGCGCGGCTTCTCGGCCAGACGGCGACGCAGCTCCACGAGCCGCTTCTCGAGCGAGCCCACGAACATCATGCCCGAGCTCAGCTGCGTGGCGCTCGCCTCGTACACGGTCCAGTCCGCGCGCGACAGGTGCGCGGAGACGCGCCGCATGAGCGCGGTCTTGCCCACGCCCGACTCGCCCACCACCAGCACGGGGCGCGGCGTGGGCGCGCTCAACGACTTCACGATGCGATCGAACAACTCGTCGAGCGACGGCGCCGAGAACACGGCCGGCTCGGGCATCTCGCCGGGCGCGTGCCAGTGCCCGACCCCCGAGAGCGCCGAAGGGGGCTGGGGACGGCCGCGACGCACCGGCGGCGCGCCCTCCTCCTTGGCGTTCTCACCCTCGGGCCCGGGCTGCGCGGACGCGGGCTCCTCGGACTCCTTCGACTCCTCCGACGGCTCGCGGGCGCTCTGCTCCTCGGTCTCGTCGTCGGCCTCCATGAGCGCCTCGGGCTCGTCGCCCGCGATCGCGATGTAGCGACGCAGCGCGGTCACGAACGGCTTCACGAGCGCCGGATCCTGCACGGCGAGCACAGTCTCGAGCAGCTCGGCCGCCTGCTGCGGGCTCTTCGGGTCGTGCTGCTGCATGGTGAGCGGGCGCACCGCGAGACGGCGGCGCAGGAAGCGCTCGAACGCCACCGCGTAGCCGGAGTTGGCCCACGTGCGATCGACCCGCAGCAGGATGCGCGCGGGCAGCTCCTTCTCGTCGGGGTTCCAGACGTCGAGCACGCGCAGGATGCAGTCGGCGGTCCACGGGTGGAACCGGCACAACTGCGCGAGCAGGACGTTCTCGACCCGCGGCTCGCGCGGGCGGCGCGTGAGTGCCTCGAGCGCCGCGACCGCCGGGAACAGGCGCTCGCCCTGCACGAGGTCGAGCAGCAGGTCGAGCGGCACCGAGACGTCGGCCAGCA
>JBJTRI010000168.1:0-4229 GCA_046076045.1 bacterium
GCGCGCGGACCGCGTGATCGGCATGCACTTCATGAACCCGGTGCCGGTCATGCAGCTGGTCGAGATCATCCGCGGCATCGCCACCAGCGACGCCACCTACGCGGTGACCGAGGAGCTGTCGCGCCGACTGGGCAAGACGCCGGCCGAGGTCAACGACTTCCCCGGCTTCGTCTCGAACCGCATCCTCATGCCGATGATCAACGAGGCCTGCTACACCCTCATGGAGGGCGTGGCGACCAAGGAGGCCATCGACACGGTGATGAAGCTCGGCATGAACCACCCCATGGGGCCGCTGCAGTTGGCCGACCTCATCGGGCTCGACACCTGCCTGAGCATCATGAACGTGCTGCACGACGGGCTGGGCGACTCCAAGTACCGGCCCTGCCCGCTGCTGCGCAAGTACGTGGCCGCCGGCTGGCTCGGTCGCAAGACCGGCCGCGGCTTCTACGAGTACCCGCAGGGCTGACCGCCCGGAGACCCCGATGTCCACGACGACCGAGACCGCCGGGCTGTCGTTCGAACTCCCCGAGGACGTGCAGAGCGTCCGCGAGATGGTGCGGGACTTCGCCGAGAGCGAGATCCGCCCCATCGCCGCGCGCATCGACGAGACGCACGAGTTCCCGGCCGAGAACACCAAGAAGATGGCCGAGCTGGGCCTGCTCGGCATGTTCGTGCCCGAGCAGTGGGGCGGCGCGGGCATGAGCTACCTCGCGTACGTGGTCGCGATCGAGGAGTTGTCGCGCGTGTGCGCGAGCCACGGCGTCATCGCGTCGGTGAACAACTCGCTCGTGTGCTACCCGCTCATGCAGTACGCCAACGACGAGCAGAAGCGCCGCTGGCTCGCGCCGCTCGCCAAGGGCGAGTTGCTGGGCGCGTACTGCCTGACCGAGCCCAACGCCGGCAGCAACGCCGCGAACCAGCAGACCACCGCGGTGCTCGACGGCGACCACTGGGTGCTCAACGGCTCCAAGATCTTCATCACCAACGCCGGGCCCGCCGACGTGCTCATCACCTACGCGGCGACCGACAAGGCACTTGGGCCCAAGGGCATCTCGGCGTTCATCGTGCCGGCCGACATCCCCGGCGTGAAGAAGGGCAAGAAGGAGCACAAGCTCGGCATCCACGCCTCGGACACGCGCGAGATCTTCTACGAGAACGCGCGCATCCCGAAGGACCTGCTGCTGGGCGAGGTCAACAAGGGCTACGGCATCGCGCTCGCCACGCTGGGCGGCGGCCGCATCGGGATCGCCGCGCAGGCGCTCGGCATCGCGCAGGCCTCGGTCGAGGCCTCGTTGCGCTACGCCAACGAGCGCCAGCAGTTCGACCGTCCGATCGGCGAGTTCGACGCCATCCGCGCCATGCTCGCCGACAGCCTCGTCGAGCTGGAGACCTCGCGCCTGCTCGTGTACCAGGCCGCGTGGTTGCGCGATCAGGGCCGCCCGCACATCAAGGAGGCGTCGCTCGCCAAGTGGCACGCGTCCGAGGCCGCGACGCGCTGCGCGAACCTCGCCATCCAGGTGCACGGCGGCTACGGCTACCTGAGCGAGTTCCACGTCGAGCGCTACTGGCGCGACGCGCGCATCTGCGAGATCTACGAGGGCACCACCGAGGTGCAGAAGATGGTGGTGGCCGGTCAGGTGTTGAAGGAGCACGCGCTCCCGGCCTGAGCCGCGAGCGTCCACGTCGTCACCCGGCTCCGCCGGGGGCATCCCAACGAGGAGGTCCACTCATGCGTCGTCCCGTCCGTCCGATCGCGCTGCTCATCCTCACGGCCTGCGCCCTGTACCCGGGTCTCACGTCGGTGTTCCAGGGGCTCTACCCGTGGGTCACGGGCGAGGAGTTCGCGCTGCTCGGCCAGCACGGCGTGTTCGTGGACACGTTGGTCAAGTTCGGCGCCCCGGTGTGGGTGCCGCATCTCATGAAGGCCGCGATCGGTGGTGCGTGGTTGGCGGGCGTGCCCGGCCTGTGGGCGGGCGACTGGCGCGCGTGGCCGCTCGTCGCGCTGGGTGCGGCCGGTTCGCTGCTGCTCGGCCCCGGCCCGGGCGTGATGGGCCTGCTCGCGCTCGTCTGCCTGACCGTGTTCCGTGAGACGTCGGCCCACCAGCCGGCCTGAGCCCCGTCCCGACGCACCCGAGACCGTCATGAACCTCGACCTCACCGAAGACCAGATCGTCATCCGTGACGCCGTGCGCGAGCTCGTCCAGGGCGAGTTCGCGGCGCAGGCCGCGAAGTGGGATCACGACGACGCCATCCCGCCGTCGGCCATCGCCAAGCTGGCCGAGATGGGGCTGCTCGGCATGAGCATCCCCGAGGAGTGGGGTGGGCTCGGTTACGACGCGCGCACCTCGACCATGGTGATCGAGGAGATCGCGCGCGTCTCGGCCGCGCTCGCCATCATGGTCGCGGTGCACAACTCGGTCGGGGCGTACCCCATCCACACCTTCGGCACCGACGAGCAGCGCCGGCGCTACCTGCCGCGGCTCACGAGCGGTGCGGTCGGCGCGTTCTCGCTCTCGGAGCCCGGCTCGGGTTCCGACGCCTCGGCGCTCGTGACCACCGCGCGTCTCGACGGTGACCACTACGTGCTCAACGGCGAGAAGAACTGGGTCACGAACGGCCGCCACAGCTGGACCTACCTCGTGCTCGCCCGCACCGGTGGCCCCGGGCCCAAGGGCATCTCGGCGTTCATCGTCGAGAAGGACACGCCCGGCCTCACGCTCGGCAAGGGTGAGGACAAGATGGGGCTGCGCGGCTCCGACACCATCACGCTGTCGTTCAGCGACGCGCGCGTGCCGGTCGCGAACCGGCTCGGCGCCGAGAACGACGGCTTCCGCATCGCGCTCTCGATGCTCGACTCCGGCCGCATCGGGGTCGCCGCGCAGGCGCTCGGGGTGATGACCGCCGCGTTCGAGGAGGCCGCCCGCTACGCCCAGCAGCGTCAGGCGTGGGGCGCCCCCATCGCGCGCATCCAGGCCGTGCAGTTCAAGCTCGCCGAGATGGAGCGCCGCGTGCAGTCGGCGCGCCTGCTCATCCGCAAGGCGGCGTGGCTCAAGGACAGCGGGCAGGACTTCGTGCGCGCCGCCAGCATGGCCAAGCTGTACGCGACCGAGGCCGCCACGTGGGTGACGCACCAGGCCATCCAGGTGCACGGGGGCTATGGCTACGTGAAGGAGTACGGCGTCGAGCGCTACTACCGCGACGCGCGCGTGATGGAGATCTACGAGGGCACCTCGGAGATCCAGCGCCTCGTCATCGCGCGGAGCGGGCTCAAGGACGGCGTCCGCCTCTGAGTCGTGCCCGGCCGCGGCCCCCGCGCGGGGCTGCGGAGCGCGCCCGGAGCGGCCGATACCCCGTCCCGGAGCCGTCCGTCCTCCCGGAGACCCCCGCATGAGCCTCGTGTTCCGTCGTGCCATCGTCGTCGGTGCCAGTTCGGGCCTCGGTGCCGAGATCGCCCGCCAGCTCGCCGCCGACGGCTGTCACGTCGCGCTGCTCGGCCGGCGCGAGGACGCGCTGCGCGCGGTGGCCTCGGAAATCGCGGCGGCCGGGCGCGGACGCGCGATCGTCGCCACGCACGACGTGCGCGACACGCACGCGGTGCCGGCGCTGCTCGACCGTCTCGTGGAGCAACTCGGCGGGCTCGACCTGCTCGTGTACAGCAGCGGGTTGCTGTGGGTGCCGGGCGAAGACGTGTACGACACCGAGCGCGACCGCGAGCAGTTCGAGGTCAACGTGACCGGTGCCATGGCGTGGATGAACCCGGTCGCGGCGCGCTTCGAGGCCGCCCGTGCGGGCACCATCCTGGGACTGTCGAGCGTGGCCGGCGAACGCGGTCGCGCGCTGTTCCCCGGCTACGCGGCTTCGAAGGCCGCGCTCACCGCGTTCCTCGAGGGGCTGCGGAACCGCGTCGCCATGAAGGGCGTCAACGTCGTCACGGTGAAGCCGGGGTTCGTGGACACGCCCATGGTGGCGGACCTCACGCGCCGACCGTTCATGGTGAGCGTGCAGCGCGCCGCTGGGATCATCCTGGCGACCGCGCGGCGGGGCGGGAGCCCGAGCACGTTCGTGCCCGCACGCTGGTGGTTCGTGGCCATGGTGCTGCGCCACCTGCCGTCGTTCGTGTTCCGCCGCATCAAGCTCTGACCATGGCCCTGCGCGAGACGGCGGCCTGGCGGGTCCTCGACGGCTTCGGCGGTTCGGTGCGCGCGTGGTCGCGCTCGGTCGCGCCCACG
>JBJTRI010000169.1:0-4072 GCA_046076045.1 bacterium
GAAGCGACCCGTGCGTCGGCTGAGGGCCGGGACCATGGAGGGTGCGTGCAGCAGGGAACGAGTCGGATCGGCATCGTGATCGCCGGCGGCCGCGGTGAGCGGCTCGGCATGGGTGTCCCCAAGGCACTCGTGACCGTGGCCGGTCGCACGCTGCTCGATCGCGCGTGCGATCTGCTGCGCGACTGCGGGGTCGAGCGACTGCGCGTGGTCGTGCCCGGCACGATGGCTCTGCCCGTGCTCGCCCCGGACACCGTGCGCGTGGACGACCCGCCCGGCGACGGGGGGCCGCTCGGTGGCCTGGTGGCCGGGCTGGGGGCCGAGGCGTTCGACGAGGCGCTGGTGGTGCCCGTGGACCAACCGCTCCTGCGCCCCGCCACGATGCTCGCCCTCGCCGCTCAGCGCGGGAACGCGACCGCGGCCGTGACCGCCCGCGACGGCCGACTGCAGCCGCTCGTCGGGGCGTACGGTCCCGGGGCGGTCGCCGCGCTGCGCGCGAGTTGGGATCGTGGCGAGCGGGCGGTGTACCGCGCGGTGCGCTCGGCGGGAGCGAGGGTGCTGGAAGGTGACGACGCCCCCGGGCTGCCCGAGGAGTGGACCGACCTCGACACGCCCGCCGACCTCGTCGAGGTGGAACGGCGCCTCGCCCGAGGAGCGTGCGCGTGAGCGTGATGGAGCCTTGTGTGCTCGCGCGCGCGCATGCCCTGTTGGCCGCCCGCCATCCGGGGGCGCGGGCGTTCTGGTTCACCGATCTCGATCGTGTCCGCGCCCGCGCCGAGCGTCTGGTGCAGGACTTGAAGCCGATTCGACCTCGAATCGCCTTCGCTCTGAAGGCCAACGGCTTACCGGCGGTGCTTCGCGTGGTGCGCGAGGCCGGGCTGCATGCCGATGCGGGTTCGCTCGGCGAGCTCGTGGTGGCGCGCGCCTGCGGGTTCGGATCCGACCGGCTCACGCTCTCGGGCAACGGTCGCACCCCCGAGGAGGCGGCGTGGGTGGCCGCGCACGGCATCGAGGCGGTGAGCGCCGACCAGCCCGCCGAGCTCGACCTGCTCGAGGCCGCGGCTGCGCGCGTGGACGGTCGGTTGCGCGTCGCGCTGCGCGTGAACCCCGGCATCGTGGCGGGTGGGCATCCGCACATCGAGACCGGCCACCGCGGCACCAAGTTCGGCATGACCCCCGCCGAGGCGTTGGCGGTGTGGGCGGCACGGACGCGCTGGCCGCACCTCGTGGTGGATGGCGTGCACGTGCACGTGGGCTCGCAACTCGTCGACGGCGAGCCGCTGCTCGCCGCGGCGCACGTCGCGCTCGAACTCGCCGCGCGCTCGGCGGCGGCCGGGGCCCCGCTCGCATGCGTCAACCTGGGCGGCGGCTTCGGCGTGGACTACACGGGTGGCGAGGCCGCGCCCGACCTGCGCGCACTGGCCGATCGCATCGCCGCCCTGCCCGGTGCGGCGGGGGTGGAGTGGTGCTTCGAGCCCGGGCGCTGGGTGGTGGCCGACGCCGGCGCGCTCGTGAGCGAGGTGCTGTGGGACAAGCGGCGGGGTGAGGAGGGCGAGCGGTTCGTGGTGCTCGCCGCCGGCATGAACGACCTCGTCCGCCCGGCGCTCTACGGGGCGCGTCACCGCCTACTCGTGATCGCCCCGCGGCCGGGGGCGCTCGTCCCGGCCGACGTGGTGGGGCCGGTGTGCGAGTCGGCCGACCGGTTCCTCGCGGCCGAGCCCCTGCCGCGCTTCGAACCCGGCGACCTCGTCGCCTTGCTCGAGGCCGGCGCGTATGGTTCCGTCATGTCGTCCACCTACAATGGCCGCAGTCGTCTCGCGGAGGTGGTTCAGGTGAACGGTGATCTCCTGCTCGCGCGTGCGCCCGAGGCCCCGGGTGCGCACGCGCACCTCGACGAGACGACCGATCGGCTCGGTCCGGTGGGAGGGTGAAGCGGTGTCGGTGAACGCGCTGATCGAACTGGAGGCCGGGGTGCCCGGCGGCTTCACCGGCACCCGACTGTCGGGCGTGAACGTGCTCGGACCCGATCGCGTGCTGGAGTGGGTGCTCGGTTGGCCGGCCTCGGCGGACCGAGCGGAGCGCTCCGCGATCCTGCGCGTGACCGGGGTGGAGTGGTTGGAGTTCGACCGCCGTGACCCCAAGGACCCGGCGGGCCCACCCGCGATGACGCTGGCGAGTGCCCCGCTCACGGCCGCCGAGGTGGCGGAGCTGGGGTTCCCGGCCATCCCCGACGGCGCGTTCGCCCACCGCTTGCATGTGGGCGGGACCGACGGGGCGATGTGCTTCGCGGCGCGCGCCGCGACGCTCGAGTGGCTGGCGGACTGACCCGCCGGTCGCGTTCTTGACACCCCGCGCCCGGGCCGCCGAAACTCCCTCGTCCGGCCGCGCGCCCGCCCCGTGACCATGCCTTCCCGGCGGCGCTTCGGCCCTGCTTGTGAAAGAAGTCGCAAGCGCGTCGGGGGTCCCGGCGAGCGTGTGACCCGTCCCCGCTGCGCGCGGTGTCGCGCGCGGCCCCACGAGAAGGAAGGTGCACGGTGCTGCAGGTCGTGTGCGTGAAGCAGGTGCCCGACACCGACACGCGGGTCAAGGTGGCCGCCGATGGCCGCACGCTCGACCCCAACGGTGTCACGCTCGTCCTCAATCCCTACGACGAGTTCGCGGTCGAGCAGGCGCTGCGCGTGAAGGAGTCCCTCGGCGCGGGTGAGGTGGTGGCGGTGTCGTTGGGCGCGGCCGGCGTGCAGACCACGCTGCGCAACGTGCTCGCGATGGGCGCCGATCGCGCGCTCCATCTGCGCCTCGACCACGCCGCGCCCGACGCGCTCACGATCGCCAAGGCGCTGGCCGACGCGGTCCGCGGGCTCGACGCCGGCCTCGTGTGGTTGGGCAAGCAGGCGGTGGACGACGACGGCGCGCAAGTCGGACCCATGCTGGCCACGTTGCTCGGGCGCCCGTGCGTGACGAACGTCTCGACCTTCGAGCTCGCGGGCACCACGGCGCGCGTCGAGCGCGAGATCGAGGGCGGTCGCGAGCAGCTCGAGGTGCCGCTACCCGCGGTGTTCACCACCGACAAGGGGCTCAACGAGCCGCGCTACGCGTCGCTCAAGGGCATCATGGCGGCGAAGAAGAAGACGATCGAGGAGCGCGCCGTCGAGGCGGCCGCGCCCCACTTGGAGCGCCTCGCGCTCGAACTGCCGCCGCCGCGCGCGGCGGGCCGCATTGTGGGGGAGGGCGCGGGCGCGGTGCCCGAGCTCGTCCGCGTGCTGCGGGAGGAGGCCAAGGTCCTATGAGCATCCTCGTCTACGTGGAGATGCGTGACGGCGCCGTCCGTCCGGTGACGCGCGAGGTCCTGGGTGAGGCGAAGCGTCTCGCGGCGACGCTGGGCGGTCCCGTGACCGCGGTCGCATGCGCGACCGGCGATGTCGGTCTGGCCGCACTCGGCGAGGCCGGTGCCGACACCGTGCTGCTCGCGCAGCACGACGCGTTCGCGCGGCACGACGCCGCGGGGCACGCGGTCGCGGTGGCCGAGGCGGCTCGCGCGACGGGTGCAAAGGTCGTGTTGTTCGGGGCGTCCTCGACGGGCAAGGACCTCGCTCCGCGCGTCGCCGCGCTGCTCGGCGCGGGGCTCGCGGCCGACTGCACGGCGCTCGAGGCGAGCGGCGGTCGGCTCGTGGCGACGCGTCCGGTCATGGCCGGCAAGGCCTACGAGAAGCTCGCGTTCCCCCTGTCACCCGCACTCGTGACGCTGCGCCCCAAGGTGTTCGCGCCGGCCGCGCCCGAGGCCGGTCGCAGCGCCGCGGTGCAGCCGCTCGCGTTCGCGTGGGACGCAGCCGCGCCGCGCGCCGTGGTCACCGGCACGACCACGCAGACCGGCGGTCGCCCGGACCTGACCGAGGCCGAGATCGTGGTGAGCGGTGGGCGCGGTCTCAAGGGGCCTGAGCACTTCGCGCTCGTCGAGGCACTGGCCGACGCCATGGGCGCCACGGTCGGGGCGTCGCGCGCGGTGGTGGACGCCGGCTGGCGCTCGCACGGCGAGCAGGTCGGACAGACCGGCAAGACCGTGAGCCCGAAGCTCTAC
>JBJTRI010000170.1:0-13594 GCA_046076045.1 bacterium
GTGGACCGGGCTGGACCATCCGTTGCGAGTACAACCGCCAGCGCTACGAGGCCGGCATGGTGGGCATGGCGCTCTCGGGCAAGGACACGGGTGGCAGCAAGTGGTTCGTCACGCTCTCGCCGCAGCCGCACCTGAACGGGCGCTACACCATCTTCGTGCGTGTCACGCGCGGCCTCGACGTGGCGCGGCGCGTGGTGCAGGGCGAGACCGTGCTCGGCGTCACCGTGCTGCCCTAGCCCGCGGCGCGGGTCCAGCGGCGAGTCGTGCCGCCTCGCGAGTCGCGCCGCACCGCGAGTCGCGCCGCACCGCGAGTCGCGCCGCACCGCGAGTCGTGTCGCCTCGCGAGTCGCGCCGTACCGCGAGTCGTGTCGCCTCGCGAGTCGCTTTGCCTCGCGCGCCCGATCCCACCGCGCGCGTGCGGCGGCATGCTCGCATGAACGCGAGACGCCGCGTCCCGTGCGGGGCGCGGCGTCTCGTGTCAGTGGTGGGTGCGAGGGACTACAGCACCCAACTCGGCTCGGCGGTGCGCTTGCGCTTGCCCTGCAACTGCCCGCGCTGGTAGCGCGTGACGATCCCCATGCCCGGTGTGGTCCCCGGCGTCGCGCCCGGCGTCATGCTGACCGAAGGCGTGGCGGGCTTGCGGGCCGGGTTGGTCGAGGGCGCGGCCCCCGCGCGCGGCACGGGTGCCGTGGCGCGCGATGCGGGCGGAGCGGGCGCGACCGGACGCGGTACGGCCCGGCGCGGAGTCGGCTCCTGCGGGTCCTGCGACACCAGACCCATGGGTCGGGCGTGCGCACTCACCGGAACGGCGAGCAGCAACGCGAGCAGGAGCATGTGCGAACGCTTCAGGGGGTCACCTCCATGGCGGTCCCGGTCATCATGAAACGACCGTACACGAGGGCGGTGCACCGCGGGTAGGGAAGAAACCGCGAAGTGGTCCCCTCCGCGACGGGACCGCTTGTGGCCCCACGCCATGAACAACACGCTCCGGCGCGTTCAGGCGCGTTCAGGCGCTTTCAGGCCCGCGCGGCCCGCGCGGCCAAGAATCGCTCGAGGATCGCGCGTAACTTACCCGCGACCTCGTTGGCCACCTCGGTGACCTCGTGGTGCGAGAGCGGCGTGGCCGAGAGCCCGGTGGCCTTGTTCGTGATGCACGACAGGCTGGCGGTCTCGCATCCGAGGTGCGCCGCCAGCGTCACCTCGTGCACCGTGCTCATGCACGCGACGTGCGCCCCGACGCGCCCGGCCATGCGCACCTCGGCCGCGGTCTCGTAGGTGGGGCCGTGGCCGCCCATGAGCACGCCTTGGTGCAGGCGCACCTCGGCGGCGAGCGCGGCCGCCATGATCTCGCGGCGCAGCGCCACCGGATACGGGTCGGCGACGAGACGGCCCGCACGCCGCTCGCGCAACTCGGCGGGCGTGAACAGTCCGCGCTTGCCGATGAAGTTGAGGTGCCCGGTCGCCAGCATGAGGTCGGCGGGGCGGAACTCGGGATGGAACGCACCGACGGCGTTGGTGAACAGCATCGTGCGGCAGCCGAGGGCCTGCATGACGCGCACCGCGAACGTCACCTTGTCGAGCGTGTAGCCCTCGTAGCGGTGGCTGCGGCCCGAGAGCGCCGCCACGGGGACCCCGTGCCAGGTGCCTATCGCGAGCCGTCCGGCGTGGCCCTGCACCGTCGAGGCCGGCCAGTGCGGCAACTCGCGCGTCGCGAACACGGTCGCGCCCGGGATGGCGTCCACCACACCGCCCAACCCCGAGCCGAGCGTGAGCCCCACCGTGGGCACGAGCGACGTGCGCGCGCGGATGGCGGCGACGGCGTCGGCGACGCGGCGGTCGAGGTCGGCGGTGGGCAGTTCGGGGGTCACGCTCATGGGGTCACGCATCCGGTTCAGCCGCGTTCGGGGTCGTACGGGGTGCCGAGCGCGCGCGGCGGCGTCGCGCGCCCGATGAAGCCGGCGAGGGCGAGCATGGTGACGGCGTAGGGCAGCGCCTGCAAGAGCGCGCTCGGGAACCCCGAACCCTGCAGCGCGATCTGCGCCGCCTCGGTCGCCCCGAACAGCAGGCACGCGGCAGCCGCGCCCGCGGGGTGCCACTTGCCCACGATCATCGCCGCGATCGCGATGTAGCCGCGCCCGCCGGTCATGCCGTCGGTGAACGAGTGCTGCTCGCTGGCGAGCCACGCGCCCGCGAGACCCGCCAGCACGCCGCACAGCAGCACGCCGCTCCAGCGCAGGCCCGCGACCGACAACCCGAGCGACGCGCTCGCCTCGGGGCGTTCGCCGGTGGCGCGCAGGCGTAGCCCGAACGGGGTGCGGAACAGCAGCCACGTGGTGGCGGGCACCAGCGCGAGCGCGATCGGCACGAGCGGCGTGGCGAGCAGCGGGCCCAGCCCCGGCACCTGCGCGATTGGACCGAGCGGCAGGTCGGGCAGCCCGACCACGCGCGGCGAGTTCGACGACGAGTGGAACACGGTCACGAGCACGAACCGCGTGAGTCCGGCGGCGAGCAGGTTGATGCCGATGCCGCTCGTGATCGCGTCGGCGCGGAACGTCACCGTGACGAGGGCGTGCAGGGCCGCGGTGGCGGCGCCGGCCGCGATCGCGCACAGCAGTCCCAGCCACGGGTCGCCGAGGAACCACGCCCCGAGCACGTAGGCGAGCGCGCCGTGCAGCATGATGCCCTCGAGGGCCAGACACACCACGCCCCCGCGCTCGCCGAGCGACGCACCCATCGCGGCCAGTGCGTACGGCACCGTGATGCGCAGCGTCGCGGCCGCGAACAGCAGGACGTCGAGCGCGTTCATGCGCGCCTCCGCCGGGCCGCGCGCTCGAACAGCGCGTAGGCCGAGATCGCGAACAGGATGACGAGTGCGCGCAGCACGTTGACGAGGTCGGCCGGCACGTGCCGGTTCACCACCAGGCCGCCGTAGGCGAGCGCGCCGAAGAACAGCGCGGCCAGTGCGACCCCGAGCGGATGGCTGCGCCCGATGAGCGCGACCGCGATCCCCATGAAGCCCGCGCCCGCGGTGAAGTCGAGTTCGAACCAGTGCTTGTAGCCGAGCACGAAGCTGGCGCTGCCGAGACCCGCGATCGCACCCGCGAGCGCGAACGCCTGCACCTGCGCGAGCCCGGTGCGCACGCCCGCGTACTCGGCCGCGCCCGGGTTGAGCCCGAGCACGCGCGTCTCGTAGCCGGCACGCGTGCGGAACAGCCACACGCCCAGGCCCCATGCCAGCCCCAGCCCCAGCACCAGCGCGAGGTTGGCGGGCGAGCCGCGCAGCCACGGCACCAGCACGTCGAGCCGTGGCACCACGGCGGCGGGGTCGATCTCGGCCGTGCGCACGGTCGCGGGCATGAACAGCGTGCGGCCCCACCACGCGACGAGCGCGAACGCGATGAAGTTGAGCATGATGGTGTTGATGACCTCGTGCGCGCCGAAGCGGGCCTTGAGCACGCCCGGCACCGCGCCCCACACCGCGCCCGCGGCCGCGGCGGCGAGCAGTGCCGCCGGCAGCATCAGCACGGGCGGCAGTGGCGCGTAGGCGCCCACGAGCGCGGCCGCGAACCCGCCCAGGTACATCTGGCCCTCGGCGCCGACGTTGAACAGCCCGGCGCGGAACGCGAGCGCGACCGAGAGCCCCGCGAACAGCAGCGGCGTGGCCTTGAACAGCGTCTGGCCCACGCCGTAGCCGGTGCCGAACGCCTGGCTCACGAGCAGGCCGTAGACCTCGAGCGGCGACTCGCCGAGTGCGGCGATGAGCACGCCGCCCGCGACCAGCGCCAGCGCGACCGCGGCGAGCGGGGGCAGGGCCTGACGCCACACGGCGTCGAGTCGCGCGTTCACGCGCGCGCCTCGGGCGGGGTGGTGGCGGGGGTGTCCACGAGCGTCGCGCGGCCCGTCATGTGCAGGCCGAGTGTGCGCTCGTCGGTGGCGGCGGGCGTGGTCGTGTGCACGATGCGACCGCCGGTCATGACCACGATGCGGTCGGAGAGCGCGAGGATCTCGGACAGCTCGCTCGAGACGAGCAGCACCGCCAGTCCCGCGTCGCGCGCGGCGAGCAGTCGGCGATGGATCGCGTCCACCGCGCCCAGGTCCACACCCCGCGTCGGGTGCGCGGCGAGCAACGCCTGCACGGGGCGGTCGAGTTCGCGCGCGACCACGAGCTTCTGCTGGTTGCCGCCCGAGAGCCGGCCCGCGATCGCGTCGGGGTCGGGCGGACGCACGTCGTGCGCGGCGAGCGGACCGCGCGCCGCTTCGCGCAGCGTGGGGCCCCCGAGCCACGCGCCGTGCGCAGCCTCGCGTTGGCGTCCGAGCACGAGGTTCTCGGCGGTCGTCATGTCCTCGACGAGACCGCGCCGCAACCGGTCGGCGGGGATGTGCGCGAGCCCGGCCTCGGCGTGCGCGCGAGCCCCGCGCCCGGTGACGTCGCGCCCGGCCACGAGCACGCGGCCCGCGGCCGCGGGTCGCAGGCCCGCGAGGCATTCCACCAGTTCGTGCTGGCCGTTGCCCTCCACGCCCGCCACGCCCACGATCTCGCCGGCGTGCACCGCCAGCGTGACGTCGTGCACCACGGCGGGGCCGCGCGTGGAGCGCACCGTGAGCCCGCGCGCCTCGAGGCGCGGCTCGCCGGGGGCGCGCTCGGCGCGCGCGCCGAGCGGTGCGGGCACGCGGCCCACCATGAGCTCGGCGAGTCGTGCGGTGTCGAACTCGCCCACGGGTCCGCCGCCCACCACGCGACCGGCGCGCATCACGGTGACGCGGTCGGCGAGGGCGCGCACCTCGGCGAGCTTGTGCGTGATGAGCACGATGCTGGTGCCCGCGTCGCGCAGTTCGCGCAGCACGGCGAACAACTCGTCCACCTCCTGCGGCGTGAGCACGGCGGTGGGCTCGTCGAGGATGAGCACGCGTGCGCCGCGGTGCAGGGCCTTGAGGATCTCGACGCGCTGCTGCTCGCCCACCGACAGCGAGCTCACGCGCGCGCGCGGGTCCACGGGTAGGCGATAGCGTTCGGCGAGCGCCCGCACGGCGCGCGCGGCGCGCCCCGGCGCGAACACCCCGAGCGGCCCGCGCGGCTCGGTGCCGAGCACCACGTTCTCCGCCACCGTGAGCGTGTCCACGAGCAGGAAGTGCTGGTGGACCATGCCGATCCCGAGCCGCATGGCGTCGGTGGGGTTGTGGATGCGGACGGCGCGCCCCTCGACCTCGATCGTGCCCGAGTCGGCCGGGTGCAGGCCGTAGAGCACCTTCATGAGCGTGCTCTTGCCGGCCCCGTTCTCGCCCACGAGCGCGTGAACCTCACCGGCGGCGAGGTCGAGCGACACGCGGTCGTTGGCCAGCACGGGCCCGAAGCGGCGCGACACGTCGCGCAGGGACACGAGAGGGGCGGGCATGGGTCGGGGAGTCTACACCCGGAACCCGGGGTTCGCGCCGCCGTGCGTCACTCGGACGCGGCGGCCTCCCAGGCGAAGCGCACGTTGTCGGCGTGGACCTCGTTCATGGCGTAGGCGGCATCGCGCCCCACGTAGTCCATGGTGGCCAACTCGGCCTGCGTCTCGGCCAGCGTGAGGCCGCGGCGGCGGGCGTCGCGGGCGCGCTCCTCGAGGATGACGAGGTAGTCCATGTCGCGCAGCAGGCGGCGGTAGGCGGTGAGTCGGCCGTGCGCGATCGGGCCGTGCCCGGGCACGGTGACGCGCACGTCCTCCTGCTCGTAGAGCCAGTGCAGCTGCTTGAGGCTCGCGCGGTACACCCACGGCGGGCCGTCGAGCCACGGGACCTCGAGGTCCGAGAGCAGGTCGCCCGCCACCAGCACGCCGGCGTCGGGCAGCCACAGCGCGAGGTGGTTGGGGTCGTGCCCCGGCGTGTCGTAGGTCACGACCGAGAACGGTCCCAACTGGACGTGCGTGGTGCCGCGCGCCTTGAGCAACGGGTCGAAGGCGCGGAACGGGTGCGGCAGGCGTTCGCCGTGCTCGGCCAACGCTTCAGCGGCGTCGCTCCCGATGCGGGCCTCGTCGCGCTCGAGCACGTCGCCGAAGCCCGAGTGGGCGAACGTCTCGGCGCCCGGGAACCACGGTAGCCCCAGCACGTGGTCCCAGTGCGGGTGCGTGAACGCCAGCGAGACGCGGTCGAAGTCGGTCGTGACGCGCTGCGTCTCGGCCGCGAGGTCGTCGAGCTCGCTCGGTAGCACGCCGGGGTCCACCAGCAGCACGTGTCCGTCGCGCACCGCGAACAGCTAGTTCATCTCGTAGCAGCGACTGCGCCGCACGCGCAGCCCGTCGCCGAGCTCGGTCCACGCGCTCATGACCGTGCCCCGCGAACGACCAACCCCGTCGTGCGCGGGGCGCGACGGGGCTGGGGGAGCGTACCGCGCGTGGCGGGGCTCACGGGACGATCGGCACCCGGATGCGGCCGGCCACGACCTCGGCCTGCAGCGAATCCACCGTCGCCTTCACGGCGTCGGGGATGAGCGCCTTGTTGCGATCGTCGTACACCCAAGACACGCCCTGCTCGGCGAGCCCCAGCGTGCGCACGCCGCCGGTCCACTGGCCCGACTGGACCTCGCGCACGGTCTCGAACACCGCGGTGTCCACGCGCTTCACCATGCTCGTCAGGATGTGGCCCGGGGCCTCGTCGTACTGGTCGGCGTCCACGCCGATCGCGAGCTTGCCGGTCTCGCGCGCGGCCTCGAACACGCCCAGCCCGGTCGAGCCCGAGGCGTGGAAGATCACGTCGGCGCCCGCCTGGTACTCGGCGAGCGCGAGCTCCTTGCCCTTGGTGGGGTCCTTGAACGCGGTCGCGGTGGTGCCCGCGTACTTCACGATCACCTCGCACTTCGGGTTCACCGCCTTCGCGCCGGCCGTGAAGCCGGCCTCGAACTTGCGGATGAGCGGGATCTCCATGCCGCCCACGAACCCGACCTTGCCGGTGCGGCTCGTCAGCGCGGCCAGTGCACCCACGAGGAAGCTGCCCTCCTCCTCGCGGAACTTGAGCGCCACGAGGTTGGCGGGTGGGGCGGGGTCGCCCTCGTTCCACGTGTAGTCCACGCACGCGAACTTGCGGTCGGGGAACTCCTCCGCGAGCCGCTTGATGTCGTCGGTGAACAGGAACCCGACGCCGAACACGATGCGGTCGTCGCCCGCGGCGAGCTGGCGCAGCTGCGCCTCGCGATCCGAGCCCTCGTTGGTCTCGAGGGTCTCGAACGTGATGCCGAGTTCCTTCTGGGCACGGTCGAGTCCGGCATAGGCGGCGTCGTTGAAGCTCTTGTCGCCGCGGCCACCGATGTCGAACACGAGTCCGACCGGGAACGCGTCGGACGGGGTGGCGGACTCCTTCTTACCCGCGCACCCGGCGGCCAGCAGCAGGACGACGAGCGCGCTTGCGAGCGGGGACTTCCGCATGGGTCTCTCCTGTGGGTTCGGGCAGGGGCCGCGCGCGGCGGCCCAGGTCGAAGCAACGGCGGCAGCGCGCCTCGTAGATCTCGGTGCCGCCCACCACCACGCGACCGCCGCGCGAGACCTTGCGGTAGGTGCGGTTCGCGGGGGCGCCGCACACCACGCAGATGGCGAGCGTCTTGGTGATGTACTCGGCGATCGCGAGCAGTTGCGGCATGGGCTCGAACGGCCGACCGAGATAGTCCTGGTCGAGTCCGGCCACGATGACGCGCTTGCCCATGCGCGCGAGGCGCTGGCACGCGTCCACCAGCCCGGGGCCCAGGAACTGCCCCTCGTCGATGCCGATGACCTGCGCCTCGTGCGCGTGACGCAGCACGTCGGCGGCCTTGCGCACGCTGCGCGACGGGATGCGCAGGTCGCTGTGCGAGACGATGGCGTCCTTGGCGTAGCGGTCGTCGATGCGCGGCTTGAAGATCTCGACGCGCTGACGGGCGATCTGCGCGCGGCGCAGACGGCGGATCAGCTCCTCGGTCTTGCCGCTGTACATGCTGCCGACGATCACCTCGATCGAGCCGGCGCCGGGGTAGTGACGGGAGGGTTCGCTCATGGTCGGGGGACGCTACGCGGGGGCGCGGGGGGCGTCAACGCGGTCCGGGCGCGGGCGCGGACCCCTCCGCGCGTCAGCCGACGACGGGCGAACCGGCGTCCACGCCGCGCTCGCGCAGCAGCTCGCGGATCTTGGTCTTCACGAGGTCGATGGCGACCTTGTTGTGACCACCGCCGGGGATGATGACGTCGGCGAACCGCTTGCTCGGCTCCACGAACTGCAGGTGCATGGGCCGCACGCTCTCCTCGTACTGGCGCATCACGGACTCGATCGTGCGACCGCGCTCGTGGATGTCGCGCTTGAGGCGGCGCATGAGCCGCACGTCGGAGTCGGCGTCCACGAAGATCTTGATGTCCATGAGCGCGCGCAGCGCCGGGTCGTGGAAGATGAGGATGCCCTCGAGCACCACCACGAGATGGTCGCTGATGCGGCGCGTGTCGTTGGTGCGCCGGTGCTGCGTGTAGTCGTAGATCGGCTGCTCGATGGGGTGGCCCTCGAGCAGCGTGGCGAGGTGGTCGCGCAGCAGCTCGCCGTCGAACGCGTCGGGGTGGTCGAAGTTGCGCGCCTCGCGGTCGCGGAACGGGACCTGGTCGAGGTTCCGGTAGTAGCTGTCCTGGTCGATGATCACGACGCGCTTGGACCCCAGTTCGCGCACGATGGTGCGCGCCACGAGGGTCTTGCCGGAGCCGGATCCGCCGGCGATGCCGATGAGGATGCGTCGGGACATGGTGACGGCAGGCTATCAGTCGCCGCGGGCCCCGCACAACGCCCGCACGACCGCGCGGGGCGCGCTCGGCGACGTGCGTTCGACCACGCGTGACGCGCGGGCGCGCCTAGCGCGCGGGCGTGAGCAGCAGGACGGTCTGGTGGGAGGGGTCGCGCAGCCAGTCGTAGTAGTTGGCGTGCCCCACGCTGAGCCGGTCGAAGCGCGCCAGGTAGTCGGCCCAGAACGCGTCCCCCTTCCAGACCGCCCGCCCGGCCATGCCGGCCGCGAGCGTGCCCAGCCCGCCGGCGTCGCGCTGCATGCGCTGCACGAGCTCGTCGGGGATCGAGCCGCCCATGAGCCAGCGCACCGAGTAGCGCATGCGGTCGAGGATGCTCTTCATGACGATGCGCGACCCGACCTCGTACAGGGTGTTGTCGAGCACGGTGGTCAGCGCCGCGGGCTCGCTCGCCTCGGGCGGCACGGGGGGGTAGAAGCGGATCACCTCGGGGTCGTCGAGGAGCGCGTACTGGAAGCGTGCCGGGGTGCCTGCGGGCGGTGCCCCCCAGGCTTGATTGAGGCTCGCGCCGGTGACGAGCATGCCGAGGAAGAACCCGGGATGCAGGCTGTCGGTGACTGCCGGCGTGCTGGCCGCGACCACGCCCGCGGGGGCGGCGATGCCGCGCAGCACCGAGGCGGTCGCACGTCCCGCCGCGGCGCGCACCGTGACGGTGTCGGGCAGGCCGCTCCCGGAAGCGAGGCGGCCGAACGTGGCCTCGACGAGCACCCGCAGGTCGAGCCCCGAGAGGTCGCCGGCCACGGCCAGCACCGCGCCCCCGGGCTGGTACCACGCCGCCAGTCGCGCAGCCGCGTCCTTGGCGCTCATGCGGGCCGGGCCGGTCAGGCCCGCCCGGCGCAGCAGCGTGACGTCGTCGTCACCGGCCGCGAAGGCCCCGGCGCGCCAGTACAGCACGTCGGCCGAGCCGCCGTAGTAGCGGGCCCCGGACTCGCGCCGCACCTCGGCGATCGCGGTCTTGAGCGAGGCCTCGGTCACGGTGGGCGAGCCCAGTCGGGCCGCGAAGTGCGCGAGCGCGCCCGGGACCTGCGTGGTCGTGACCAGCTCGGTGAAGCGCGCGTAGGCGTGGTTCACGCGCACCTCGGTGCCGAGCGGGCGGACCGAGGCGAGTTCGGCGCGCGTGCGCTCGGCGAACGGGCCGGCCGCCGACATGAAGTGCAGTTCGGCGAGCAGGTCGGCTAGGCCCTCGAGACCGGCGGGCTCGTAGCCGTGGCCAGCGCGCACCGCGAGCGTGATCGCCACGCCGGCCGCGCGCGGGAGGTGGCGCGTGCGCACCTCGAGACCGTTGGCGAGCCGCCACGAGGCGCTCACCGTGCTGTCGGTCGCGAGGTCGGAGCGGACCGACTGGGCGGCGGCGGGGCGGACGGCGGACAGGGCGAGCAGGGCGGCGAGGGCGGCGAGGGCGGCGAGGACGCGGATCGGGTGCACGGACGACTCCGGGGGTGGGGCCTGTGGACGGGGGCCCAGAGTGTAGCGCATGGAGGGGGGCCGCCCGAGCGGGCCCTCGCCCGCTGGCGGCTGGCTCCGCCCGCGGGCTAGACTGCGCGGTCCATGGCGATCCCCGACGACAACGAGGTCCGCAAGCTGGTGCGTCAGGCGGTCGAGCGCGCGCTCGGTCCCGAGCCCGGTGCGCCCGCGGCCGCGCCGTCGGCCCCCGCCACGCGTCCGGTCTCGCCGCGTCGCGTCGCGATCGGCGCCGACCACGGTGGCTTCGCGCTCAAGGAGGTCCTCAAGCGCGCCATCGCCGAGGACCTCGGGTGGGAGGTGCACGACTGCGGCACGCACTCCACCGACGCCGTGGACTACCCCGACCTCGCCGCTGCGGTCGCGCGTGAGGTGGCCACGGGTCGCGCGGCGCGCGGCATCGTGGTGGACGCGGCCGGCATCGGCTCCACCATGGCCGCCAACAAGGTCGCGGGCGTGCGCTGCGCGCTCTGCCACGACGACGCCACCGTGCTCAACGCGCGCGAGCACAACGACGCCAACGTGCTCGCCCTCGGCGCGCGCGTGGTGCACCGTGGCGCGGCGGTGCGCATGGTGCGCCTGTTCCTCACCACCGACTTCGCGGGCGGCCGACACGAGCGCCGCGTGCACAAGATCATGGCTCTGGAGGTTCCCCGGTGAAGCTCTCGCTCGACGTCATCCGCCGCCTGCCCAAGGCGGAGCTGCACTGTCATCTCGACGGCAGCCTGCGTCCGCGCACGGTGCTCGAGTTGGCGCAGGAGCAGGGCGTGAAGCTGCCGACCACCAACCTCACGCGCCTCACGCGTCTCATGCAGGCGGGCAAGCGCACCCGCAACCTCGCCGACTACCTGCGCATCTTCGACATCACGCTGTCGGTGATGCAGCAGAAGGAGGCGCTCTACCGCACCGCGTACGAGCTCGTCGAGGACTGCGCCGAGGAGCACGTGCGCCACGTCGAGGTGCGCTACTCGCCCATCCTGCACCGCAAGAAGCGCCTGCCGTTCGAGGACATCGTGGACCCGGTCATCGCGGGCCTGCGCGACGCGGGTGCCAAGTACGACGTCTCGACCGGCGTGATCATCTGCGGCATCCGCAGCATGGGCCCCAAGGTCTCGATGGAGCTGGCCGAGTTGGCGGTGGCGTACAAGGGCCGCGGCGTGCTGGCGTTCGACCTCGCCGGCCAGGAGAAGGACTACCCGGCGAAGGCGCATCGCGAGGCGTTCCAGCTCATCCTGAAGCACAACATCAACAGCACGGTGCACGGCGGCGAGGCGTTCGGCGCGTCCAGCATCGCGCAGGCGCTGCACCACTGCGGCGCGCACCGGATCGGCCACGGCACGCGGCTCAAGGAGGATCCGGATCTCCTGCGCTACGTGCGCGACCACCGCATCCCGCTCGAGATGTGCCTGTCGTCGAACATCCAGACGCGCGCCGTGAAGCGCATCCAGGACCATCCGTGCGGTGAGTACTTCCGGCAGGGTCTGCGCGTGACGCTCAACACCGACAACCGCCTCATGTCGGCGACCACCGTGAGCGAGGAGATCGCGCTCGCGGCACGCGCGTTCAAGTTCTCGCCCTACGAGCTCAAGCGCATCGTGCTCAACGGGTTCAAGAGCGCGTTCATGCCGTACCCGCAGAAGGCACGCATGCTGCGCGAGGTGAACCTCGAGATCGACCGGGTGTTCATGGACGCGTTCCCGGCCGAGTACGACCTGCGCGGCAGCTACTGACGCGCGATCGCGCCGCCGTCGCCACCGTCGCCGAAGGGCGGGGCGACGGAGTCGCCGGTGGTGTAGGTCCAGCGGAAGGTGTCGCGCAGGAGCGCGCCCTTCTCCATGCGGATCCCGGTCGAGTACACCACCGTGTACGGCGCGCGGCCGCGCAGCGGGGCCGACGGGATGAAGTACACCTTCGCGAGCCGGCCGGGCACCGAGGGGACCTGCGGGCCGAAGCGGAACTCGTAGGTGGTGGCCGGGAACGGCTGCGTGTAGCGGATGTAGGCGTTGCGCGCGACGTAGCGCAGCGTGCCCGGCACCTCGAGTCCGTTCGGGTCGAGCACGCGCACGCTGGTGACCTCGATGCGCGAGGAGTCCACGTCGTCGCGGAACAGGATCGAGTCGATCGAGTTGACCGCCCACGCCCACGGCTGCCCGAGGTCGGCGGGCGCGGTGCCGAGCGGGCCGACCGACTCCACCAGCAGTTCGGCGTCCACGCCGGGGGCGGTGGGCTCGTTCGAGCACGACGCGGCCACGGCGACGAGCACGGCGAACAGCGGGAGCAGGATCCGGCGCGGGGCCATGACGGGTTCCTCGGGAGGGCTGCGGTCGGGGGCGCTTCGGGGCCGGGACTCTAGCGACACGGGAGAACGGGGCGCAAGCATCCCGCTTGCGGGGCGCGGGCGTTGCGCTACTCTGCCAACCCCCGTCCCCGGAGGTCGTCCCGCATGCGTCCGTTCCCGTTCCTCGCACTCGTCGTCCTGACCGCGCTGGCGGCCTCGTCCGCGCACGCCTCGCCGCTGCGCCGCGAGAACCTGCAGTTCCAGGTCGAGGGGCTGGGGTTCGCGCCGTCCGGTTCGCTCGCTGCGCAGGGAGGGGCCGCGCTCTCGGACCTCGTCGGCATGGGGCCCGGCTACGCGCTCGGGGCCACGTTCGGGGTGCGTCCGGCGCTCGCGGTCGGGGTGCGGATGCTGTACTTCGGCGCCTCCACCCAGGGCTCGTACACGCTCGTGGATCCGGCCGCGCCCAGCGGCGTCGGACCGTTCCCCCAGGAGCGCAAGCTGCGCGTCACCACGGTGTACGGCCTGCTCCAGTACCGCCACGCGCTCGGCGCCCGCGCCCTGTGGTCGCTCGAGGCCGGGGGCGGGGTGGCGCAGTCGCGCGAGCGGTTGGTGCTGAGCGGGACCACGACCGAGCAGGCCAGCGCGGTCGGTGTGCAACTCGACCCCACCTACGCGCTCGGCGCCGGGTTGGCTTGGCGCGCGTTCGGCAACACCGCGCTCACGCTCGACGGGCGCTGGATCGGCACCCTCACCGGCGACGGTGCGGTGTGGTCCGACGGCGACTCGCCCCGCTACTTGATCGCGTCCGTGGGTCTGCGCTACCCGCACGACTCGAACTAGCGCGCCGGTAGCGGCTCAGACGGGACGCGCCCGGATCTCTGTTCTCCGTGCGGGAACGAACGCCTTTTAGTCTCCATTCGGAGCATCGGGTGGGCCGTTGGTTGTGCTTCGAAGATTGTTGGTGCCCCGGATCGCCCACCACCCGGACCGGACCCGCCGGCCTAAGTCGTTGTCACTACGTGGCAGCCGTTTCGCGTCCGGGGCGGTGACGGGCCCACCAACAATCTTCGAAGCA
>JBJTRI010000171.1:0-25396 GCA_046076045.1 bacterium
CCGAAGCGCACCCAGCGCCAGCCGTTGGCGCAACGGTGGTAGCGGCAGGAGGTTCGCGGACAGTGAGGGGGCACGAAGTGTTGTTCTTCGGCCGTCATGCCCCGACATCAATGCACGCGTCGTGCCCTCAACAATCTTCGCCGCACAATCAACCCCTTGCGGCGGTTCGCCACGGGGCCCCCGGCCGGTCGGAACGGTCGGGGGCCCTGTGCTATGCTGCCGCCCGCTCTCGCGGCCTGCGGAGCCCGCGACGGGCCCCCGTCCGACTCCGCCACGACCGCCGCCGTTCCGCGCGGGGCGTCGCCCGGGTGCGCCGCGCCGAACGGTCTGCGTGCGAGAGTGGCGAAACTGGCAGACGCGCCGGATTTAGGTTCCGGTGAGGCGACTCGTGGGGGTTCGAATCCCCCCTCTCGCACCAACCCGCCCGTTCCGCACCACCGTCCCGAGTACCGAACCCCAGACTCCGAAACCCCGATAGGACCGCACCGAACATGACGCACACCGTCCGAGAGACCGGCCCCGCGCAGTACACCCTCACCGTCGAGGTCCCGACCGACCGCGTCGAGGAGCGCATGCTCCAGGTCGCGCGCGTCTTCCAGCGTCAGGTCTCGATGCCCGGCTTCCGCAAGGGGAAGGTGCCGCTCGACCAGGTCCGCAAGGAGTACGCGGCCGAGATCGAGCGCGAGTTCCTGGATCGCTTCATCCCCGAGGTGACGCACGAGGCGCTGCGCGAGGCGAGCCTGGTCGCGGTGGTGCCGCCGTCGGTGCCCAACCTGCGCTTCACGCCCGGCGAGCCGCTGTCGTTCGAGGTGGTGGTGGACACCGCCCCCAAGGTCGAGGTCAAGGACTGGAAGGGCTTTCCGCTCAAGCGGCGGATCCGTCCGGTCGAGGCCGCCGCGGTCGAGTCCATGCTGGGCCAGCTCCGCGAGGAGTCGGCCGTGTTCGAGGACGTGGACCGTCCGGCGGGCGACGGCGATGTCGTGCTGCTCGACTCCCAGCGCATGGACGCCAACGGCCGCCGTCTGGCGGGCACGCTCTCGAAGGGCGCCCGCATCCTGCTCGGCGCCCCCGACCTGCTGCCCGAGCTGCAGAGCGGGCTGCTCAGGGCCGAGGCGGGGCAGGAGCGCACGATCTCGGTGACCTACCCGGCCGACTACCGTCAGGCCGAGGTCGCGGGCCAGACCATCCGCTACGTCATCAAGGTGAAGGGCATCCAGCAGCGCCGGCTGCGCGACCTCGACGACGCGCTCGCCAAGGAGGTGTTCGGGCTCGACACCATCGCCGCGCTGCGCGATCGCATCAAGGCCAACCTCGAGGGCGAGGACGAGCGCCGCTGGCGCCGCGATCTCGAGGCGCAGGCCATCGACGAGCTCATCAAGCGTCACTCGGTCGAACTCTCGCCGCGGCTCGTGAGCTACATGCTCGAGCAGGTCGTGCACGAGCAGACGGGCGGCCGGTCGGTGTCCGACGACCTGCGCAAGCAGCTCGAGGAGCACTACCGTCCGGGCGTCGAGCGCTCGCTCAAGCGCGAGATCCTGCTCATCGCCGTTGCCCAGCAGGAGAAGCTGGAGGTCTCCAACGAGGAGATCGCCCAGCGTATCCTCCGACTGCAGGAATCCGACCCCCGCAACGCCGCCCGGGTGCGCCAGCACTACGCGTCGGCCGACCGGCGGCGGGCGCTGGCCGAGTCCTTGCTTGAGGAGAAGGCCCTCCACCTCGTGGTCGAGGCCGCCAAGCTCGAGGACGAGATCTTGGCGCCGGTGGGGGCCGAGGGGGCCCCGGCGGGAGCCTAGTCCAGATAGTTCGCAAGTCCTGTCACGAAGTTGCCGATGACTCTCCAGTCCGAACCTAGAGAAAGGGATCCAGGATGGCTTCCGTTCCGTTCGTTGTGGAGCAGACCGGTCGTGGTGAGCGTGCGTACGACATCTACTCGCGCCTGCTCAAGGATCGCATCATCTTCATCGGTACGCCGATCGACGATTACATCGCGAACCTCGTCGTCGCCCAGATGATCTTCCTCGAGGGCGAGGACCCCGATCGCGACATCAACCTGTACATCCAGAGCCCCGGCGGCGTCGTCTCGGCCGGCCTCGCGATCTACGACACGATGCAGTTCGTGAAGTGCCCGGTCAGCACGCTGTGCATGGGCCTCGCCGCCTCGATGGGCGCCGTGCTGCTCACCGCCGGCGCGACGGGCAAGCGCTACTGCCTCCCGAACGCCCAGGTCATGATCCACCAGCCGCTCGGTGGCGCGCAGGGCCAGGCCTCGGACATCGAGATCGCGACCCGCGAGATGCTCAAGACGCGCGAGCGCCTCAACCGCATCCTCGCGAAGCACTCGGGCAAGGCGATCGACCAGATCGTCAAGGACACCGATCGCAACTACTGGATGACCGCCGAGGAGGCCAAGGCGTACGGCCTCGTCGACGAGATCATCGAGAAGCGCCGCTAGACCGGGCGGCCCACTCCGGGCCGCGCGGCTCCTCCCGCCGTTCACGAGGGCAGGACACCCCATGAAGAAGCGTGTCTCCACGCCGCACCCCATCCGCTGCTCGTTCTGCGGCCGCGGTCAGGACGAGGTCGCCCGCCTCGTCTCCGGTCCGTCCGTGTACATCTGCAGTGAGTGCGTCAAGCTGTGCAACGACATCCTCGAGGGGGAGACCGAGCGCGAGGCCCCGTCGGCCGGCGGTGCGCTGCCGAAGCCGTCGGAGATCAAGAAGATCCTCGACGACTACATCGTCGGTCAGGCCCGCGCCAAGAAGACGCTTTCGGTGGCGGTGTACAACCACTACAAGCGCATCTACTCGCCGCCGCAGGCCGGTGAGATCGAGATCGAGAAGTCGAACATCCTGCTCATCGGTCCCACGGGCACGGGCAAGACCCTGCTCGCGCGCACGCTCGCCCGCTTCCTCAAGGTGCCGTTCGCGATCGTGGACGCCACCAGCCTGACCGAGGCCGGTTACGTCGGCGAGGACGTCGAGAACATCCTCGTGCGTCTGCTGCAGTCGGCGGACTTCAACCTGGTCAACGCCGAGCACGGCATCGTGTACATCGACGAGATCGACAAGATCTCGCGCAAGAGCGAGAACCCCAGCATCACGCGCGACGTCTCGGTTGAGGGCGTGCAGCAGGCGCTGCTCAAGATCCTCGAGGGTACGGTCGCCAACGTGCCGCCGCAGGGGGGGCGCAAGCATCCGCAGCAGAAGTACATCGAGGTCAACACCAAGGACATCCTGTTCATCTGCGGTGGCGCCTTCGAGGGTCTCGACAAGGTCGTCGAGAAGCGCGTGGGCCAGAAGGTCCTCGGTTTCGGCGCCGACGTGAAGACCAAGAAGGAGCGCAACACGGGCGAGTACCTGGCGCTCGTGGAGCCCGACGACCTGCTGCGCTTCGGCCTCATCCCCGAGCTCGTCGGCCGTCTACCGGTGGTCGGCACGCTCGACTCGCTCGACGAGGACGCGCTCGTGCGCATCCTGACCGAGCCGAAGAACGCCATCACCAAGCAGTACGCGCGCTTCATGGAGATGGAGGGCGTCAAGCTCGACTTCACCGAGGACGCGCTGAGCGCCATCGCGCAGAAGGCCATCGCCCGCGGCACCGGGGCGCGCGGCTTGCGTGCGGTCATCGAAGAGGCCATGCTGGAGGTGATGTACGACATCCCGTCGAGGTCGGACGTCATCGGCTGCACGATCTCGAAGGAGTGCATCCTGAACGGCGCGCCGCCGCTGTTGACCTTCCGCGGCGAGCGCGAGAAGCGGCGCAAGGAAGCCTGATCCGGAACGACCCCGGGTTCCCCGGCGGAGCGTGAGCGGGCGGCGCCTCGGCGCCGCCCGTTCGGCTTCCCGCACCGAGGAGTCCGTCGTGCCACCGAAGTCCCGCCGCCCGGCCCCCCCGAAGCGCGCCGCCAAGCGCGCCCAGCCGACGCGTCCCGCGCGTCCCGCCGAGCCCGCGACGCCCGCCGCCGAGACGGCCCGTCCGCGCGGCCGGGGAGGGGCATCCCGGGCCGCGGCCGAGCCGTTCGAGGTCCGTCGCGGCGACGAGCGCATCACCGTCCCGGGCCGCCTGCCGCTGCTTCCGCTGCGCGACGTGGTCGTGTTCCCCGACATGACCATCACGCTGCTCGTGGGCCGTGCGCCGAGCGTCAACGCGATCGACCGCGCGATGGCCGCCGACCGGCTGCTGTTCGTGACCGCGCAGAAGCGCAGCGAGGTCGCCGACCCGCAGCAGGACGAGCTGCACCGCATCGGTTGCGTGGTGCGCGTGCTGCAGTTGTTCCGGCTACCCGACGGCACGTTGCGTGTGCTCGTCGAGGGGCTGGCGCGGGCCGAGGTCGCGCGCTTCCAGTGGTCGGCCGACTTCTTCACCGTCGAGGCGCGCGCCCTGCCCGACCCCGACCGGCCCGACCCCGAGCACGAGGCGCTCGTGCGGCACGCGCTCTCGCTGTTCCAGGACTACGTGCAGCTCAACCGCCGCATCCCCGACGAGGTCGTGCCGTCCACCGCCGCGATCACCGGGCCGGTGCAGGTCTCGTACGCCATCGCCGGGCACCTGCTCGTGAAGGCCGCGGTCAAGCAGCGCCTGCTCGAGACGCCCGACGCCGCCACCCGCCTGCGCCTGCTCGCCGAGACGCTGTCCTCGGAGCTCGAGATCCTGCGCCTCGAGCGCAAGATCGAGGGCCAGGTGCGCACGCAGGTGCACAAGAACCAGAAGGAGTTCTACCTCAACGAGCAGCTCAAGGCGATCCGCAAGGAGCTCGGTCACCAGAACGAGTTCGCGAGCGAGCTCGAGGAGCTGGACGCCGCCATCCGCAAGGCGCGCATGCCGCAGGAGGTGCGGGCCAAGGCGGTCAAGGAGCTCGAGCGCCTCACGCGCATGAGCTTCATGTCGCCCGAGGCGACCGTCGTGCGCGGCTACCTGGACTGGCTCACCTCGCTGCCGTGGCGCAAGGTGACGCGCGACAACCTCGACATCGCCAACGTGCAGCAGGTGCTCGACGAGGACCACTTCGGACTCGGCAAGGTGAAGGAGCGCCTCATCGAGTACCTGTCGGTGCTCAAGCTCACCGGCCACCACAAGGCGCCGATCCTGTGCCTCGTGGGCCCGCCGGGCGTGGGCAAGACCTCGCTCGGGCGTTCGATCGCGCGTGCCATCGGGCGGCGGTTCGTGCGCGTCGCGCTGGGCGGCGTGCGCGACGAGTCCGAGATCCGCGGCCACCGGCGCACCTACATCGGCTCCATGCCGGGGCGCATCGTGCAGAGCCTGCGCCGCGCCGGCAGCCGCAATCCGGTGTTCCTGCTCGACGAGATCGACAAGCTCGGCTCCGACTGGCGCGGCGACCCCGCGAGCGCGCTGCTCGAGGTGCTCGACCCCGAGCAGAACCACACCTTCAACGACCACTACCTCGAGGTGGACTTCGACCTCTCGCAGGTCATGTTCGTGTGCACGGCCAACAGCCTCGGTGGCATCCCGGCCCCGCTCGCCGACCGCATGGAGATCCTGCGCCTGCCGGGCTACCTCGAGAACGAGAAGGTCGAGATCGCGAAGCGCTTCCTGTTGCCCAAGCAGAAGGCCGCCTCGGGCCTCGAGTCCGGCGACCTCGAGGTGCCCGACGACACGCTGCACGACCTCGTCAACGGCTGGACGCGCGAGTCCGGTGTGCGCAGCCTCGAACGCGAGGTCGCGCGACTGTGCCGCAAGGTCGCCCGCCGCAAGGCCGAGGGCACGCTGGACGCCCCCGTCACCGTGGCGGTGGGCGAGCTCACCGGGTTGCTGGGACCGCGCCGCTTCACCGACTCGCCGCTCGAGCGCCGCTCGCGCATCGGCGTGGCGAACGGGCTGGCCTGGACCGAGACCGGCGGCGACCTGCTCACCATCGAGGTGAGCGTGCTGCCGGGCCGGGGCGAGCTGCTGCTCACCGGCAAGCTCGGCGACGTCATGCGCGAGTCGGGGCAGGCGGCGATGTCGTACGCCCGCTCGCGGGCCGCGCACCTCGGACTCGACCGCTGGTTCCACCGCGACATGGACGTGCACGTCCACGTGCCCGAGGGCGCCATGCCCAAGGACGGACCGTCGGCCGGCATCACCATGGCGACCGCGCTCGTCTCGGCCCTCACCGGCGTGCCGACGCGCGCCGACGTGGCCATGACCGGCGAGATCACGCTGCGTGGGGCGGTGCTGCCCATCGGCGGCCTCAACGAGAAGCTGGGCGCGGCGCGTCGCGCCGGGGTGCGCACCGTGCTCGTGCCGCGCGCCAACGAGAAGGACCTGTCCGAGGTCCCCGAGGCGGTGCGCGCCGACCTCACGATCGTACCCGTGGACGACATGGACGAGGTGCTGCGGCTCGCGCTCGACCATGCGCCCGGTACGGTCGCACCCACGCCCGAACCCGAAACCTCCGCCGGCCCCGGGGCCGGCCCGTACGCCCACTGAACCGGGAGAGACCCGACCCATGACCGCTCCGACGACGCCCCGCACCGCCACCCGCCCGCGCCTGTTCACGCCCGGACCGGTCGAGATCCCGGACCGCATCCTGCGTGCGCTGTCGCGCATCCCGCCGCACCACCGGACCGACGTGTTCCGCGCGGTGTACAAGCGCGTGAGCGAGGACCTGCGCTGGGTCCACCAGACCGAGGGTGAGGTGCTCATGCTGGCGGCCTCGGGCTCGGGTGCGATGGAGGCCTGCGTGGTGAACCTCATGGCGCCGGGCCGCAAGGCGCTGTGCATCGTGGGCGGCAAGTTCGGTGAGCGCTGGGGCAGCATCTGCAAGGCGTACGGCGTGCCGTACTCCACGATCGACGTGGCGTGGGGGCACGCGGTCTCGATCGCCGAGGTCGAGCAGCGGCTCGACGCCGACCCCGACATCGCGGTGGTGTTCGGCACCCACAGCGAGACCAGCACCGCGACGCTGCACGACGCACGCGCGCTGGCGCAGGTGACGCGTGCGCGTGGCCGCATGCTGGTGCTCGACGCCATCACCAGTCTGGGCGTGCACCCGCTGCCGCAGGACGAGTGGGGCGTGGACGTGGTCGTGACGGGCTCGCAGAAGGGGCTCATGTCGCCCCCCGGCGTGGCCACCGTGAGCCTCGCGCCGTGGGCGCTGCAGGCCATCGAGGGCGACCGCCTGCCCCGCTTCTACTGGGACCTGCGCAAGGCCCGCAAGAACCTGCCCGCGGGCGAGAGCGCGTACACCCCGGCCGTGAGCCTCATCTACGCGGTCGGCGAGGCGCTCGAGATGATGAAGGAGGAGGGGCTCGCCAACGTGCACGCCCGGCACCGCCGCCTCGGCGCTGCGGTCCGCACGGGTGCGCAGGCCATCGGTTGGACGCTGTTCTCGCACAGCCCGGCCGACTCGGTGACCGCGCTCGAGCCGCCGGCCGGTGTGGACGCCTCGGCCACGGCGAAGCGCCTGCGCGAGGTCCACGGCATCACGGTGGCCGGCGGGCAGGACCACATGAAGGGCAAGATGATCCGCATCGGCCACATGGGTGCGTACGACCTGTCCGACGTGTTCGTGGTGCTCGCCGCACTCGAGGAGTGCACCTCGGCGCTCGGCCGTCCGGCCTCGGGCGCGATCGAGGCCGCCCGGCGCGCGTGGGAGGGAGCGTGAAGGTCCTCGCTTGTGACGGGGTGGACGCGGTCGCGGTGAAGCGCATCCGCGACGCGGGCCACGAGGTGGTGGAGGCCAAGGGCCTGAAGGGCGACGCGCTGGTCGCGGCCCTGCAGGGCGTGCACGGCATCCTCGTGCGCAGCGCCACGCAGGTCACCGCCGACGTGCTCGCCGCCGCGCCCGACCTCAAGGTGGTGGTGCGCGCCGGTACCGGGCTCGACAACGTCGATCGCGCCGCGGCCGAGGCGCGCGGCGTGGTCGTGCGCAACACGCCGAACGCGAACAGCATCTCGGTCGCCGAGCTGGTGTTCGCCATGCTGCTCGGGATCGAGCGCCACATCGGGCCCGCGGACCACGACCTGCACGCCGGCCGCTGGGAGAAGTCCAAGTACGCCGGGCACGAGGTGTACGGCCGCACGATGGGCATTCTGGGGTTCGGCCGCATCGGGCGCGAGGTCGCGGTACGTGCGCGCGCCTTCGGCATGCCGGTCGTGGCGCACGACCCGGTGGTGAGCGCGACCCCGGCGGGGTTCGACTGGGTGCGGCTCACCGACCGCGACACCGTGCTGCGCGAGTGCGACGTGCTCACGCTGCACGTGCCGCTCACCCCGCAGACGCGGCACTCCGTCTCGACGCGCGAGTTCGAGCTCATGAAGCCCGGCGCCGTGCTCGTGAACGCGTCGCGCGGCGGGGTGGTGGACGAGACGGCGCTGCACGCCGCGCTCACCACGGGCCGCTTGCGTGCGGCCGGGGTGGACGTGTTCGAGCAGGAGCCCGCGCCGGCCGACCACCCGTTGCTCGCGCTGCCCAACGTGCTCGTGCTGCCGCACCTCGGGGCCTCGACGTCGGAGGCGCAGTCGCGGGCGGGCACCGACGCGGCCGAGGCCATGCTCGAGGTGTTCGAGACGCTCGGCGGTCGCTGAGTCCCACCGTCACGCGCGGCCCCGCACCCTGCCGGTGCGGGGCCGTCGTGTTGGACACCCTCGGACGGGCTGGTTATGGTGCGCCGTCCGTCACGTGGAAGGGGACCTCTCGATGCCGTGCACGGTGGTGGTGGGCGCCCAGTGGGGCGATGAGGGCAAGGGCAAGATCGTCGACGCGCTCTCCGAGGCGGCCGACGTCGTCGCCCGCTACCAGGGCGGACCCAACGCGGGTCACAGCGTCATCCACCGCGGCGAGACGATCGTCCTGCACCTCATCCCGTCCGGCATCCTGCACCCCGGCCGTCGCTGCCTCATCGGCAACGGTGTGGTGGTGGACCCGGTCAAGCTGCACGAGGAGGTGCTGCGGCTCGAGGCGCGCGGCGTGCCCGCCTCGTCGCAACTCGGCGTCAGCCCGGCGGCCCACCTCATCCTGCCCTACCACCGCTCGGTCGAGGCCCGCTTCGAGCGCGGACCGGGCGCGATCGGCACGACCGGCCGCGGCATCGGGTTCGCCTACCGCGACAAGGCCTCGCGCATCGGTCTGCGCGTCGGCGACCTGTTCGACCGCGAGCACTTCGTGGCGCAGGCCGACCGCAACCTCGCGCGCCTCGCATTCGAGTACCCCGACGCGGCCGCCGAACTCGCGGGCATGAGCGGTGCCGCGCTCCACGACGCGCTCGAGCCCGTCGCCGCGTGGCTGCGTCCGCTCGTCACCGACGTGGGCGACGAGCTGCATCACGCCCTCCGCGCCGGTCGCCACGTGCTGCTCGAGGGCGCGCAGGGCACGCTGCTCGACCTCGACCACGGGACCTACCCGTTCGTGACCAGCTCGCCGGCGAGTGCGGCCGGTGCCCCGCTCGGTGTGGGGCTGGGGCCGACGGCGGTGGACGAGGTGATCGGCGTCACGAAGGCCTACGCCACGCGCGTCGGCCATGGGCCGTTCCCGAGCGAGATGCCCGAGGACGAGGCCGCGAACCTGCGTGAGCGGGGCGAGGAGTACGGTGCCACGACCGGTCGGCCGCGGCGTTGCGGGTGGCTCGACCTGCCCGCGCTGCGCTACGCCGCGCGCGTGAACGGGCTCACGCGCCTCGTCGTCACCAAGCTCGACATCCTCGACGGCTTCGACGAGGTCAAGGTCGTGGTCGGCTACACGGTGGACGGCCGCGAGGTCACCGGCTTCCCGTCGTCCGCGCGCGAGCTCGAGCGCTGCCGTCCGGTGCTGCGCACCTTCCCGGGCTGGCGCACCGCGACCACCGGCGTGCGCACCTGGTCCGCGCTGCCGACCGCGGCACGCGACTACCTCGAGTGGATCGAGCGCGAGGTGGGGGTTCCCATCCATCGCGTCTCGGTGGGGGCGGGGCGCGAGGCGGAGCTGGCGCGGGCGTGAGGCGCGGCGCGGCGGCCCCGTCCGGAGGCCGTACGCGCGGAAGTGGTGCTCGCGCGTTGCGCGGAGTGGCCCCGGTCGCCGAGCGACATCCCGTCAGGCGAGTGTCACGCTGTCATCAGCCGATGGTGGAAGTCGCGGCCCGCGACCTCGCGCAACGCCTTCTCGGGGCCATGCAACACATTGCGCATGCGTCGGTTCCATGCGGTGCATGTTTCCTCACCGAGAGCCGCATGATGGCCCGCAAGTTGCCCTTCCTGAAGCTCGGGTGACCATGTCCCGTCCCGCCATGGTCCGACCGTCCACCGGCTCGCCGATGGATGGCCCCCCGGCGGGATGGGTCGAGTGGTCGCCCGGTCCCGCGTTCCCCCACCCCTTCGGGAACGCCCCCGTCCTCCCGGAGCCGCCATGAACCAAACCCTCGACACGTTCCGATACGACGACGCGATCGTCCGGAAGTTCCTGGTCGCGACCTTCGTCTGGGGGCTCGTCGGCATGCTGGTCGGGCTGTACATCGCCCTGCAGCTCGCCATGCCCGAGCTCAACGTCGCGCCCTGGCTCACGTTCGGTCGCCTGCGCCCGCTGCACACCAACGCGGTCATCTTCGCGTTCGCGGGTAACGCGTTCTTCATGGGCGCGTACTACTCGACCCAGCGCCTGCTCAAGACGCGCATGTTCTCGGACGGGCTGTCGAACCTGCACTTCTGGGGCTGGCAGGCCATCATCGTCGCGGCCGCGCTCACGCTCCCGGCCGGGTTCACGCAGGCCAAGGAGTACGCCGAGCTCGAGTGGCCCATCGACATCGCGATCGCGGTCGTCTGGGTGGTGTTCGCCGTGAACTTCTTCGGCACCATCGCGCGCCGCCGTGAGCGCCACCTGTACGTGGCGATCTGGTTCTACATCGCCAGCATCGTGACCGTGGCGCTCCTGCACATCTTCAACAACCTCTCCATGCCCGTCGGACCGCTCAAGAGCTACTCGGTGTACGCGGGCGTGCAGGACGCGTTCATGCAGTGGTGGTACGGCCACAACGCGGTGGCGTTCTTCCTCACCACCCCGTTCCTCGGCCTCATGTACTACTTCATGCCGAAGGCGGCCGAGAAGCCGGTGTTCTCGTACCGACTCAGCATCCTGCACTTCTGGACGCTGGTGTTCATGTACATCTGGGCCGGCCCGCACCACCTGCACTACACGGCGCTGCCCGAGTGGGCGAGCACGCTCGGAATGCTGTTCTCGGTCATGCTGTGGATGCCGTCGTGGGGCGGCATGATCAACGGCCTGCTCACGCTGCGTGGCGCGTGGCACAAGGTGGTCGAGGACCCGGTCCTCAAGTTCTTCGTGGTCGCGGTCACGGCCTACGGCATGGCGACGTTCGAGGGCCCCATGCTGTCGGTGAAGACCGTGAACGGGCTCGCGCACTACACGGACTGGATCATCGCGCACGTGCACACGGGTGCGCTCGGCTGGAACGGCTTCATGGCGTTCGGCATGATCTACTGGCTCATGCCGCGCCTCTTCGGCGCCCCGTTGTTCTCGAAGCGCCTCGCCGAGGTGCACTTCTGGTTCGCGACCTTCGGCATGATCTTCTATGCGGCCGCCATCTACAGCGCCGGTCTCACGCAGGGCCTCATGTGGCGCGCGTTCGACGCCACCGGCCGGTTGCAGTTCCCCGACTTCGTCGAGACCACGATGAAGCTCATGCCGATGTACTGGATGCGTGTCGTGGGCGGCACGCTCTACATCGTCGGCATGCTGCTGTTCGGCTGGAACGTGCTCATGACCTGGCGGCGCCGGCCGGCCAAGCTCGAGGACCCGGTCGCCCAGGCCGCACCGCTCACGCGCACCGTGCCGCCGGTCGCGGCCGAGCCCGGCAACGCCTGGCAGCGGTTCGTGGCCGCCCGTTGGCATCGCCGCTGGGAGGCGCTGCCCGTGACGTTCACGGTCTGGGTCGTGATCGCGGTCGTGGTCGCGTCGTTGTTCGAGATCCTGCCCACGTTCCTCATCCGCTCCAACGTGCCCACCATCGCCGCGGTCTCGCCGCTCACGCCGCTCGAACTGGCCGGCCGCGACCTCTACATCCGCGAGGGCTGCTTCAACTGCCACTCGCAGATGATCCGTCCGTTCCGGCACGAGACCGAGCGCTACGGCGAGTACTCCAAGCCGGGTGAGTTCGTGTACGACCACCCGTTCCTGTGGGGCTCGCGCCGCATCGGTCCCGACCTCGCGCGTCAGGGCGGCAAGTACCCGAACCTCTGGCACGTGCGTCACATGGAGGACCCGCGCGCGATCACGCCGCGCTCCATCATGCCGGCCTACCCCGACATGCTGAAGCGGCCCGTGGACTTCGCCGGCATCCAGAAGCGTGTGGACGCCATGGCCATGCTCGGGGTGCCCTACGGCGATCTCGTGCGCGGCGGGGCCGAGGACGTGGCGCGCGAGCAGGCCCAGATGATCGCCGACGACATCGTCGCCAACGGGGGCCCGGAGGGCCTGGCGGACAAGGAGATCGTGGCGTTGGTCTCGTACCTGCAGCGCTTGGGTGTGGACGTGCGGCGCACGGACGCCACCGCGGTCGCCGAGCCGGCGGGGGGGCGCTGACATGAAGCTCTCCGACGTCGTCGGTCACGCCGGGCTGTCCCTCTACACCGAGATCGCGCTCGTGTTGTTCCTCGCCGTCTTCGTGGCGGTCGTGGTCCGGGTGTTCTGGCCCGGGCAGCGCGACGAACTGGAGGCGCAGCGCATGCTGCCGCTCGAACCCGAGACGCCCGCCGATCCGCGGGAAGGAGGCGTGCGATGAACGAGCGCCGTGACGAGGACCGCCTGCTCGAGCACGAGTACGACGGCATCCGCGAGTACGACAACCCGCTGCCGCGTTGGTGGGTGATCATCCTGTGGGTGAGCGTGGTCTGGTCCCTGATCTACCTCGCCAACGTCATCCCCGGCGTGGGAGAGGGGCCCGGGCGCGTCCAGAACTACGAGAACGAGATGTCCGCGGCGCGTGAGCGCTTCGGCGACCCGCGGGCGGCCGCGCAGGCCGGCGGTGTGGACGACTCCACCGTGCGCGCCGTGCTCGCCGATGCGGGACGCGTCGCCGAGGGCCGTCAGGTGTTCGCGACCTACTGTGCGGCCTGCCATCGCGAGGACCTCGGCGGCAGCATCGGGCCGAACCTCACCGACGAGTACTGGATCCACGGCGCACGACCGTCGCAGGTCCACGCCACGGTCACGAACGGTGTGCTCGACAAGGGCATGCCGGCCTGGGCCGGCGTGCTGCGGCCCGATCAGGTGACGGCCGTGTCGGCCTACGTGCTGTCCATGCAGGGCACGCACCCCAAGGACCCCAAGGAACCGCAGGGCAGCAAGGTGGAGGCGGACGAGGAGCGGGAGTGAGCCCGCACCGTCCGGGGAGGAGAGGGCCATGGCCGTCCAACCGGTGATCCCGAGCGCACCCGGTCGCGTGCTGTCCACGATGAACGAGGACGGTTCGCGCCGCTGGCCGCGACCGCGCCCCGCACACGGGGCATGGTGGCAGCGGCGTCGGGCGCTGGCATGGTTCCTCATGGCGTTCTTCCTCCTGCTGCCTTACGTGAAGATGCACGGTCGGCCGGCCGTCCTGCTCGACCTGCCCCAGCGCGAGTTCCTGTTGTTCGGCGCGCGCTTCCTCGCCACCGACACGGTGCTGTTCATGCTGCTCATGATCAGCACGCTCATCGGCATCTTCCTGGTCACGGCGGTGCTGGGACGCGTCTGGTGCGGGTGGGCGTGCCCGCAGACCGTGTACATGGAGTTCCTGTACCGCCCGATCGAGTACGCCATCGAGGGCGGACCGCGGGGCGTCGAGGCGCTCGACCGGCAGGGCGGGCTGCCGCTGCGCCGAGTGCTCAAGTATCTCGTGTTCGCGGTGCTCGCGTGCGTGCTCGCGCACACCTTCCTCTCGTACTTCGTGGGGGTGGAGCGGCTCGCGGTCTGGGTGCGCCGCTCGCCCTTCGAGCACCCGACCTCGTTCCTCGTCATGCTCGGCACCACGGTCGCGGTCTTCCTCGACTTCGCATGGTTCCGCGAGCAGACCTGTCTCGTCGCGTGCCCTTACGGACGCCTGCAGTCCGTGCTGCTCGACCGTCGCTCCATGGTGGTGGGCTACGACACCCTGCGGGGCGAGCCCCGCATGAAGGGTGGAGCCCGCTCCCTGCCCGTGATCGCGGGCGACTGTGTGGACTGCCGCATGTGCGTGCAGACGTGCCCCACCGGGATCGACATCCGCGACGGCCTGCAGATGGAGTGCCTGCAGTGCACGCAGTGCATGGACGCCTGCGATCGCGTCATGACGAAGCTCGGCCGTCCCCAGGGCCTCATCCGCTACGGCTCACGCGACGGCTTCGAGCGCCGTGCGACGTCGTGGCTGCGCCCGCGCGTCCTGCTGTATCCCGTCGTGCTGCTCGTCACCGGCGGGTTGTTCCTGGGCGTGCTGTTCACGCGTCGGAACCTCGACGTCACGTTGCTGCGGGGCAAGGGCGAGCCGTATGTGATCCAGCACGACGGCACCCTGTTGCACCAGGTCCGCATCAAGTTCGTGAACCGCGTGGACGCGGGCCGCGAGGTGCGCCTCGCGCTCACGGGTGCCGACGACGCGCGTCTCGTGGTGCCGGTGAACCCGTTCCCGCTGCGACCCATGGCCATGGCGACCACGACCGTGTTCGTGATCACGCCGCCGTACGGCTTCCACGATGGTCGTCGCACGGTCGCCTTCGAACTCACCGACGGTTCGGGGTGGCGGGAGCGGCAGGAGTGGTCGCTGCTCGGTCCCGACCCCGAAGACGGCGCGGTCGTCCGATGAACGCCGCGAAGGTGTGGCCGCTCGCGATCGTCGGTGTGCTCGCGGTGACCGTGGTCGCCAACGTGGTGCTGCTCCGCGCCGCGAGCGGGCCCGATGCCGCCACGCCCGAGCCGGACTACTACCGCCGCGCCCTCGCGTGGGACAGCACGCAGGCCGAGCGCGTCCGCAGCGCGCGGCTGGGCTGGCGGGCCTCGTCCGAGTTCACGATCGCCGACGGTGCCGAGCGGGTACGGGTGACCCTCCGGGATTCGCTCGGCGTTCCGGTGCACGGAGCGGCGGTGAGTGCGACGGGTGTGCACAACCTCGCGCCGGCGCGGCCCGAGCGCTGGATGCTGGTCGAGGCCGAGCCCGGTCGCTACGAGGCCCCGGTGAGCCTGCCGCACGTCGGGCGCTGGGAGGTCACGGTGACCGCGACGCGCGACCAGGAGCGGTTCGTGACGAGGGGACACGCCGAGTCGCCCGGAGGGGGGCGGTGATCGCGCTCCTCGGCTCGGTGCTGGGCGCGAGCCTGCTCGGCAGCCTGCACTGCGCCGCGATGTGCGGCGGGTTCGTGTGCGCCGTCTCGGGCCAGGGCCGCCCGCTCGCCTCGCAGGTCGCGTGGCATGCCGGCCGCGGGGCCGCTTACATCGTGTTGGGCATACTCGCGGGCACGATCGGTGCCGGGGTGGACCGCACCCTCGCGCCGCTCGGGCTGCCGCATGCGGCGGCCGTGCTCACCGGCGTGCTGCTCGTGGCGAGCGGCGTGCTCGCGTTACTGCAGGCTGCTGGACAGCGCGGCGTGCCGTCCGCGGACCCGGCCCCGTTCGCGCGCGTGGTCGGGGCGGGACTGCGCGGGGTGCGCGAGTGGCCGCTCGTGCCGCGCACGCTGGTCATGGGGGCGCTCACCGCGCTCCTGCCGTGCGGTTGGTTGTGGGCGTTCGTCGCGACCGCGGCGGGCACCGGTCGTCCGGTCGGGGGTGCGCTCGTGATGACCGCGTTCTGGGTCGGCACGCTGCCCGTGCTCGCCGCCCTCGGGCTCGCCGCCGGCCGCACGCTCGCGCCGCTGCGCGCCCGGCTACCCGTGGTGACGGCGATCGCGATGATCGTGGTGGGGCTGCTCACCGTGGGCGGTCGATTCCGTCCGCACACGGGTCACGCCGGGCATGGCGCACATGCGGGGCACGCGATGCACGGTGAGGCGATGGGCGCGCCCGCGGGGGCGCCGGCCGAGGCGGGGGAGGAGCACGCGCATGGCGGTCGCTGACACCCTCGCGCCGCACGCCGCGGTGGTCTCGTGCGCGCACTGCGGGCTCGCCGTGCCCGAGGGTCGGCTGCCGTACGATGGCGCACGGCCGTTCTGCTGCACGGGCTGTGCGACCGCGTGGCAGGTGCTGCACGAGTTCGGGCTCGAGCGCTACTACGACATGGCGACGCGGCGCGAGCAGCGGGTCGAGGCGACGGGTCGCAGCTTCGAGGAGTTCGACCACGACGCCTTCCGCTCGCGTCACGTGCGCCGGCGCCGCGACGGGCTCGACGAGACCGACCTGTACCTCTAGGGCGTGCACTGCCCGTCGTGCGTCTGGTTGGTGGAGCGCATCCCGACCGCGCTGACCGGACTGGCGTCGGCGGAACTCGACCTGTCGCGCGGACGCGTGCGCGTGACGTGGGATCCCGAACGCGTCCGCCTGTCGGCGGTCGCACGTTTCCTCGACACGCTCGGTTACCGCGCGCACCCGTTCCGCGGGGGACGCGCCGACGACCAGCGTCGGGCCGAGGATCGCGCCATGTTGGTGCGCATCGGGGTGGCCGGCGCACTCGCAGCGAACACCATGCTGGCCGCGCTCGCGCTCTACTCGGGGGTCTTCGACGGGATGGAGCGCGAGTGGACGCGCTACTTCCGCTACGTCTCGTTGCTGCTCACCGCGCCCGCACTGTTCGGTCCCGGTCGGGTGTTCCTGCGCGGGGCGTGGGGTTCGCTGCGCGCCCGCATGCTGCACATGGACGTGCCGGTCGCGGTCGCACTGCTCGCCGCGTTCGGGCGCGGACTCGTGAACACGGTCACCGACCGCGGCCCGGTCTACTTCGACGGTGTCGCCATGCTGGTCTTCCTGTTGCTCGTGGGCCGGTTCCTGCAGCAGCGCGCCGCGCGCGCCGCGGCCGACTCGGCCGAGTTGATGTACGGCCTCGCGCCCGCCTCGGCTCGGGTACGCGAGGGCGACACGGTGAGCGACCTGCCCAGCGAGGCACTGCTGCCGGGCATGGTGGTCGAGGTGCGCCACTCCGAGACCGTGCCGGCCGATGGCGTGGTGGCCCACGGTGCGGGCTCGCTCGACCATGCGCTCCTCACCGGGGAGTCGCGGCCGCGCCCGGTCGCGCCAGGCGACACCGTGTACGCGGGCACCGTGAACCGCGGCCCCACGCTGCTCGTGCGCGTCGAGCGGGCGGGGGAGGATACGCGGCTCGCGCACCTGCTGCGCGAGGTCGAGCTCGGGACCGCGCGCCGCGCGCCGGTCGTGCGTACGGCCGACCGGCTCGCCGGCGCGTTCGTGGTCGTCGTGCTGCTGCTCGCACTCGGCACGTGGGCGTACTGGCGGCCGCTCGACCCCTCGGCCGCGCTCGACCACGCCATCGCGCTGCTCATCGTGACCTGTCCGTGCGCACTCGCGCTCGCCACGCCGCTCGCGGTGACGGTCGCCATCGGGCGCGCGGCGCGCTCGGGCGTGCTCGTGAAGGGCGGTGACGCGTTGGAGGCGCTGGCCGTGCCGGGCACGCTCGTGCTCGACAAGACCGGCACGCTCACCGAGGGGCGGCCGGTGTTGGTGGAGTGGCAGGGGCCCGAGGTGCTGCGCGCATGGTTGTTGGGGCTCGAGGCGCACGCCACCCACCCGGTGGCGGCGGCGTTCGCCGAGGCGTGGCCCGAGGTTCGTCCAGCCGAGGCGAGCGACGTGCGCGTGCGGATCGGGGCCGGGGTCACCGGCACGGTCGCCGGGTGCGCGGTCGCGGTCGGCTCGCCGACCTGGATCCGCTCGCTCGTGGGCCCGAGCGACCTCCACACCACGCTGGGCCTCTCCGAGGCCACGAGCACGCCCGTGTGGGTGGCGGTGGATGGCCGTGTGGTCGCCCGGGCCGCGTTCGGGGATCGCGTGCGGCCCGACGCGGAGGCCACCCTGACGCGCCTACGGACCGAGGGATGGCACCTGCGGCTGCTCTCGGGCGACGACCCCGCGGTGGTCGAGGCCACGGGCCGCGCGTTGGGCTTCGCGGCCGACGAGATGCGCGGGGGCGTGTCCCCCGAGGGCAAGCGCGCCGAGATCGAGCGGCTGTCCGCGCACGGGCGCGTGGTGATGGTGGGCGACGGGGTGAACGACGCCGCCGCCATCGCGCGTGCGACCGTGGGCGTGGGCGTGCGGGGCGGGGCCGAGGCCTGTCTGGCCGCGGCCGACGTCTACCTGTCGCGTCCGGGTCTCGCGGCGCTCGCCGCGCTCACCTCGGGCGCGCGCCGCACGCTGGGCGTCATCCGGGCCGGGCTCGGGTTGTCGCTGGTGTGGAACGTGGTCGGGGCGGTGTGCGCGGTCGCGGGGCTGGTGAACCCGCTCGTGGCGGCGATCGCCATGCCCGTGAGCTCGCTCAGCGTCGTACTGCTGGCGTGGCGCGGGCGGACGTTCGACGGGGGCGCCGCGTGAGCATCATCGCGGTCGTCCTACCGCTCGCCCTGCTCGTGGTTGCGGCCGCGGTGGCCGGGTTCGTGTGGGCCGCCCGCAGCGGGCAGTTCGACGACACCGAGACGCCGGCCGCCCGCGTGCTCGCGGACGACGCCGAGCCGCGTGCGCGCCCGGGTCAGGACGCTGCGCGCAGCGGCTCCGGCGAGGGTGCGGGTGAGGGCTCCGGCGCCGAGCGCTGACCGCGCGCGAGCAGGCCGTGCTCGCGCGACACCAGGTACGCCACCGTCCAGGTCCCGAACAATTGCCAGACCTGGAACTGGTAGATCGGGTTGCGCAGGAAGTCGATCTTGAGCTCGTTGAGCGCGAACATGACGAACTGCGTTCGCGCCACGATCATGAAGGCGTCCGGGTAGCTCTCGTGTCGGATGTCGTCGGTCGTGGGCCGGATTATCCGCCAGATGCCGAACATGAGCGCGAGGAAGAACAGCAGGCCGGGGAAGCCGTACAGGTTGGCGATGAACAGGTAGACGTTGTGTGGCCAGTACCAGGAGTAGCCGACCATCTCGTCGTAGTAAGGGCCCTGCCCAAGGATGGGGTGCACGAGCGCACGGTTCCAGGCGTTCGTCCACGTCGCCTCGCGGGCCTCGGGCATGACGCCGTGCACGACCTTGGTCTCGCTGAGGCGCAGGAAGAGGTCGCCGGTGTTCGTGTAGGTGGCCACGAACGCGTTCATGGTGATGGCGAGCGCGAGTATGCCCGAGACCGCGGTGATGAACTTCACCGGGTTCAGTCGCTTGCGCATGGAGTAGAACGCGACCGGGAGCGCCAGCGCGAGCGCGATGATGACGCCGCGCGTCACCGTGGTGAACATGGTGTAGAGCGCGAACAGCGTGAGCAGCGACAGGATGAGCGCCGAGATCTGCGTGCGTGCCCGGACCAGATGGAACACGCACAGCAGGAACATGAGGCCGCAGTACTCCGAGAGCAGCTCGTAGTCGCGGAAGCTCGAGCCCACGCGCACGTCTCGGGTATTGAACTCGCTGCCGATCGTGGCGGTGAAGTCGATGAGGCCGGGGATGATGACTCGCCCCGGGAACCGCGACTCGACGAAGGCGAACACGAAGATGCCGAATGCGGTGATGAGCTGGGCCTGGTTGAAGCGTTCGAGGTCGCGCGGTGTGCGGACGTTGTTGACGATGAGGTAGAAGTAGATGACCGAGGCGACGAGCAGCAGGAAGTTGCTCAGGCCCTTGCCGAGCGCGACCTCGTTCTGGACGTTGTAGAACGACAGCACGCCCCACAGTAGGAACGCGGCGATCGGCAGGTCCACGGGGGTGGAGCGCGGGCGCGGGTTCATGCGCAGCGAGACGCGCAGCAGCCAGATCACGAACACGAGCAGGATGAACGCCAGGTTCGTGCTGCCGAAGACGGTGCCCTTGGGATAGGGCAGCAGGAAGACGAGCAGGTTGACGGCGGCCATCATGCTGAGGCGCCACGCGATGCCGAACACGCCGATCGCGACCACGACCGGGATGACGCGCTTGTTCGGGGTCCAGTACTGGATCCCCAGGATGATGCCCGCGACGAGCGTGGTGACGAGCGCGATCAAGCGACCCGCCGGGTCACTGCGCCACGACCGCTCGTCCTTCTGCACCGACGGGTTCATCAGGCTCATCGCGGCTCCGCCTCCGGGCGCCCGGGGGCCACGGTCCACCCGCGCCCCGCATGGCGGCGCAGCATAGCCCCGCGAGCGCACGCGCACGACCCTTTGTGCGCCGGGCGGACACAGGTCGGATTCGTGTGGGTTACGCGGGGACTCGCGGGCATGGGGGTACTCCGGGGCATGGTCGGGCCTGCGGCCGCCTCAAGGGCCGCCCGGGGGGTATCGGCAGGAGGAGGCGCGGTCTTGCGTGGGGGGGTGCTGAGCCCCGCCATCCGTGGGTCGGGCACGGGGTGGACGGCCCCCGCCGGACTCGCTATAAGGGGATCGGTCGTGGCTCGGGACCCGTTAGCTCAGCTGGTAGAGCACCTGACTTTTAATCAGGGTGTCGCTGGTTCGATCCCAGCACGGGTCACCAAGTCGCTCTCCGTCCGGGGTATGCTCCGGCGCAGGAAATCCCTCCGTGACACGAGATTCCCCGCAACCTCGGGACCCGTCGCGCATCGGAACGACCGGAGTCAGTCGAAGAGCCCCAGTGCCCTCGCCCCCCCTGAACTCGGAGTCGCGCCCATGACCCACACTTCGGCCTCGCTGCCTCCCGAGGGGAGGCTCGTCCCGTGAGGAAGCTGACCTGCCAGGAGGTCATCGAACAGCTCGCGGAGTACCTCGACGAGGAGGCTCACGCCGAGTTGGTCGCCGCGGTCGACCTTCACCTCGGCGGCTGCGGACACTGCCGCATCGAGGTGGACCAGCTTCGCAGCATCATCCGCGTCTCGCAGGGCGGTACCGAGGTGCGCATGCCCGAGTCGCTCGTGGACAAGTTGGCCGAGGCCATGCGCCGCGCGTACGGCGAGGACTGCGGGGGCTCGGAAGGCGACGACCCGAAGTGACCTTGTGAGCGTTGCGCCCTCCGGTGCGCGCCCGTAGACTCGTGACGAGCCCGCGGTGGGACTCCCGCCGTGGGCTCGCTGCTTGTCCGGCCACGGCCTCGTCACGATTCGCGCTGCCGTACCCACGGCCATCACGATCCCGCCGCTCGCAAACCTCCGGAGGCGTCATGGTTCGCGCTCGCACACTGCTCGTTCTCGCCCTGCTCGTCGCGCTCCCGTCGTCGGCGCTGGCGGGCATGCGGATCGAGCCGTGGCGCGGTCACGTCTCGATCGGCTACGGCCGGTTGTGGTCGGACGAGTTCTCGCCGGGTGGTTCGCTCTCGGTCGCGGGCGGGGTGGACTATCCGGTCGCTCCACGCTGGCGCGTCGGCCCGGTGCTGGGGCTCGCCCTGCTGGGCACGAAGGACGTGAATCGCGGCAGCATCGCCGCCGGACTGGACTACAGCATGCTCGACGTCGCGCTTCAGGCACACTGGCTGCCCGCCTCGGGGCCGATCACGCGCGTCTCGTTCGGCCCCGGCATCGCCGCTGCACGTGCCGCCCTGCAGGTGGGCGGTGGCGGGGCCGGCTTCCTCGACCTGGCCGTGGACGAGGTGCAGCCCGAGTTCGCGCTCGACATCTCCGCCCTGCCGCGTCGGCAGACCGTCGTGGCGGTGGGGCTCGAGGCCGGCCTCCGCTACGTCCCGGTCGAGCGGACCGACTGGCTCCTGGGGACGCTCCGGTTCACCATCCACTACTGAATCAACCCTCAGGGCCGCAAGGCCTTCGTACGAGCTCGTGCCCGGCGCCTCCGGACACGAGCTCGTCGTCTTGTGGGGCAGGGGGGAGGCCACAGGGGCGTCGCCCTGCTCTCGGGGGGCCGCGGGAGGGCTGACCGTGTGGTTCGATGGAACGAGCCTCTGGTCGGGCCCGCCAAACGCGACTCGCCTGCCGACCGTCAATTCGCAATGCCATTGCAGCCTGCGTGGCGACTCTCCCGGCCCATACCCCCGAAAGTCGTTGCGCCCCTTCATCGCCAATCCATAACATTCAAGGATTCCCCCTCTTCCGGCTTTTCCGCCGGAAGGTGTTCCCGGGGGCGTGTGTCCCGCAGTTGCATCCCGCTGGAGTTCAACTCGCATCACTCGTGGTCGACGCATCGATCCCGGCCCCATGACCGTGCGTCCCCTCGCGCGGTTCGGCGCGCATTCGCGCGACGGAGTCCGGAGAGGACTCGAGCGAACGCGTGCGACGGCGGACGGTGCGCCCTCGCTGCCGTGTTCTCGACGCTCAGTGCATACCCCCGCGTCCTGTGCTCTTCCCGCTGCTCGCTTCCACTGCCGCGGATTCGATTCGATCCGGTACTGGCCGCACATCCCCTTCCCCCCAGTTCCTCGACGGTAGGTTGGAGGCAGGCATGTCCCCCTTGCTGAACTCGTCGTGCAAGGCCCCGCGCGAGCGCGTGCTGGCGCTCGTGTCGTCCCTCGTCGCCGTACTCGCGTTCGGACTCGTGTCGGTGGCGTCCGCGCAGACGAACCCCACCGCGCAGTCGCTGCCCTATACGCAGAACTTCAGCAGCCTCTCTCCGGCCACCGGCACGGCGCTGCCTGCGGGGTGGCAGGGCTGGACGATCGGCTCGGCTGCGGGGGCGTCGTACCGCACCACCGCCGCGACCGCTGACCGGGTGATGACAGCGAGCGGCACCGCGGGTTCCACGACTGGAGCCATCTACAACTACCTCGACAAGCCAGGCTACCTGAACTCCGGATCGGTCGATGCCTCGATCGCCGTCGCCCTGAACACGACCGGGCAGCGCGGCATCAAGATCGGCTACGACATCATGACGATCCGGAACCCTTACGACGGGACCACCAACACTCGTATCTCCCTCACGACGTTACAGTACCGGGTGGGTGCGACCGGGGCCTTCACGACGCTCGCCGGTCTGGACTACGCCAACAACACGACTGCGCAGACGACTGGTACCGCGGGACAGAAGATCGAGTCCAAGTCCGTGGTGCTGCCAGCCGTCTGCGACAACCAGTCGGTCGTGCAGTTGCGTTGGGTGTCTCGAGACTCGACGGGTGGCGGCTCTCGCCCGAGCATCGCCATCGACAACTTCTCTGCCGCGGGCAGCATCGACGGCACCATCGCGGTCGGTGAGTACGGCACTCACGCCGATGGGGCGAACCAGCAGAGCAGCAGCACGGGCACGTGGTACATGCGGTCGGATACGACTTTCCTGTACGTCGGCGTCGCCTCGACGAACACCACCGAAGCCGCAGTGCTGTACCTCGACAAGAATCCACTCACCACCGTCAACGGCGGCACCAACACCGACGGCAACCTGACGGGATTCAGCACCTACGACGGGTCCAGCTTCGCGGCGCTTCCGTTCCGAGCCGACCTGGTCGTCTACTTCAAGAGCGGTTATCGGGAGTACCGGACGGCGGACGGGGCGGGCGGGTGGTCCGCTGCGACAAGTGGTTTCGGTACCTATGCCGAGTCCGGCTCCGGTGCTGGGAATACGCGCGAGATCGCGATCCCGTGGTCCGCCATCGGCGGTCGGCCGTCTGCTTACAACTGGTTCGGCTACGTCGCTTTCTCGGGTGGCGGTGCGTACGCGTCGATGCCGACCGAGAACCCCGGCTCCGGGGGTGGCGTGACGATCGGTTCCGCGGCCCGGTGGTCGCGCTACTACACCGTCTCGACCAGCTCGCAGACCCCGTTCAGCCGCAACTCGTACTGCTTCACGGACGCTTCCAGCGTCTCGAGCTTCGGCAGCATCTCGGTCTACGACTTCACCATGAACAGTTCCGGCAACTCCATCACTCGTGGCACGGGCAAGTGGTCCATCGCCAATGCGCTGCGCGTCGATGCCGGTACGATCGACTTCGGTGCCGTGGCCGACTCGGCCAACGTCTCGGGTGGCGTGAGTATCGCCAGCGGCGCGACCCTCAAGCTGTCGAGCTCGCTGGGTGGTGACCTGAACCTCTACGGCGGCAACTGGAGCAACAGCGGCAGCTTCACACCGAATGCCCGAGCCGTCTTCTTCTCGGGCTCCAGCGCCCAGACGCTCACGGGTGCCACGACCTTCGACTACCTCTACAACAACAACGCATCGGGCCTCACGCTCGCCAATGACATGACGGTGAACTCCGAGCTCGGTCTGGGCACGAGCCGAGTCACCACCGGTGCGAACAAGCTCATCCTCGGCAACGCGGCCGCGACCTCGCGCTCGACCGGCTACGTGGTGGGCAACCTTGAGATGGGTGTTCCCACCGGCAGTGCGGTGAGCCGCACATTCCATTTGGGCGACGCCACCAGCTACACCCCGATGGCGATCTCCTTCGGGAACGTCTCAACTTCAGGCACCCTGCTCGGGACGGTCGCGGGCGCGGCCGGGGCGCCGCCTGCCGGCTCTGGGCTCAGCACGACCAAGTACGTCGATCGCAAGTGGGCACTCACCAACTCGGGTATCGGGTTCGACAACTACTCCGGCACCTTCAACTTCGTCGCTGGTGACGTGAAGGGCTCCGCGAGCACAGCTGCTCTCGCGGTCGCGAAGAACACGGGTGGTACTTGGTCGCGGCCTACGGTCGGCACGCGCACCGCGACCTCGACCCAGGCGACCGGGCTCACGGCCTTCAGCGACTACCATGTCGGAGAGCTGCTCAGCTACACGATCTCCGCCTCGGCGGGCACGGGCGGCTCGATCTCGCCGGTCGGTGCGCAGGCGGTCAACTACGGCGATAGCCTTGCGTTCACCATCACGCCGGCTACGGGCTACAGCATCGCGGACGTGCTGGTGGACGGCGTATCGGTGGGGGCGGTCTCGAGCTACACGTTCACCAACGTGACCTCCAATCGCACCATCGTGGCCTCGTTCGCGATCAACACCTACACGATCACCGCCTCGGCGGGTGCGAACGGCTCCATCTCGCCGGTCGGCGCGCAGACGGTGAACCACGGCGACAGCCTGGCCTTCACGATCACGCCGGCGACGGGCTACAGCGTCGCGGACGTGCTGGTGGATGGCGTGTCGGTGGGTGCCGTCTCGAGCTACACGTTCACCAACGTGACGGCCAACCGCACCATCGCGGCCTCGTTCGTGCTCAACACGTACACAATCACCGCGTCGGCGGGCGCGAACGGCACCATCTCGCCGGTCGGCGCGCAGACGGTGAACCACGGCGACAGCCTGGCCTTCACGATCACGCCGGACGCGAACCACAGCGTCGCGGACGTGCTGGTGGATGGCGTGTCGGTGGGGGCAGTGAGCTCGTACACGTTCACGAACGTGACGGCGAACCGGACCATCGCGGCCTCGTTCGTCCTGAACTCGTACACGATCACCGCCTCCGCGGGCGCGGGCGGCTCGATCTCGCCCAGCGGCAACCAGAGCGTGAGCCACGGCGACAGCCTGGCGTTCACGATCACGCCAGGCGCGGGCTACAGCATCGCGGACGTGCTCGTGGA
>JBJTRI010000172.1:0-42807 GCA_046076045.1 bacterium
GTGCTCATGACGTTGGTGAAGATCTTGAACTCGTCGGCGACGCGGATGTCGTAGCCGTAGCTCGACACGCCGTAGGAGATCACGCCCTGACGGACCTGCTTCTCCTCGTACGGCTCGATCATGCCGTGTTCCTTGCACATCCTGCGGATCCAATGGTCGGGACGGATCGACATGGGTACTCCTGCGAGGGGGTGTTCGAGGGCGCGCGTCAGGTCCGGGACAGCAGGCGCACGAGATGACCCAACTCGGGGACGAGCAGTTCGTCGAGGGCCTGCCGGACGGCACCGGTGGACCCCGGAAGGTAAACGACCAGCCGCCCGCGCGCGACCCCGGCCCCGGCCCGCGACAGCCACGCGGCCGAGCCCACGGTGCGCTCGGAGAGCGCCCGGAAGCGCTCCCCGAACCCGGGCAGCGGACGGTCGAGCAGCGGCTCCACGGCCTCGGGCGTCACGTCGCGCGGGGCCACCCCGGTGCCACCCGTGAGCAGCACCAGGTCCACCGTCCGGCGCGCGAGCGCGGCGCGCACCGCGCGCCGGATGGCGGCGACCTCGTCGGGCACCCAGGCCCGCGTCACCACGGCCCCGGCGCGCACCAGTCGGCGCTCGGCGAGCGCACCGCTCGTGTCGTCCGCGCCGCGGCGCGTGTCGCTCACGGTCACGACCACGGCACCGATGGCCCGCGGTGGCCGCTGCGCGGCGGCGTGCGCCCCGGTGCGGGGCCGCTGCGCGGTAGCGCGCACCGCGGTGCGGGGACGCCGCGGCGTGCGACGGGCGGCGCTCACGCCACCCCCGCGCGCGCCCACGCCGCGACGCTCGTGGGGGCGATCCCGAACCGGCTCGCCCACGGCTCGGACTCGGCCAGACGGTGCTCGGCGATCTCGTCGAGCGACGGCTCCCACGCCGGGGCGACCGTGGCACGCGGGCCGTGCTGCGCGGCCTCGGCCAGTTCGGCCCACGAGAAGCGCTCCGCGCCGGCGACCTCGTACCACTCCGTGCCCCACGACGGCTCGCCGAACGCCCGCACGAGCGTGGCCACGACGTCGTCGCGATGCACCGGGTCCACGAGTCGCCGCCCCTGCCCCGGCAGCACCGGGCGGGTCGCCAGGCGCGCCCACAACGGGGCGTCGCAGCCCACGATGGGCGCCAGGCGCAGCGTGAGCGTGGGCACGCCGGTCGCGCGCGCATCCTCCTCGAGCCGCCACAGTCGGCGCAGCGTGGTCGCGCGCGCGTCGGGATGCGCGCCGAGCCGCGACAGCACGAGCAGGCGCACGCCCGGCGCATCGTGCGCGAGCGCGGCGGGCGTGGGCCCCGGCTCGGCATCGCCCAACACCACGGTGACCGGGGTGCCGGACGCGAGCCCCGCAGGACGCGCGGCGTGCACGGGCACGCCGGTCGCCGCGAGCAGGCGCTCGAACTGCGGCGAGCGCGCGAGCGGCGCGACCACGATCATGACGCGAGCCCCAGGGCGAGCCGCAGTTGCCGACGGTGCGAGAGGTCGTGCTCGACCCACTCGCGCACCATCGCGCCCAGCGGGAACGCGCCGCGCGTCGAGTGCACGCCGACGCGTGCCCACTCGCTGCGCCCGAGCGGGGCGAGTCGGGCGAGCAGGCGCGCGCGTGCACGGCGCCAGTCGGCGAGCACCGCGGCGGGATCCAACGCGGCGTAGCCCGCGAGGCGCGCGGCATCGGTGAGGTCCACCGCGGGCACCTCGGCCCCGTCGCGGGCGAGCACGGCCTCGAGCCGCGGCAGGAACACGTCGAGGTCGGCATCGCGCAGGTGGGCCAGCCCCTCGAGCGCGCTCCAGCGTCCGGGTGCGGGACGCGTGCGCACGCGCTCGGGCGACTCGGCGAGCGCGTCGGCCACGGCCTCGGGCGACTCGGCGAGCGAGGCCAGTACGCGACCCCACTCGGCGTAGGTCATGGGCCCCGGGCCGCCGGGCGTGATGCCGGGGTCGTGGTCGGGCGCGGGGAACGGCTGGGCGAACCCGCGCGCGCGGTACGAACGCGCGAGCTCGGCGTAGTGCGCCGCGCCCGAGCGGATGGCCGCCCGGTGCGCCTCGCTCACCGGGCCCACGACGCGGGCGGGTGCGCCGAGCGCCAGCGAGCCCGGCGGGATCTCCTGCCCCTCGCGCACGAGTGCGCCCGCGCCCACCAGCGAGCCGGCCCCGATCACCGCCTTCGACAGCACGATCGCCCCCATGCCGATGAGGCAATCGTCCCCGATGGTGCAGCCGTGCACGATGGCGCGGTGCCCCACCGTGACGCGGTCGCCCACCACCGTGGGGGCGTCGTGGTCCACGTGCACGAGCGTGAGGTCCTGCAGGTTGGTGTGCGCGCCGATCGTGACCGGTGCGGTGTCCCCGCGGATGACGGTGCCGAACCACACGCTCGCGGACTCCCCGAGCGCGACGTCGCCCACCACCGTTGCCCCCGGCGCCACGAACGCGCTCGGGTGCAGGCGCAGGCGCGCCACCCAATCGCCCGGATGCGTACTCACCGCTGCCCCGCGCGCTCGCCCACGAACGGGTTGTCGCGCCGCTCGGCACCGATCGTGGTCGCGGGCCCGTGGCCGGGCAGTACGCGCACCGCATCTCCGAGCGGGAACAGGCGCTCGCGGATGGTGCGCTCGAGCACCTCCCACGACCCGCCCGGCAGGTCGGTGCGCCCGACCGAGCCCGCGAACAGCACGTCGCCCGACCACAGCGTGTCGCCGTGGCGGAACGTCACGTGCCCGGGCGCGTGCCCCGGCGTGTGCAGGACCTCGAGCGACTCCGCCCCGAGCGGGATGCGCATGCCCTCGGCGAGTTCCAGCCCCACCTCGGGCACCGGCACCGCGGGCAGGCCGAACATGGAGCCCTGCAGCGCGACGTTGTCGAGCAGCGGGCGGTCGAGCGGGTGGAGCGCGAACGGGACCGGGAACGCGGTCGCGAGCGCGTGCATGGAGGCGACGTGATCGTAGTGCGCGTGCGTGGCCAGCAGCCAGCGCACCTGGAGCCCCTGCGCGCGAACCCAGTCCACGACGCGCTGCGGCTCGAAGCCCACGTCGAGCACCGCGGCCTCGCGCGACTCGGGGTCGTACACCACGTACACGTTGTTACCGAACGGACCGACGTTCTCGAAGACGTGACTCTTCAGCACGGTGCGGGCTCCTCCGCCGGGGCTCACAGGTCCCGGTAGGTCGTCTGAAGCAACAGCGCGTCGTCCTCCATGCACGGGCTCTCGCTCACCACCCAACCGCCGACGCGCAGGTCCTTGAGCGCGCGCAGCAGCTCGCGCCACGCGAACGCGGTCTCGAGCAACGGCTCGTGGCGGCGCTCCCCCTTGGGCCCGAACTGGATGCCCGAGATGTGGATGTGCAGCGCGTCGAGGGCCGCCCGCCCGAGCCGGGCCTCGATCGCGCGCAGCGTGCCCACGAACTCGTCGTAGGTGTTGTGCGCCCCGAGGTCGCGCGCGTAGCGGTGCGAGAAGTCCACGCAGGGTAGCACCCCGGGCACCGCAGCGCTCCAGTCCAGCACCTCCTCGAGCGAGCCCACCTGCGTGGCCTTGCCGGTGAGTTCGGTGCGGACGTCGATCGCGTAGCCGGCCGCGCGCGCCGCACCGGCGAGCGCCTCCAACTCCTCGCGTACGCGGGCGGCCGCCTGCTCGGGGGCGAGCGTGCCGTAGAAGCCGGCGTGGAAGCAGAACGAACGGGCCCCGCAGCGCGCCCCCAGGCGGGCGCACTCGAGCAGGCGGGCGTGGCTGCGCTCCACCACGTCGGCCGCCCCGCACAGGTTGACGTAATAGGGCGCGTGCGCGGTCAGCGTGACGTCGCACTCGCGGGCGGCCTCGCGGATGGCGTCGGCGGACTCGTCCGACATGCGCACGCCGTTCACCCATGCCATCTCGAGGTGGTCGAGGCCCAACTCGCGCGCCCGCCGGATGCCGTGCACGGTGCCGGGCTTGGCGCTGGTGCGCGGGATGCCCGAGGTGCCGAAGCGCAGCGTCGGGCTCACCGCTTGTAGCCGATGGTGCGCAGGAACGCGCGCCGCTGCTCGCGCTCGGCGTCGCCCTCGACGCCACGGGGCGAGGATCCGTCCACCACCCCGACCACCCCGCGACCCTGCGGCGACTCGACGACCAGCACCTGCAGCGGGTTCGCGGTCGCGCAGAACACGCGGCAGACCTCGGGGCACGCCTTGATGGCGGGCAGCACGTTGATGGGGTACGCCCCGCGCAGCACGAGCACGAACACGTGCCCGGCGCCGATCGCGCGCGCGGCCGTGACCGCGACCTCGACCAGTTCCGGCTCGTTGCCGTCGTGTCGGATGAGGCACGGGCCCGAGGCCTCGCAGAACGCGACGCCGAAGCGCGCCTGCGGCACGGTGCCGACCACGATCTCGTACAGGTCCTCGACGGTCTTGATGAAGTGCGACTGCCCCACGACGACGTTGCAGTCGGACGGGAACGCGAGCGGCACGGCGGAGATCTGCATGGAGAGCCTCACGGGACGGGGCGCGCGCGCCCGCGGGACACCGGGAGCGCGGGCGCGGTCAGAACGCCTGCGACGAACCGAAGGAGAATACCGGACTCCGGCGGCCGTCGCGCGTGGGCGAGAGCGGGAACGCCACGTCGAGGCGCGCCACCTGGTGCAACGAGGCGTGCGGGAACGACAGGCGCAGGCCGAAGCCGGCATCGAGGTGCCACGGCTCGGGCGCGCCGGCCGTGCCCCACGCGCGCGCGGAGTCGAAGAACACCGCGCCGCCGATACTGGTGACGTCCCAGACGCTGCGCTTCGCGACCCAGCGCGTCTCGGCGTTGAAGCGCCACACCTGCGTGCCCGCCAACTCCTGCACCGGGTAGGCCCGCAGCCCGTTCAGGCCGCCGACCACGTACTGCACCTCGCGCGGCGCACGGTCGGCGGCGTCCCCGAGCGCGGCGAACACGATCGCGACGTCGCGGGCCGGTTGCTGCACCCAGCGCGCGTCGAGGTGCGCGAGTGTCTCGCGCGGACCGCCGCGGATGCGCGACGAGACGCGCGCGCGCGCCATCCCGAACCCGAACCGCCGCGTGACGTGCCCGCCCTCGAGCCGCAGTCGCACCAGCCCCTCGTCGGCGGTGCTGCCGAGTGCGCGCAGGATGAGCCCGGTCTCGAACGACACGAGCCGACCGACGTCGTAGTCCTCGACGGGGTCGAAGTACTCGATGCCGCGCCGCTCGATGAACCGTGGCCGCCACAGCGTGATGCGGCCCGAGAGCCAGCGCAGGTCGAGTTCCTCATCGCCGCCGGGGAACAGGTCGGGCTCCCCCGGCTCGGGCCGGGTGGGGCCGTAGCGGCGGTCCTGCATCCCGAAGGCGGCCGTGAGTCGGCGCACCACACCATCCCCCCGCCGCTCGCCCGTGCCCCACTCGAGCGCGACCTGCTTGGACTCGAACGGGAAGCGGGCCGAGAGCTGGCCGTCGCGGAACAGCATCTGGTCCACGCTCGCGCGCCACAGCCCCGTCGTCCACGCCCGGTCGTCGTCGAGCGAGCGGTACGGGTCGCGCAGCAGCACGGTGTTGGCGACCCCACCCGTCCCGGTGCCCGCCTTGAAGCGCCCCTCGAGCTGGGTGCCGAGGATGCGGCGCGCCGAGATCTCGGCTGAATGCGTGTGCCCCGTGGGCTCCTCGCGGAACACGAACTCCACCCCCACGCCGAGCCCGAGCAGGTTCTGCTCGGTGAAGCCGACCGAGCCGTAGGTGCGCCCGCCGCCGCGCTCGAGGTTCACCTCGGGCTGCGTGGTCCACTGGTCGCGCGTGCCCACGAGCACGTCCACCGAGTCGCCCACGATGCGCGCGCGGATGGTGTCGGGCTCGAGGAACTCGAAGTCGCGCAGGATGCGCTGGGTCTCGAGCATGCGCTCGGCCGACCAGCGATCGCCGGGGCCGAACAGCAACTGCGCACGCACCGTGGTCGGGCGCGTGCGCACGTGGAGTTGGTTGGCGACCCGGTACAGCCCGGCGAACCGCCCCGGTGGGACGGGTTCGTAGATGTCGCGGCACGCCACCTCGACGTGCCGGATGGGCAGTCCCTCGGCGCGCACCCGGAACGCGCTGTCGTAGACCGAGGCGTAAGGCACGACCGCATCCTCGGCGCGCACCCGGAACGCGCTGTCGTGGACCGAGGCGTACGGCACGACCGCATCCTCGGCGCGCGCCCCCGTGGCCAGCGCGAGGGCCGCCGCGAGCGCGAGGGCGTGGCACGCCCCCGCGCCGCGACGTCCGGCGCTGCCGCGAGCGGGTTCAGCGCTTCGGCGGGACCCGGTCACGCGCGAGCTGCGCCTCGCCACTCTGGGGGAACCGCTTCAGGAGGTCCTCGAACGCGCTGACGGACTCGGCCCGACGCCCGAGCCGCTCGAGGCACAGCGCCATCTTGTAGATCGCCGCCGGGACGCGCTCCCCGCTCGGCCAGCGCTCGCCGACGCGCCGGTACTCGACCGCCGCGCTGTCGAACTGGGCCTGCGCGAAGAAGCACTCACCCACGCCGTACTGCGCGTTGTCGGCGAGGTCCATCTGCCCGTAGCGCTGCACGAACTCGCGATACGCGGCCAACGCGAGGGCGTACCGGCCCTGCGTGAGGTCGGTGGTCGCCTGGTCGTACAACTCGACCGGGGCCGGCCCGGTCGCGGCCGGTGCCCCGCCCCCGGTGGCGGGAGCCGGCTCCCCCGGACGCGTGGATCCGCGCTCGGCGGCGATCCGGAAGCGCGCCATGATGTCGTCGAGCTTGCCCTCGAGGCGACCCAGCGTCTCCTCGGTCTCGCGCGCCGTGCTCGACGCGGTCGCACGCGTGGAGAGCAGCAGGTCACGCTGCTCGGCCAACTCGCGCCGCGTGTCGTCGAGCGTGCGGGCCGCGATCGAGTCGCGCACCACCATGACCTCCACCTGCGTGCGCAGACTGTCGAGCCCGGACTTGAGCAGCTGCATCTGCGTGGTGTAGCAGCCCGGCGCCCCGAGCGAGGCCGCGAGCAACACCGCGGCCACGCTCGCGCCGGTGACGCGCCGCCCCGCGAGGGCGCTCATCGGGCGCTGAACTCCACGCGGCGGTTGCGCGCCCACGCGGACTCGTCGTGCCCCTCGTCCACCGGGCGCTCCTTACCGTAGGACACGGCGCGGAACCGGTCGCCCGACAGGCCCTGGTCGACGAGGTACTGCAGCACCGCCTCGGCGCGCTTCTGCCCGAGGGCCTGGTTGTACTCGACCGTGCCGCGCTCGTCGCAGTGGCCGTCGAGCGACACCGACAGACCGGGGTTCGAGCGCAACAGCTTGGCGTTGGCGTCGAGCGCGGCCCGCGCGCCGTCCGAGAGCGTGAACGAGTCGTACTCGAAGTACACGATCTGCAGGTCGCTCGCACCGGGCACCGGCGCGGGCGCGGGCGTCGGCGCCGGCGTGGGCGCGGGCGTCGGCGTGGGGGCGGGCGTCGGGGTCTCGGTCTGGCCCGAGGGAGCGGGCGGCACCGGCGGGGTCACGGTCTTCTTCTTGCCGCAACCGGCGGCGCCGAGGGCGACGAGGACGGTGAGCGCGAGGGCGAGGGTGCGGGGGCTCTTCATGGGATCCTCCTTGGGGTTCTCGGGGTTGCTATGGACTTGTCCGGTCGGGGCGATCAGTTCGAGCGTCGAGGCGACCACGCGGGCGACATCGCCCGGCGACCACCGGTATCCAGCTTGCGGGGCATGGCCCCGTCGAGGGACGAGACCCAAAGACCGTACGCCCCGTCGCGATCGGACGCGAACACGAGGTGACGGCCATCGGGCGACCAGCGCGGGTTCTCGTTGTTGCCACCCGTGACCACGGGGCGCGCGCCACTGCCGTCGGCGCGGGCGACCCAGATGTCGAACCCGCCCCCGACGCGGTTCACGAACGCGATGCGGTCGCCCTTCGGGCTCCACGCTGGCGAGTCGGTGTAGTCGGCGTCGTAGGTGAGTCGGCGCAGGTTGCTGCCGTCGGCGTCCATGACGTGCACCTGCGGCTGCCCGGTGCGGTCCGAGGTGAACGCGATCTCGCGCATGGTGGGCGACCACGCCGGCGAGGTGTCGATCGAGCGGCTGTTCGTGAGGCGCTGCGGGTTCCCGCCGCGCGCATCGAGCCGGTACACCTCGGCGTTGCCGTCGAGCGAGAGCGTGCACACGATGTACTGGCCGTCGGGCGAGTACGACGCGCTGGTGTTGAGTCCCTTGCGGCCCGAGACGAGGAACGGCTTGCGCTGCTCGGGCGACATCACCCAGATGCCCGGTCCCGCTCCCCCGCGCCACGAGGTCCACAGCAGGAGCGAGCCCTCGGGCGACCACGACGGTGACTGCGCGATGGAGCGGTCGGCGGTGAGCGGTCGGGCGTTGGCGCCGTCGGCGTCCATCACCCACAGCTCCTTGTCGCGCCCCTCTTTCACCACGAACGCGATGCGCGTGTCGGCGACGCCGCGCTCGCCCGTGATCTGCTGCACGCAGTCGTCGGCGAAGCGGTGCACGAGCCGCCGCCAGTCGGCGGCCGGACCGGCGTAGTCCTTGGCGAGGATGAGCTGGCGCGCGGGCAGGTCGCGCAACTCGCCGCGGAAGCGCACCTGCGAGCCCGACACCGACCACGTGCCCAGCGTGACGAACTGCGCGGCGGCCGCCGCCGCCCCCGCGGGCGCCCACGCGCGCTGGACCTCGAACACCGCCGAAGCCTGCAGGTCGGCGGCGAGCACGTCGTCCGCCATGCGCGCCGAGGCGGGCCCGGTGGCGGGGCCCTTCAGGCCCTCGCACAGCAGCGGCAGGCGCGCGACCTCGCCACTGCGCACGTCGAGGCGCACGTCGCCGCCCTGCGCCGCGGCGTACGACGTGAACGTGAGCGCGAGGGCGAGCGCACCGAGGGCGCGACGCGTGAGCAGGCGAAGGGTCATGGGGTCCCCGTGTACTCGAAGCCGAACTGGATGCCGAGGTCCGACCCGGCGTAGCCGAGCGGCAGCGGCGGGAGCTGCTGGGTGACGACGATGGCGCGCAGGGCCGACTGGTCGAGCAGACCGTTGCCGCTACCGGTGTCGAGGCGCAGCCCGGTGATCGCGCCCGAGCGCGCGATGCGGAAGCGCACCAGCACGCGCGCCCCGGGCGTGCTGCCCGCGGGCGGCGTCCAATTGCGCGCGACCTGCGCGCGCACCATCTGCAGGTAGTACGCGAACTCGAAGTTGGACTCGTCCACCGCGACCTGCCCGGCCATGCCGCCACCCACCGGCGCGTACGGCAGCACGACTCGCGAGCGCGGCGCGGTGGTGGGCGGCACCTCGTCGCGCGCGGGGCGCGCGTCCGGCGGCGGCGGCTCCTTGGGCTTGGGCTGCTGCTTCACCTCGGGCTTCGGCTTGGGACGGTCCTTCTGGATGCGGATGCCGTCGGGCTCGTCGGGCACCACCGTGTCGGTGGGCCGCACCACCGGCGCGGGCGCCGGAGGCGGCGGGGGCTCCCCGAGCAGCGCGACCTGGACGACGTCGGGGCCGGGCACCACCACCGTGCTGCTCGTGCGCACCAGCATGAGGAGCGCGAGCAGCGCGACGTGGACCGCCGCCGAGCCGGCCAGCGTGCCGCGCATCAGCGTCCCTTCTCCGGCGGTTGCGTGACGAGGCCGAGCTGCGTGACGCCGGCGCGACGCAGGCGCGCGATGATGCCGACGATCTCGCCGTACGGGACGCTCTGGTCGGCCTTGAGGTACACCGGCCGGTCCTTCGCACGCGCTCGCGCGAGCGCGTCCTCGAACTGGCCGTCGGGCACGGTGCGCTCACCCACGGCAAGCGTCCCGCCTCGGCGCACGCTCACCACCAACCCCTCGCGCACGTCCATGCCGCTGGTGGCGACCTTGGGCAGGTCCACCTCGAGCCCGCCCTGCAGGAACGGCGCGGTCACCATGAAGATGATGAGCAGCACGAGCACCACGTCGACGAGCGGGGTGACGTTGATCTCGGCCATGAGGCCGCGCTGGCCCTGCAACCTCACGAGTGCCTCGCGCCGAGGCGTCGGTCGAGGTACTCGCTCGTGAACTGCGCGGCACCGTGTCCGATCTCGCGCAGCTTGCCGAGGCAGTGGTTGTAGCCGATCGCCGCCGGGATGGCGGCCGCGAGGCCCGCGATGGTGGCGATGAGCGCCTCGGCGATGCCGGGGGCGACCACGACCAACGTGGCGGAACCCTGCGCGCCGATGTTCACGAACGACACCATGACGCCCCACACCGTGCCGAGCAGTCCGATGAACGGGGCCACGCTACCGGTGGTGGCGAGGAACCCGACGCGGCGCTCGAGCTGCGTGGTGGCCTCGTCGGAGGCACGGTCCATGGCACGCTGCAGGAGCTCGAAGCGCGCCGCCGCCCCCACCGCCTCGGCGGTGTGCTGCTCGCCCGCCTTCTGTCCGGCGAGCGCGGCCTGCGCGGTCACCGAGAGCGGATGCTGGAGCGCCACCATGCGCAGGTCGGCGCTGCCCTCGAGCCCGCGGAACGCGGTGAGGAACGCGGCGTCCTGGGCGCGCACGCGGGCGTAGAGGCGGAGTCGATCCCACAGCACCGCCCACGAGTAGACCGAGAGGGCCACGAGGACGAGCAGCACCGCCTTCGAGAACAGGCTCGACTCGGCGATGAGCGCGGGGATGGACGCGGTGCCCCCGCCCATCTGGAGCGGGAGCGCGGAGAGCGGCAGGGCGTGCAAGAGCATGGACACCATCGGCTTCACCTTCCTTGTGAAGTCGTCGAGGACCCGCGTCGAACGCGGGCCATGTCGCTGGGGAGCGTCGCGTGGACGCTAGCACAGCGGCCCCACGGACGCACCCGCCGGAACGCATCGCGGACCCCGATTGCACAGACACCGGACACGCGCGGGATGCGGTCAAGGGCCTGAAAATTCACCCCGCGACACCCCACGCCACGCGGCACGACAGGCTAGACTGGAGGGAAGTCACCTTCGCATCCCGGGCCCTGTGCCCCCCACCCGAGGAACCCCATGCGTCCCTTCGCGACCCCGTTCCGCATCGGTGCTGCGCTCGCGCTGCTCGCGCTCGCGCCGGTGAGCGCCGAGTCCCGCACCGCCCCGTCGTTCAACGTCCGCACGGTGGACGGCAAGACGCTGCGCTCGGTGGAGCTGCGCAACCGTCCCATGATCGTGGACTTCTGGGCGACCTGGTGCGGCCCGTGCCGCGCCAGCATGCCGCACCTCTCCACCATGCAGGCGCGCTACGAGAAGCAGGGGCTCACCGTGATCGGCATGTCGGTGGACGAAGGCGGCCCGGCCGACGTGAAGCGCTTCGCGAAGCGGCTCAACATCCAGTTCACGCTCGCGATGGCGAACGACGACGTGCTCGACGCCTACGGCCCCATCAACTCCATCCCGACCACATTCTTCATCAACCGCAAGGGCGAGATCGTGCGCCGGGTCGTCGGCTACATCGACGAGGAGACGATGGAGGACTACGTCAAGGAGATCGTGAAGTAAGCCGCGACTCCCCATCGCCCCCCGTAACGACCGAAGGCCGCACCCTCGCGGGTGCGGCCTTCATGTCGTTACGTGGTGCCCGGGGCGAGATTTGAACTCGCACGGGTTTCCCCATACGCCCCTCAAACGTACGTGTCTACCAATTCCACCACCCGGGCACGGACATCAGGGTGAAGCGTGAAGCTCAGCGCGGCGTCGATCCCACCGGGGCCGGCGTCGCGGGCGCGGCCGGAGCGGTGCCCCCCGCCGGTGCGCCGGGCGTGGCCGAGGCGCCGGGGGCCGGCGCGGCGGGAGCCGAGGCGGCCTTCTTCGCGGCCTCGGTCACGACGCTGCGGGTCCCGCCGAATCCGCCCTTGGACGTCATGAGGGCGAGCGACAGCGAGGTGACGAAGAACAGCACACCCAGCACGACCGTGGCGCGCGTCACGAAGTCCGTGCCGCCGCGACCACCGAAGACCGTCTGCGTGGCACTCCCGAAGGCGCCACCCACCAGACCGCCGCCCTTGCCCGACTGGACCAGGACCACGGCCACCAGGCAGATGCAGACGAACAGGTGAAGACCCAGAATCAGACCGTACATGGGCTCCTCGAATCGGACAGGGTGTTCCGGCACCGGTGAGGCCCGGACCGAACGGTCCGGCCGGTGCGTCAAACGGGCGGTGAATCTAGCAGCCGCCCCCGGCAGGCGTCAAAGCCCGCCCTGGGCTCAGGCCACCGCACCCGCGGCGGCCACGATGCGGACGAAGCCCGCCGCGTCCAGCGACGCCCCACCCACGAGCGCCCCGTCCACGTCGGACTCGGCGAACAGGGCCGCGGCATTGCCCGCGTTGACGCTGCCGCCGTAGAGGATCGCGAGTTCGGAGCCGAGCCCCGCCCCCGCCACCCGGTCCAGCGTGGCCCGGATGACGCGGTGCGCGTCGCGAGCCTGCTCGGGCGTGGCGACCTTGCCGGTGCCGATCGCCCACACGGGCTCATACGCCACCACCGTCGCCCGCGCCGCCGCCGGGTCGAGGCCGTGGTACGCCGCCGTGACCTGGCGCACCAGCACCTCCTCGGTGCGGCCCGCCTCGCGCTCGGCCAGCGTCTCGCCCACGCACACGATCGGGGTCAGCCCGTCGCGCTGTGCGGCGCGCAGCTTGGCCGCCACCGCCGCGTCGGTCTCGCCCATGAGTTGGCGACGCTCGGAGTGCCCCACGATCACCCAGCGGCACCCGACCGCGACCAGCATGGCGCCTGCGACCTCGCCCGTGAACGCACCGTGCGTCTCGGCGTGCACGTCCTGCGCACCGAGTTCCACGCCGCTGCCCTCGAGCGCACGCCCCACCCCGTCGAGTGCGGGGAACGGCGGGCACACCACCACGCGCGGAGCGCGGGTGGCCGCCGGATCGGCGGCACGCAACGCGACCAACTCGCGCATGAGCGCCGCACCCTCGGGCGCGGTGCGATTCATCTTCCAGTTGCCCGCCACGATGCGCGGGCGGCGCGCGATGGGACCCGGCGCGCTCATGACGCGGCGTCCTGCAGCGCGGCCACGCCGGGCAGCACCTTGCCCTCGAGGAACTCGAGCGAGGCCCCGCCACCGGTCGAGAGGTGCGAGAATCGGTCGGCCAACCCGCTCTGCTGCACGGCCGAGACCGAGTCCCCGCCGCCCACCACCGTCACCGCACCCTGCGCCTTGAGCTCGCTCATGGCCTTCGCCACGCCCATGGTACCGGCCGCGAACGCCTCGACCTCGAAGATGCCCATGGGGCCGTTCCACACCACCGTCTTCGCGTCGCGCAGCTTCGAGGCGAACAACGCCACCGACTCGGGACCGATGTCCACGCCCATCTCGGCGTCGGACAACTGCTCGACCTTCTTCGGGGTGCCCGGCGCCGAACCGTCGTGCATGGTGGACGCGATGCAGTCCACCGGCAGCACGAGCTCCACGCCGCGCGCCGCGGCGGCGGCCAGCACCTCGCGGGCCATGTCGAGCCGGTCGTCCTCGACGAGCGAGCGTCCGACCGGCTTGCCCTGCGACTTCAGGAACGTGAACATCATGGCGCCGCCGATCAGCAGGCGGTCCACCTTGGGGAGCAGCGCGGTGATGACGTCGATCTTGCCGCTCACCTTGGAACCGCCCAGCACGGCTACGAACGGCCGCTTGGCGTTGGCGAGCGCCCCGCCCAGGTAGTCGAGCTCCTGCTTCATGAGGAAGCCCGCGACCGCCGGCTGCAGGTGACGCGTCACGCCCTCGGTGCTGGCGTGCGCGCGATGCGCGGTGCCGAACGCGTCGTTCACGAAGCACTCCCCGAGACGCGCGAGCGAGGCCGCGAACGCGGGGTCGTTGGCCTCCTCCTCGGGGTGGAAGCGCAGGTTCTCGAGCAGCAGCACCTGCCCGTCGGTGAGCGCGGCCGCGGCCGACTCGGCGGCCGGCCCGACGCAATCGTCGGCCCACGCCACGTCCTGCCGGAGCAGACGGCTCAGGCGTTCGCGCACCGGCTTGAGCGAGTTCTTGGTGTCGGGCCCGCCCTTCGGCCGACCGAGATGCGAGCACAGGATGACGCGCGCGCGCTTCTCGAGCAGGTAGCGCAGGGTGGGCAATGCCGCCACGATGCGCGTGTCGTCGGAGACCTCACCGCCCGAGACGGGCACGTTGAAGTCCACGCGCACCAGCACGCGCTTCCCGGCGCAGTCGAGGTGCTGCACGGTCCGCTTCGCGAAGCTCATGGTCGCCCCCTCAGGCCAGCTTGAGGAGCGCGTCCACGACGCGGTTCGAGAAACCCCACTCGTTGTCGTACCACGACAGCACCTTCACCATGTCCCCCTCCATGACGTTCGTGGAGAGCGAGTCGAAGACGCTGCTCGCGGGGTTGCCGATCACGTCGTTCGAGACGATCGGGTCCTCGCAGTACTCGAGGATGCCCTTGAGCGGGCCCTGTGCGGCGGCCTTCATGGCGGCGTTGACCTCGTCCTTCGTGACCTTGCGCTTCACCTTCACGACCAGGTCCACGAGCGAGCCGTCCATGACCGGCACACGCACCGCGAGGCCGTCGAGGCGCCCCTTGAGCTGCGGCAGCACCTCGCCGATCGCCTTGGCGGCGCCGGTCGAGGTCGGGATCATGCTGAGGCCGGCGGCACGCGCGCGGCGCAGGTCCTTGTGCGGCAGGTCGAGGATGTTCTGGTCGTTCGTGTAGGCGTGGATCGTGGTCATGAGACCGTGGTCCACCCCGAACGTCTCGTCGAGCACCTTGGCGACCGGGGCGAGGCAGTTCGTGGTGCACGAGCCGATGCTGAACACCGTGTGCTTCGCCTTGTCGAACAACTGGTCGTTCACGCCCATGACGAACGTGAGGTCGGCACCCTTGGCCGGTGCCGACACCAGCACCGCCTTCGCGCCCGCTGCGAGGTGCAGCGCCGCCTTGTCGCGCTCGGTGAAGTGCCCGGTGGCCTCCAGCACCACGTCCACGCCGAGCGCCTTCCACGGCAGCTTCGACGGGTCACGCTCGGCGGTCACCGTCATGGCATCGCCGGCCACGACCAACTTGCCGTCCACCGGCTTGCTCGACGCCTCGTGCCAGACGCGGTGCACGGTGTCGTACTTGAGCAGGTGCGCGAGCGTGGCGGCGTCCGTGAGGTCGTTCACCGCGACGAAGTCGATGGGGGCCTTGCGGGTCTTCGCCGCGCGGACCACGAGACGGCCGATGCGGCCGAAACCGTTGATCGCGACCTTGAGCGCCATGACGGGAACCTCCTCCTGAGGATGGACGGGCGGGTCGGGAGCGGGTCGGCGAGGGGATTCACGGAATCGCGCAACTCCACCGCTTCCAACAGGTTAGCACGGTTCGCAAACGCCGCGAGGATGCCACACGGCACGCCCGGTGGTCAAGGCGACTGCAGGACCGCAGGACCGCAGGACCACATGGCCCGCAGCCGAGGCCGACGTCGGAGCGGCACAGTGGAGGCGTCCTCGGGGCCGGCTCGCGTACCGGGCCCGCCATTCGGGGCCGGGTACGCCGCGCGCTCACTCCGTGGTGTAGCGCAGCGTGTAGGTGCCGAGCCCCTGCTCGTCCACGAACAGGAACATCAGCCGTCGGCGCGTGGACCCGCGCGAGACCGTGCCCGGCTCGACGTCGAACGGCACCGGGATGTCGCCCTCGTACGACCAGACCTCGAACGGGCGCTGATCCCCGCCGAGGCCCTTCTGGTACAGCTCCCCCACCGCGCGCTGCTCCTCGAGCATGATGCGCTCGAGCTCGCGCGTGAGCGTCTCGTCCCCGGCCGGCATGACCTGCTGCGTGATGTCCGAGGGCGGACCGTAGCGGATGTAGACGCGGCCCATGTCGGAGAACATGCCCTTGCCGATCCCGAACCGCGTCCACTGCCGGTTCGCGTAGGCGACGCGCTCACGGAAGCCCTCGTGCGCCTCGTTGGCGGCGGTGCCGGGCGTGGGGTCGCGCTTGCGCCAGAACTCCGACAGCACCTGCTCCTGCTCGCCGGGCAGCGACGACGCGAACGTCTCCTCGTCACGCGCCTCGAGCAGGAAGTGCACCTCGTCGGCGAGCACCTCGGCGTCGAGGTCCCAGGTCTCGGGCTCCCACCCCACGCTGAAGCGCGCGCGACGGACGAGCGGGGTGGCGTCCCCCTCCTGCGCGGCGCGGACCTCGAGGGTGTAGCCGCCCGCGGGCCACTCGCTCACGTCGAACGACGGGTCGAGCGCGGCGAAGCGCCCGCCGACCGTGGTGGTCTCGCGCTCGGCGACCGCCCGCCCCTCGCCGTCCGAGACGCGCACCGTCCACTTCCACGGGCGCTCGTCCCCCGCCCGCCCGCGCGCGACCACGGCGGCCGCCATGCGCGGGGCGCGCAGTCCGAACAGCCGGTCGGGTTGCGGACGCCGCGCACGACCGTCGCGCACGAACGCCAACCCGGGAGCCTGCACGGGTTCGGGCCACACGAACTCGACGTCGGAGAGGTCACGCCCCCCCTGGGTGCGCGGAGCCTCGACGTCGCCCTGGATCTCGAGCGACTCGACGCGCTCGCGACGCGAGCCCATGAGGCGGTGCTTCTCCGACAGCAGGTCCTCGAGACGGGCCGTGAGCCGGGCGCGACCGGGCGACATGGGGAACCGCACCACCGCGACCTGCCCTTCGGAGTCAATCGGATCCTCGGGCCCCAGGACGAGTTCCTGCACGGACGACAGTGGGTTCCCCTGCCGTCCGCGCAGCGTCACCGTGAGGCGCAGCCGGGCCGCGCCGCGCTCGTCGCGCGCCAACTGGTGGAGGGTGGCCGGGGGCACCCGCACGTACACCTCGAGCCGCTGGCCGGTGCTGTCGGGGAAGGAGGCCGCGTCGAGCGTGAAACCCACCGGACCACCCGCACGCCACGGCGGCGGGCCCTCCCAGCGCACGGCCCCGGCCATGTCGGGCGGCAGCAGGGCTGCCAGCACGAACAGGACCACGCAAGCGCAACGGCGCGCCCCCGCGAGGGGGCGCGCCGTGCGCGTCGTCGTCGTTCCGTTCCCGACCGTGCCGGGCATCGGGAGTGACCTCAGAACTGGAACCGCAGCGAGAAGCGGTGCGCGGAGCCCAAGTCGAGCATGTCGGTGTACGCGTAGTCGAGGTCGGCCATGCCCGCCACCGAGACCGGGAAGCGGAAGCCGACGCCGCCCGCGATACCCTCGGCATCGTGGTTGAACGAGTAGCCGCCGCGCAGGAACAGATACTGGTGGAAGGCGTACTCGGCGCCCAGGTTCACGCGCTCCGAGTTGTCCGGCGGGTGCGAGAACTCGAACGAACCCGTGAGCCTCTGGTTCGTGGCCGAGAACAGCGTGGCCGTGGTGCCGACGCGGAAGATCGACGGGATGCGCGCCTCGCGCTCGATGAACTTCTCCTCCGAGCCGATGTTCGAGATCGCCATGCCGATCTTCATGCCTGCGGCGCCGACGTCGTAGAGCGTACCGATGTCCACCGCGAACGTCTGCTGCGAGAGGTCCGCGAGCCCGGTGTGGATCATGTTGAGCGTCACGCCGGCGCTGAACTTGTCGGTGAACGACCTCGCGTACGTGAGGCCGGCGGTCATCATGCCGGCATCGAACGTGCGGCCCGTGCCGAACGGCTGGTACGCGGTCGTCTCCTCCATGGGCTTCATGGTGAGCGCACGCGCATGCACCGAGAACGCACCCGGGATCTGCTTCATGTGGAAGACGTACCCGATCTGGTCGAACGACATCTCGGCCGGCCAGTTCGCGTGATTGAGGGAGATCTGCGACTTGCCCTCCTCCACGCGCGCGATGCCGGCGGCATTCCAGAACACCGAGGTGGCGTCGTCCGCCATGGCGACGTACGCACCGCCCATGCCGGCGGCACGGGCACCCACGCCGATCTTCAGGAACTGGCCACCGAAGGTACCGACCTTCTCGAAGATGTCGGCACTCGCGACCCCGGGCACCAAGAGCGCCGCGATCCCGGCCAGCGCGATGAGTCTCTTCACGATTGCTCCTCCTTGCTCCACACGGTCAGCGGATGACGACGAACTTGCCGCGCTGGGTTCCCTGACTGGATTCCACGGTGAACAGGTAGATGCCACTCACGACGTCCTGCCCATTGCGCGAGATCAGGTTCCAGCGTGCCTGACCGTCATTGGGGGTGTCCTGCTGGAGCGTCACGTTGGTGGTGGACGTACCGTTGGGGCCGGGCACCACCGAGGTCCGGATCGCCGAGTTCACGGCGTCCTTCGAGTTCAGCGTGGTCACCCAGTCGCCCGAGAGCGTGAAGATCTTGATGCTCCACTCCCCGGCCGGCAGGCCCATGAAGTCGATGTGCGTACCCGTGGGGTCCGAGGCGTTGGGCGTGAGGTCCCAAGCCGACGGGCGCTCGGCGATGGCACGCACGCCGCGGTACGGGTTCGGCACCACCCACACGCCGCGCGACCCACCCGCGGCGATCTGCGGCACGATGCCCTCGGACTCGACCGCCGAACGGCGACCGTTCAGCTCGACGATGCCCTGGCCCGCACCGGTCGAGTCGAACGCCGACACCGAGTAGAAGTACACGAAGCCGTTCTTCACGCTGCGGTCCACGTACTGGTAGCGACCGATCGGATAGCGGATGCGGCCGATCTTGGGAGCCACCGTGCCGGGGGCCGGAGTGACACCGACCGCGTACGCGGAGTCGGACTGGCACGGTCCCGGCGAACCGACACACGGCACCGTCGCGTCGGGACGGATGATGTCACCGCTCTGGCGGTCCCACAGGTCACCGCGCTCGAGGCAGATCGCGACCGAGTCCTCGCGCTGCGGGATCCAGACCTTCGGGCAGACGAACGTGGTGTCGGTGCCGTTCACGATGCGGATGCGGTTGTTCGCACGGGCATCGAACATGCGGTACTCGGCGAGCATGGTCCAGTCATCCTCGGCCGGACCGCTGGTGCCGACGGGACGCGTCCAGTTCTGCACCTTCCAGATCTTGTAACCCTTGAAGTCGAACCAGCCCGTCTTGGGATCGGGGGCGAGCTCCGAGAGGTTGTCCCACGCGATCGACACCTGACCGTCCCCGGCCGGCGCGAAGCGACGATCGGGATTGTCGGTGTAGTTGTAGCTGACGCCGAGGTTCGTGTTCGGGCTCGGGGGCGGCGACTCCGCCAGCCAGGTGCGCCTGAACAGCCCCCCACGCGCGCGCGAGTAGGCGCCCGTGCAGTAGTCGCAGTCGAAGTCGAAGTACTCGTAGCGCTGGTCGTTCACGAAGCGCGGCGCGGGGTCGCGCTGCTCACAACCCTGCAGCTGGAGGATCTGGCCGGGGGGCGCCTTGACGCCGGTCTCACGGCCATGGAAGTCGGGCAGCGTGGGCCACGACCGCACCTCGTACGACCCGTCGAACGCGATCTGGGCCGAGATGGCGTTGTCGAGCGCCGGGTACTTGGCCAGCAGCTCCCCACCGCTCGGGATGCCCCACGTCTCGGTGCCGTCCGGATCGGTCTTCAGGAGCTGCGCCTTAGCCTGGTACTCCTGCGTGTACGCCAGCGCCTGCTGGAGCGTGCCCGGGCGAACGCCGACCGCGACCGTCACGTCGAGTTCGCCGTTGTCCGGCCAGTGCAGCCACGGACCGATGGACGCCCACGCCGAGAAGTCGCCCTTCTGGTCGCCCGGCACCTGGTTGATGAACCCATTGAGGGCCGGCGTGCTCGGGTCGTTGGCGATGTTCGTGGTGCCTTCGGGGCCACCCTGGGTCATGAGCTCGAAGCGCTGCTGGTCGATCGACGGGTTGCCGCCCTGCACGTAAGGCGTGCCGCCCGGGAACGACCGGTAGGCCCGGAACCCGACGCGCTTGGGGCCGTTGAGACCGAGCGGGTCCACGGTATGGTCGATGAGCATGAAGTGCGGCACACCCGGCGTCTTGTTCTCGTCGCCGTCGTCGTCCGCGACCGCGAAGCCCTGCACCGTGATGATCTGGCGCGGGCAGAGCGCGGAGTCGGAGTCCACATCGGGCACGTCGAGACGGTCCTCCTTGGGCTGCTTGCGGAGGTCGGTGTCCTTGGTGAGCATCACGAACCGGCCGTACGGGTACTGGTTCGCGTCGAAGTCGTCGGCGTAGTAGGTCGCGTTGTCCACCGGACCGCAGTCCATGTCCACGCGGAACCCGACCACGACCGAGTCGAGCTCGTGGCCCGAACGGTTGTAGAACTTCCAGTTCACGACGTTGAAGTCGGTGAAGCCGGGGATCGAGTAGGCCCACGCGGTCTGGCGGGCCTCGATGCCCAGCGGGACGTGGCGCTCGGCGCCGCCCGCGGCGACGGCCGCCTCGGTGTCGTCGCGGATGACGCAGGTGTACATCTGCTGCCCGATCGCCGCGAAGTCCTCGTCGATGCGCCCGTCACCGTCGTTGTCGCGGCCGTCGAGGAAGTCCTCGTCGTAGAGGGGGTCGCCGGTGAGCGGGTTGTTGTCGCTATCGTCGTTGATGAACCGCGTGCCGTTCACGATGCCGTCGTACCCGCGGTACATCTTGTCCTCGGGGTCGAGCGTCGCGGGACGCCACTCGGTGATGTAGCTCACGCGACGAATGGCGTTCGGGTCGGTCGCGAACGGGTTGACCGCACCCACCCCGATGCCGAGCAGGTTCATGTACTCGATGCCCGACGTGCCGGGCCACTGACCCGACGGGTCGCTGGAGATGTTGGTGAACGGGTTCCCGAGCAGGCCGTTGTTCGTCACCTTCATGACGAAGTTGCCCACGCGCAGCACCGAGCCTTCGCCGAAGATGTCCGGCACCGCCATGGGGCGGGCGCCCCGACGACCGGCGGCCGCGGACGCCTCGACGCGCGCCAGCACCTCCTGCTCGTAGGCGGAGATCCCCTCCTCGCCCACCTCGTTGCGGATGCGCGCCTGGGCGGGCGCCGACATCGTCACGGCCAGCAGCGCACACAGCAGCCCCGCCGCCCAACCCCTGCTCACTGCAGTCATGCCCATACGCTCCTTCGTCTCCACGGTGCGGTCCATCAGAAGGTGACGCTGATGCCCATGCGGACGTTGCGGCCTTCCTCGAACACGCGCGGGTCGTTGGTCGGGACCCAGTCGAGGATGTTGTCGCCGTTGACGTCCTGCAGGTAGGCGCCGCCGGTGCGGCCGGTCTCGGTGTAGTAGATCGTGTACTCGTCACCCGCGGTGTTGATGAACGGGCTGCGGCGACCCGGCGACAGGTTCTGGATGTTGGTCGCGTCGAGCACGTTGCGGGCGTCCATGAACAGCGTCACGTTCTGACCCCAGATCTTGTAGAACTTGTCGGCGTCGATCGTGAGGCGCGCCTGCGAGGGCAGACGGCGCGAGTTCGTGAGCGCCGGGTCGGGACGACGGTCGTTGCGGAACGCCGGCGTGAACGGGAAGCCCGAGCCGTAGGTCCACAGCATGCGCAGCCCCCACTTGCCGGGCTCGCGGATGTTGGTCGAGAGGCTGACCGTGTGCCGCTGGTCCCAGTTGAGCGCCTGTTCGCTGATCGGCAGGTAGAGGCGGCCGCCGTTGAAGAACTGGAGCGCCGTGTTCGGGTCCGAGGCCACACCGGTCGCGATCGAGTAGGTGTAGTTCACGTCGGCCGAGAACTTGTGGCTGAAGCTCTTGATGAGGCTGGCCTCGAAACCGCGCGCCGACGCGTAGTCACCGTTGAAGTACACGTTGACCAGGTTGCCGTTCTCGTCGCGCTCCTGACGGATCGTGATGAGGCCGTAGATGTCCTTGAAGAACACCGAGAACTGGCCCGAGATGTCCTTCGAGAACAGGTGCTGCACACCGGCCTGGTAGGCGATGTTGGTCTCGGGCTCGAGGTCGGGATTGCCCTTCACGCCGACGGTCGAGCTGATGCCACGGTTCTCGAAGATGTACGAGCGGGCCGGGGTCTGGTAGGTCCAGCCGTAGTGGAAGCTCAGCACGTCGCGGTCCGAGACCGGGTAGGCGATGCCGAGGCGCGGGCTGAACTGCGACTTGTAGCGCTGGCCGCTCTTGAGGTCGGCGTCCTGGACCTGCGCGCCCGGCGTGAAGATGTCGTAGCGCACGCCGGCGTTGAGCACGAGACCCTCGAACTCCCAGCGGTCCTGGATGTACGCCGAGCCCTCGGGGTTGTAGTTCACGAAGTCCGAGCGCGTACCGCCGGGCAGACCGTTGCTCTCGCTGTTCGGGAACGCCAGCGACAGGTTCTGGACGCGGTTGTACTTCGCCTCGATACCGGTCTTGACCGTGTGCTGCTTCCAGCGCCGGGTCGAGTAGTCGGTCTTGAGCGTGTACACGCGGGTCTGGCGGCGCAGGTAGGTCGGGATGTCGCCGTGGGTCGCGAAGAACGGGTTGTTCTCGGTGCCGAATCCGAGGTTGCCGGTCCAGTAGAACGGGCTCTGGATCTCGTACTCCCACGGCTCCTTGTCGCCGACCGAGTTGCGCGTGTCGAAGTTGAGCGACGCGACGCGCGTGGTCCACACGCTCTTGTCGGAGAGCTGGTTCGTCCACACCGCGATGAACTGCTGGAAGCGGTCGTTCAGGGTCGGGATGTGGTCCGGCATGTTCTGGTACACGTACGTCGAGTCGAGCGCCACCTGCGACCAGCGACCGTAGCGCGGGTTCAGCTTGAAGGTGCCGTCGGTGTTGCGCGTCGTGTCGTAGGTCACCGAGACGTAACCGTTGCGCGACCACTCGTGGTCGTACGGCGTCGAGATGGTGCGGTTGTTGATCGTCTCGAAGGTGATCTTGTTGCGCGGGTTCGCGCGGTACGCCAGCTTGAAGTTGGTGTTGATCTGGTTGCTCTGGCGGTTCCCGAGCTGGACGAAGTCGAGCAGCGTCCGGCTGGGACGGGTCTTGGTCGAGCGCAGGTAGGTGTCGGTGAACGAGCCCTCGTAGGTGGCGAAGTACGTGAGGTTCTTCACCGGGGTCGGGCCGCCGAAGCCGAACGTGAAGCGGTCGTAGTTGTTGAAGGTCTTGGTGGGATCGCCGTAGCGGTCCGTGTCCCAGCGCACCTCACCGCTCAGGCGGTCGCCGCCCTCCTTGGTGGACACGCTCACGACGCCCGACAGGGCGTTGCCGTACTCGGCGTCGAACCCGCCCGAGAGCACGTCGGTGCCGGCCACGGCGAGGTTCGCGATGCCGGCCTGCCCGCCGAACGCGGGGTCGGTGGCCTCGACGCCGTCGAACTGGAACTTCACCTCGCCGCCACGGCCGCCACGGAAGTGCAGCTCGCCACCCTGCGCCACGACGCCGGCCTTGGTGGCGATGGCCTGGCTCAGGTTGTCGACCGGGATCTCCTTGAGCTTCTCGGCCGAGATCGACTGCTTGGTCGTGGAGGACTTGGTGTCGATGCGCTTCTCGGCACGCACCTCGATCGTCTCGACCTCCTTGACGACCTTGGTCGCACCGACGCTGAAGTTGAGGACCGCGGTCTGCCCCGCGTTCACCTGCACCGTCTGGATGACCGGGTCGAAGCCGATCGCCTGCAGCTTCACCTGGTAGGTGCCCACGGGCACGCCCGAGATGATGAAGGCACCGTTCTCGTCGGTCATGGTGCCCTGCTTGGTGCCGAGCACGACGACGTTCGCGAACGAGACGGGATCCTTACCGCGCTCGAGGGCCTTACCCGAGATGCGCCCGGTCGCAGCGGCGGCGGCAGGTGCAGGGGTGGCCGGTCGGGTCTGCGCGTGGGCCACGAGCGCGACCCCGAGCAGCGCGAGCGAGGCGACCGTGACGTGCAGGATTCGGCGAGCGGAACGCAACATGGATGTGAACCCTCCCGAGGACTCTCGGAACGGAGTGACGGGTACGAACGTAGACGTGGGTGGTCCGGGACGTATCGCGAGAAGGTGCCAAGAGTCGCGCCGACTGTCAACGCAGCCCGGGCACCAACTCCATAGCGGGACGCGACTTCCGGTTCGCACACGGCGGCCGGAGCGGAAGCCGGCAAGGGGCGACGCGATCGGGCGTCACGGGGTCGGGGTGGCGGAGGCTCGCGGCGGCAGGCGCACAGGGGCGCGCGGAATCGTCGCCCGGCGTCGCTGGTCACGCGACGCGGACGGAACACGCCCGACGCCGGGAATATCCGCGAATGGGAGGCCACGGTCAAGGGCCGATGATGCTCCTGCCCCCGTGGGGGAACTCCCCTCCCCGCCCGCCGGTAACGCAGAACCCCGACCGGTCGAGGGACCGGTCGGGGTTCGAGATCGTGCGCGCCCTAGAACGCCCAGCGCATGTGGAGCGCGAGGTTCTGGCGGCTCTGGCGCTCGTCGCCCGGATCGGCGTAGTCCTGGTCGCGGAACTCGAGCTGGTAGCCCGCCTGCAACGTCCACGCCGCCTTCGCCGGCGCGTAGCCGAGGCCGATCGTGTAGGCGTTCGCCACGTACTCGTTGCCGTTCAGGTAGTCGTCCTCGTCCACCGACCGGCGCGCATAGCCGCCGCGCACCATGAGGCGCTCGCCGAGCGGACGCTCCACGCCGACGCGCACGTCGGACGCCACGCGCCGCGGCCCAAGGCCCGCCACCGAGTTCGAGTGCGCATCGCGCGTCCAGCGGTACTCCACGCCGATGAGCGTCGAGCCGATCGGGTGGCTGCCGCCGAGCGTGAGCGCGAGCGCGTTCCTCTGCGTCGCGACCGGCCCGATGCTGTCGGGCAGCGCGAGCGTGTCGGCACCCGCGCGATTGAACGCCTCGTTGATGAAGCGGTTGAGCGAGGTCGGGTCGTCGGCCTTGGGCGGGTCCAGCCAGACCTGCGAGAACCCGGTGGCGACCTGCCCCGAGAGGACCGCGCGGCCCGGCGTCCAGCGCAGACGGGCCTGCGACTCGCGGATGCGCTCGCTGCGCGTGAACAGGTTGCCGCGGCCCGTGAGCGCGATGGCGCCGACGCCGGCCGAGGCGGTGAAGCGCCAGTCGCGCTCCGAATCGCTCATGCGGTACGAGCCGTCGAGACCGTACTCGAGGTCGCGCGCCAGCCGGCCGACGAGGGCGGCCTGACCGGTCAGCCACGGACGGTCCTCGGTCATCTCCGAGGTCGAACGCACGAGCTCGTTGAACTCCTCGATGCGGATGACCTCGCGCTCGAGGTTCACGGCCAGCTTGGTGGAGCGGCCGATCGCGTACGCCGTCGAGACGCCGTAGCTGGTCGAGTTGGCGCGCGAGTCGGTGGGATCGAACTCGCTCGGCGGGGTCACCACGTCACCGCCGCCGCCGATCCACTCGCCGGCGTCGTTGGTGATGATGGAGCGGAACGTCTCCTCGACCTTCTCGTTGCGGAAGCGCAGGTGGAGCGCGTACTGCAGGTGACGGTCGAGCACGCGCGGCATGACGCCGCCCAGCACCGCGAGCACCTGCGGGTGCGACAGGCCCCGACGCTGCTCGACGGCACCCGAGTACGGGGTGTCCCAGCGCAGCGAGCTCAGGTCGCCCACCACGCCGAACGAGCCGCCGCTGGTGCGGTTGCGGTACACCGCCTCACCCACGAGGAAGTTGCCGCGCGCAGCCATGTTCTCGCGCAGGCGGCCACCGGGCAGGTCGCGCACCGACGACAGCGAGCCCGTGCCCGGGCGCAGTTCCACGGTGGACACCGAGTCGTCGAGCCCCAGGCCCACGGGGATGCCGGCGAAGTCCCAGAGGTTGGTCTGGTTGTCCTTGTCGCGGACCGCGATCGACAGGCCACCCATGCCGAGCAGGCGGGGGCTGCGGGCGGCCTGCGTGTTCGCGAGATCCACGCCGCTCAGGGCGGTCTCGAAGTACTGCGCCGACACGGCGGCCGGCAGCAGCACGGCAGCGAACAGCGACAGGGACAACGCGCGCGGCAGGACCCAGCGCGTGGGGTTCATCCACTGCTCCTTTCCAACGCTCTCCGAGGATCGGGGAAGCCGTGCGCACGAGGGAGCCACGACCACCGCCCCGATCGGAGGCGGGTGCCCGCACGGTTCACGAAGTGACGCGGGATACTAGGAACGGCCCGGGGGGGTGTCAACGGGCGGGCGGCCCGCTCCCCTCCCGGGCCGTCCGGCCGGTCAGTGCCCGACCGGGTGGTCCTCGATGCCGAGCCGGTGCAGGGCCGACATCATGGTGTCGCGGATCTCGGCCAGACGGGCCTCGGTCCGGGCCTCGAAGCGCACCACCAGCACCGGCTGGGTGTTCGAGGCGCGCACGAGCCCCCATCCGTCGCCGAACTCGACGCGGATACCGTCGATGTCCACCACCTCGAAGCGCCCCGCGAACTCGGACTTGAGCAGCTCGGGCACCTGGAACTTGCGCTCCTCGGGGCAGGCGAGCCGGGTCTCGGGGGTGGCGAAGTACTGCGGCATGCCCGCCACGAGCTCGTCGAGCGTGTGCCCGGTGGACGCCACGTAGCGCAGCAGGCGGCCGGCGGCGAACAGCGCGTCGTCGAACCCGAAGAAGCCCTCCGCGAAGAACATGTGGCCCGACATCTCGCCCGCCACCGGCGCGCCGGTCTCGGCCAGCTTCTTCTTGATGAGCGAGTGCCCGGTCTTCCACATGAGCGGCTGCCCGCCGTGGGCGCGGATGTCCTCGGCGAGCGCCTGCGAGCACTTGACGTCGAAGATGATGGGCGCGCCCGGCACGCGCGTGAGCACGTCGCGCGCGAACAGCGCGAGCAGCTGGTCGCCCCACACGATGCGGCCCGAGGCGGTCACCGCCCCGATCCGGTCGGCGTCGCCGTCGAACCCGATGCCGAGGTCGGCGCCGGTCTCGGCGACCTTGCGCTGCAGGTCCACGACCAGCGCGGGCACGGTCGGGTCGGGCAGGTGGTTGGGGAACGTGCCGTCGAGCTCGGCGAACAGCGGGATCACGGTGTGCCCCATGCGCTCGAAGACCTGCGGCACCACGGTGCCGGCGCAGCCGTTGCCGCAGTCCATCACGACGCGCAGCCCCTTCGGGCTCGTGCAGCGCTCGACCAGCATGGCGCGGTACTCGTCGAGGATGGGCGCGTCGGTCGCCGAACCGCCCGTGGCGGTGGTGAGCTCGCCGGCGCGGATGGCGCGCAGCATCTCCTGGATCTCGGCGCCGTAGAGCGGCAGCTTGCGCTTGGCCATCTTGAAGCCGTTGAACTCGGGCGGGTTGTGGCTGCCCGTGATCTGCATGCCACCGTCGAGCCCGCGCGCGGCGACCGCGTAGTACAGGGCCGGGGTGGGCACCACGCCGACGCGCTGCACCTGCAGTCCGGCGCTCACCATGCCGCGCTCGGCTGCGCGCGCGAGGCGCTCGGACGAGGGGCGCACGTCCTGTCCCAGCGCCACCCGCGTGCCGCCCTCGGCCCGGATGCGGGTCGCGAACGCCTGCCCCACCGCCTCGGCGGTGGCGTCGGTGAGTTCGGTCTCGTGCAGACCGCGGATGTCGTACTCGCGGAAGATGTGGCCGGGGATCATGCGGGTTCCTTCTTGGGTTGCTGGGACTTGAGCCAGGCGTCGATGAACGGGTCGATGCCGCCATCGAGCACGCCGTGCACGTCGGGGATCTTGGTCTCGGTGCGGTGGTCGTTCGCCATGGTGTACGGCTGCAGCACGTACGACCGGATCTGCGAACCGAAGTCGATGTCGAGCTTCGTCCCGGCGAGCGCCTCGGTCTTGGCGCGCGCCTCCTGCTCCTTGAGCACGAACAGGCGCGCGGTCAGGATCTTCATGGCCGCGTCCTTGTTGCGGTGCTGGCTGCGCTCGGCCTGCGACGTCACGACGAGCCCGGTGGGTAGGTGCGTGATGCGCACGGCCGACTCGGTCTTGTTGACGTGCTGGCCGCCGGCGCCGCCCGCGCGCATGGTGTCGATGCGCAGGTCCTTGGGGTCGATCTCCACCTTGACGGTGTTGTCGATCATGGGCAGCACGGTGATGGACGAGAACGAGGTGTGGCGGCGCGCGTTGGCGTCGTAGGGCGAGATGCGCACGAGCCGGTGCACGCCGGACTCGGCGCGCAGATAGCCGTAGGCGAACTCGCTGTCCACCTCGAGCGTCGCGTCCTTGATGCCGGCCTCGTCGCCGGCCTGGAAGTCGAGGAGCGAGACCTTGAAACCGCGCCGCTCGGCCCAGCGCTGGTACATGCGCATGAGCATCTCGGCCCAGTCCTGCGACTCGGTGCCGCCCGCGCCCGGGTGGATGATCACGATGGCGCCGAAGCGGTCGTACTCGCCGGTGAGCAGACTGCGCGTCTCCATGGCCTCGACCTTGCGCTCCAGGCCCTCGAGCTCGCGCTGCACCTCGGCGAGCATCCCCTCGTCGGAATCGGTGTCGGCCATCTCGAACAGCTCGACGAGACTGCGGAGCAGGCCCGAGTGGGCTGTGTACTCGTCGATCGCGTTCTTGGACGACTTCATGCGCACGACGACCTTCTGCGCGTCCTCGGGCCGGTCCCAGAACCCGGGCTCGGCCATGCGGGACTCGAGCTCGGCGACCTCGGCGGTCAGGGCCTCGATGTCAAAGGTACCTCCGCAGACCGTCCAGGCGGATGCCGGTCTGCTCGAGGCGCTTGCGGATCTCGGACGGGTTCAGCATGAGGGGCTCGCAGGGTTCGGGGACGACGGCGCGACGTTCGCCGCCGGACCTTACGCACCCCCGCGGGCCCGCGCAATGCGCGGCCCGCCCCCGTCAGTCCGCGTCGCGGCCGTCGAGCCGGGCGAGCGCGCGCTCGGCCTGCGCGGCACACTCGGTGCCGAGCGTGGTGCCGCTCGAGCGACCGAGCGCACGCGCCACCTCGAGCCACTCGCGGCGGCGCTCGTCGGACTCCTCGCCCTCGGTGAGCGACGCCAGGTTGAGCGCCGCGTTGGCGGCCGCGGTGCGACCGCTCGGCGTGCCGCTCGCGCGCCCGCGTGCGAGGGCGGACTCGTACTGGAACCGCGCCTCGTACTCGCGCTCGAGTCCGAGCAGCGTGTGGCCCAGGTTGACCATCGCCATGGCCGCGAGCGCGTCGGTCTCGGGGTCGGCGCCGTCGCGGTCGCGCAGCCGCGCGAGCGCGTCCTTGAACGCGCGCACCGCGGGCTCGAACCGCCGCGCGCGGCGATGCAGGTGGCCGGCGAGCAGGCGCGCGTCGAGCGCGATGCGCGCGCCCACGTCGGTGCCGCTGCCCTCGCCCAACCGCGTCACCTCGTCGAGCGCGCCGAGCGCGTCGTCGGGGCGGCCCTCGTGCAGCATCTGGAACGCCTGCGCGTAGCGGGCCGCCGCCTCGAGCGCGCGCCCGGTGGGCGTGTCTAGCGTGCGCGTGAACGCGAGCGACTCCTCGGCCAGTCCGCGCGCCTCGTCCCAGCGCTCGAGCAGCGCGAACGCGCGGTGCAGGTTGCAGGCGGCCTGTCCGGCGATCTCGCGCAGCACGGGCTCGTCGGAGGTGCGCCCGAGCTCGAACACCTGCCGCAGGTGCACGGTGGCCTCGGCGCGCTCGCCGGCGTCCCCGAGCGCCTGTCCCAAGCGCAGGCGCGCGAGCAGCGCGAAGCGGAACGCCGCACCGGGCTCGCAGTCGGCGGCCAACGCGAGCGCCTCGCGCAGGCGGGCGATCGCGTCGGGCCCGCGGCCCGCGGCCATCGCGCGCTCGGCGAGCGCGAGAGCGCCCTGCAGTGCGGCGAGCGCGCCCTCGGGCAGACCGCTCGCGCGACCGGTCTCGATCGCACGCCGGTACTGGCGGTCGGCCTCGGGGGCGCCCAACAGCCCCTCGCGGTCGGACAGCCCCGCCAGAGCGAGCGCGGCCTTGGCGCACGCCATGCGGCCGAGCGGCGTGCCCGACGGCTCGCCCACGCGACCCACCGCCTCGAACATGCGCTGCGCGCGGGCGAGCTCGCCCTCGCGCACGAAGTGGTGACCCAGGTTGAACGCCGCGACCGCCGCCGGGTCCCAGCCGCCGGGATGCCCGGCCTTGAGCCCGAGTTCCAGCGCCTGGTGCCAGCGCTCCACCGCGCGCGGGGTGTCGCCCTCCTCGCTCAACAGGATGCCGAGGTTGAATGCGGCCTGCGTGAGCATGCCGAGCAGGTGCGCCGATTCCGAATCGCGCCCCAGCTCGATCGCCTCGCCGTAGCGCTGGCGCGCGCGCGCGGTCTCGCCCGCCTCCTGGTCGAGGATCGCGAGTCGCGACAGCACGCCGGCGCGGCGATGGCGGCCGGTCGGGTCGCCGACGCGGAAGCTGCGCATGACGGCGCACTCGAAGTGCGTCACCGCCTCGTCGCGGCGGCCCACCGAACGCAGGCGTTCGCCGAGCGCGAGCGAGGCCTCGATCACGAGCAGGTCGGCGTCGGGACCGCTCACGCGCTCGGCCTGCGCGAGCGCCTCGCGCAACCGGGCGAGGCGGGTCTCGGCGTCGTCCTCGGCGAGCGCGGCCTCGAGCGCGAGGGCCGCGCGGTCGAGCGGCGGCAGCGCGGGCTCGAGCCCCAGCGCGCGGCGCAGTCGTGCGAACAGGCGGGCGATCACGCCCCACCCCCGCGGCGTGCGGCGCGCCGTCCCTCGAGCCAGCGCGTCGCGGTCGCGACGGCCTCGGACTCCGCACCGTCGTTGCGCACCACGGCGTCGGCGAGCGAGGCGAACGAGTCGTGCGAGCGCGCGGCCGCGAGCCGGCGGCGCGCCTCGTCCTCGCTCCAACCCCGCCGCGCGACCAGACGTTCGACCTGCCGCTCGGGCGCGGCGAGCACCGCGATCACCGCGTCGCACTCGCGTTCGAGGTTCCAGTCGAGCAGCAGTGCGGCGTCGATCACCACCAGCCCCGCCCCGGTGCGCGTGGCCTCGGCGATGCCGGAGCGCAGGCGCGCGAGGATGCGCGGGTGGACGAGCGCGTTCAGACGCGCGAGCGCGGCGGGCTCGCGGAACACGCGTTCGGCGACGCGCGCGCGATCGAGCGTGCCATCGGCGCGATAGACCTCGGGGCCGTAGTCGGCCGCCAGCGCGGCGCGCACCTCGGGGTCGCGGTCGGTGACCTCGTGCCCCATGCGGTCGGCGTCGAGCAGCACCGCCCCGGGGGCCGACGCGAGCGCGCGCGCGACCGTGCTCTTGCCGGCCCCGGCGGGACCGACGACGGCGAGCACGAACGGTCCGGTCGTCGGGGCGCGACGGTTCGCGCGCACGGACGTGGGGACCGGCTCGGGGATGGGCGGACGGTCAGTGGACATCGAACCAGGTGTCTCCGGCGCCCACCGACACGGTGAGCGGTACCCTCAAAGGGTAGCAGCCCTCCATCTCGCGTTTCACCAGCGAAGAGATGGAGTCGGCCTCCCCCCGGGGGCACTCCACCAACAACTCGTCGTGCACCTGCAGCAAAAGGCGCGAACCCGGCCGCTTCGAGAGTGCACGATGCACGCTCAACATGGCGAGTTTGACGAGGTCGGCGGCGGAACCCTGGATCGGCGTGTTCACGGCGGCGCGTTCGGCGAACGAGCGCTCCATGCCGTTGCCGCTGCGCAGCTCGGGCAGGTAGCGGCGGCGGCCGAGCAGCGTGGCCACCCAACCGCGCTCGCGCGCGTCGGCGAGCGTGGCGTCGAGGTAGCGGCGCACCCCGGCGTAGACGGCGAAGTAGTCCTCGATGAACGTCTTCGCCTCCTGCAGCTCGAGCCCCATCTGCTGCGCGAGGCTGCGCGCGCCCATGCCGTAGAGCACGCCGAAGTTCACGATCTTGGCGCGCGCGCGCAGCTCGGGCGGGACGTCGCCCTCGAGCTTGAAGATGCGGCGCGCGGTGGCGGCGTGCACGTCCTCGCCGGCGGTGAACGCCTCGACGAGGTGCGGGTCCTCCGAGAGGTGCGCGAGCACGCGCAGTTCGATCTGCGAGTAGTCGGCGCCCACCAGCACGCACCCGGGCGCGGCCACGAACGCGCGCCGGATGGCGCGGCCCTGCGGCGTGCGCATGGGGATGTTCTGCAGGTTGGGGTCGAGCGACGACAACCGCCCGGTCGCCGCCCCGGTCTGCTCGAACGTGGTGTGCACGCGCCCGTCGCGCGGGTCGCGCGCGAGCGGCAGCGTGTCCACGTAGGTGGACTTGAGCTTGGTGAGCGCGCGCCACTCGAGCAGCAGGCGCGGGAACTCGTGCTGGCCCGCCAGCCCCTCGAGCACCTCGGAGTCGGTGGACCAGCCGGTCTTGGTCTTGCGGCCGGTCGGCAGGCCCAGCTTCTCGAACAGCACGCGTCCCAGCTGCGGCCCGCTTGCCAGGTTGAACGTCTCGCCCGCGAGCGCGTACAGCCGCTCCTCGAGCGTGGCCAACTCGCGCGCCATGTCGGCCGACATGCCCTCGAGCACCGCGGCGTCGAGCGCCACCCCGGTGCGCTCCATGGCCACCAGCACCTCGATGAGCGGGTGCTCGAGTTGCGTGTAGAGCTTGCCCTGCTCGCGCGCCTTGAGCTGCGCGCGCAGCGCGTCGGCGAGCGGCAGCAGCGCGGCCGCCTGCCGTCCGGCGCGCTCGGCCACGTCGGCGACCGCGAGCGCGCCCGGACCGGTGCGCGGCCGACCGCGCACGACCGGCGGCTCGATCGCGTCGAGCCCCACGCCGAGCACGTCGCCCGCGAGCGCGATGAGGTCGTGGTCGCGCTGCGGGTCGCACAGGAACGAGCCCACGTGCACGTCGAAGCCGTGCGCGGCCACCCCCACCCCGCCCGCGGCGAGCGCGTGGATCGCCGACTTCCAGTCGTGCGCGACCTTCTCCACCGTGGGGTCGGCGAGGATCGCGCCGAACCACCGGCGCAGCCGCTCGGCGTCCACGTTGGGACCGGCCTCGTGCGCGAGCGGCACGTAGCAGTGCGCACCGCTGCGCACCGCGAACGCCACGCCCACGAGCGTCGAGGTGCGTGGTGTGGCCCCGTGCGTGACGGGCAGCACCGCGAGCCCGTGCACGGCGCGTGCGCGCACCTCGTGCACGCGCGCCTCGAGCGCGTCGGGGGCCAGCCCGGGCGCGGGCCCGGCCGAGTCCTCGGCGGCGGGCGCGAACAGGTCGCCCTGCGCGGTGGGCGCGAGCGTGGGCGGCAACGGCGCAACCGGCGGCGCGATGGTGCCGACGCCGAACAGCGAGCCCTGCCCGGGGGCGGGCGCGTCGTCGCGCTGCTCGGCCGCGGTGCCGCGGCGCTCCGCGGGCCGCGCGGCCACGGGCGCGCCAGCCTCGGCCGCGCCCACGCCCTCGGACTCGGCCAGCTTGGCGAGCCGCTGCACCTCCCACTGGCGCGCGAACGCCAGCAGGTCGTCGCGGCGCACGGGCGCGACCGGCAGGTCGTCGAGCGTGAGCCCGAGGTCGAGGTCGCGCTGCACGGTGGCGAGTTCGCGCGACAGGTAGGCCAGCGCCTTGTTCTCGCGCAGCTTCTTGTTGAGCGCGGGCTTCTTGACCGCGTCGAGGTGGTCGTAGAGCGCGTCGAGCGAGCCGTGCTCGCGCAGGAGCTCGACCGCGGTCTTCTCGCCGATCCCGGGCACGCCGGGATAGCCGTCGGAGGCGTCGCCCATGAGCGCGAGCACGTCGCGGATGTGCTCGGGGCCCACGCCCCACTTGGCACGCACCCCGGCCGCGTCGAGCAGCGTGAACTCGTCGCCCTTCTGTCCCGGGGCGACCACGGTGACGTGCGGGTCCACGAGCTGCAGCATGTCCTTGTCGCCGGTGACGAGCAGCACCTCGTAGCCCGCCTCGCTGCCCATGCGCGCGAGCGTGGCCATGACGTCGTCGGCCTCCATGCCCGGCTTCTCGATCACGGGCAGGCCGAGGCAGCGCGCGAGGTCCTCGATCGGCGCGAGCTGCGAGCGCAGGTCGTCGGGCATGGGCGGACGGTGCGCCTTGTAGTCGGGGTACAGCTCGTGGCGGAACGTGGGCCCCGGACCGTCCCACGCGAGCGCCCAGCGGTCGGGGCGCAGTTCGCGGCGGTAGCGCATGAGCATGTTGCCCATACCGAAGATGGCCGAGGTGTTCTCGCCGCGCGAGTTGCGCAGCGGCCGCCCGATGAACGCGTAGTAGGCGCGGTACGCGAGCCCGAGCGCGTCGAGGACGACGAGACGCGGCACGGCGGGCCCTAGCCCCGCCGGCGGCAGGCGAGCAGTTTGTTGGCGGCGGGGTCGTTCCCCGCGCCGAGCTCGAGCAGCATGCGGTCGAGCCCCAGCAGCAGCCCGGGCCAGCGGTTGAGGAACCGCCACGGGCCGAGGTGCCGGTTGAGCAGCACGTGCGTGGGCACCAGTTGCTCGCGCTCGAGCCCGGCCGCACGCAGCACGTCGAGGTAGCGCGACAGCGGCCGCATGACGTTGTGCTCGGCGAGCGCGGGCCGGTCCGAGAACACGTCGGTCACGAGCAACATGCCGCCCGGGGCGACCGCGCCCGCGAGGTGGCGAAGCGCCGCCTCCCAGCGCGCGTCGTCGGTGATGTGGTAGAGCACGTCGAACACGTTGACGAGGTCGTACGGCCCGCCCGGCACGCCCTCGGAGACGTCGGCGCGCTCGAAGCGCTGCCCGGGGTAGCGCTCGGCGAGACGGTCCACGCTCACCTGCGCGATGTCCACGCCGGTGTAGTACGCGCCGCGCGAGACGTAGTAGTCGGTCCAGAACCCGGTGCCGCAACCCACGTCGAGCACGCGCCGACCGTTGGGCGTGAGGCAGGCGCGCTCGAGCACGCCGGTGAGCACGTCGGCGCGCAGCCGGTAGCAGGCGCGGTTGTAGGCGAGCGACAACCCGGTCTCGCCCGTGCCGCGCAGGTCGAACTGCTCGGACAGGCGCTGCTCCCAGAACTCCTGCGGGCGGTAGCTCACGTGGTCGATCCCTTCGCCGCGCGACGCGGCGTGCTGCGGTAGAGCCCGTGACGCTCGGCGTAGCGGCCGACCGCGTCGGGCACGAGGTAGCGCGTCCCCCAGCCCGCGGCCGCGCGCTCGCGGATCGCGCTCGAGGACACCTCGAGCCCGGGGTTGGAGAGCCATACCACGCCCTGCCCCCGCCTCGTCCAGCGGGACCGGCGCGGCGGGCGGCTGCCGGGGCGGACCGCCACCACCAGCACGGCGTGCTCGGCGATGCCCTCGGGCTCGCGCCAGGTGTCGAAGGTCGCGAACATGTCGGCGCCCATGAGCAGGTGCAGGCGGGCCCCCGGCCACGCTGCGGCGAGTGCGCGCACCGTGTCCACGGTGTACGACGGGCCGCGCCGCCGGGTCTCGAGCGGGCTCGCCTCGAACGACGGGTTGTCGCGCACCGCGAGCCGCGTCATGGCGAGCCGGTGCGTGGCCGTCGAGCGCGCCTGCCCCGCCTTGTGCGGCGGGACGCCGGCGGGCACGAACACCACGCGGTCGAGTGCGAGTTCGAGGCGCGCCCACTCGGCGAGCGCGAGGTGGCCGAAGTGCGGCGGGTCGAACGAGCCGCCGAGGATGCCGATGCGCTCGCGGGAGCGGGCGCGCACCGGCCGCGGGCTCACGGCGCCATGCCGCCCGGCATGCTGGGCGGCGGCGGCTCGTTGGGGTCGGCGCGCCGCTTGGTGCGCGCCACCTTGGTCCAGCCCGAGACCTGCTGGCGCGTACGCGCCGCGCGCAGCGCGGCCGGCGTGCCCGGGACCTCGGCCTCGAGGTCGCGCAGCACGGCGATCGCGGTGTCGCGCTCGCCCAGCCGCGCGCTCGCGATCGCCCACCCGATGAGGGCGTCGGTATAGACCGGGCTCTCGGAGTACTCGGTGAGCACGTCGCGGAAGTAGCGCCGCGCCGACTCGTACTCGCGCAGGTGCACGTACAGGTCACCGGTGCGGTACAGCTTCGTCGCCAGCCGCTCGCGCGCCTCGGCGATGCGGCGCGTGGCGGTGGGCCCGAGCCAGTGGTCGGGGTGCTCGCGCCGGAACGTCATCCACTGGTCGAGCGCCTTGATGGTGAAGTCCTGGTCGAAGTCGGGACCGCGCGCCTGCCCCCAGAACGCCTCGCCGATGCGGAACGTGGCCGAGGCGGCCGAGTCGCTCTCGGGGTAGTCGCGCAGCAGGCGCTCGAAGTCGGACTGCGCGCCCGACCAGTCCTTGAGGCGCAGGTGGCAGAGCCCGAGCAGGTACACGGCCTCGTCCACGTAGGTGGAACCGGCGCTCGAGGTGCCGAACGGCGCCAGCGCCTCGACCGCGAGCGCGTAGTCGCCCTTGTCGTACAGCTTCTGCGCGAGGTCGAGACGGCTGCCCTCGTCGTGCACCTGCGGCAGCACGGCACCGCCGCACCCGGCCACGACGGCCAGTGCGGCGGCGGCGAACCAGCGCCGGGCGGCGCGCACGCGACGGCTCACGGGCGGTTCTGGAAGAACAGCGCGACGAGCCCGCCGACCACGGCCACGACCACGATGGGCTCGATGACCTTGTCGATGTTGCGCTGCGGCGCGGGCGACTTGAGGTCGGGGTAGCGCTCCTCCTCGACCAGCGCGAGCTGGCCGCGCGAGAAGCGGTCCACGAAGTTCTGGCCGAGGTCGGCGGTCCACAGCACGCGCGAGCTGTTGGGGTCGCGCATGGTGATGGAGCCGGTCACGAGCACCTGCCGCTCCACCTTGACGCGGCCCGGCAACCAGCCCACCAGCCGCAGGTAGGTGACCTTGGCCGAGCCGAGCGTGTACTCGATCACGGGGTCGCCGGGGCGGCCGAACAGCATCTTGAGGCTGTCGTCGGGGATGACCGAGCGGCGCACGGTGACGTCGACGCCGCGCGCGGCGAGGGCCTTGAGGAGCGAGTGCTCGAGCACGAAGTTCATGGGGTGCTCGCGCGCCGGGGCCAGCACGGCGTGCGTGCCCGCGTCCACGATCGCCCCCGCGAGCGAGCGCGCCACGGCCGTGTCGGCCACGAACTGCGCGAGCTGCAGGTTGGTGTACGGCACGCGCGGACCGCGCGAGCGCACCACCGGCTCGAGGTACGAGTTCGCCACCGACAGCGTCGAGTCGTCGGGCGCGACGGGCCCGCTGGTGTACCGGAACTTCTTCGCCTCGGCGGTCGTCGCGCACACGGCCAGTACCAGCATGAGCACCGGCAGGGCGAGCTTGAAGGATCGCATCCGTTGGTCCTCTTTCAACCGAGAATGTTCAGCGCCGGATCGGTGCCCCGGTCCACGCGCGCGAACAGGTCGTAGGCCGCCGCTCCGGTGACACGCACCGTCACGAGCTGCCCGGGCGAGAGCCCCTCCCCCTCCACCACCACGCCACCATCCACTTCCCACGCCGAGCCGGTCGTCCGCGCGGCCCACTGCCCGCGCCCGGCCGGCCCGTCGATCATCACCTTCATCGTGCGCCCGATGCGGGCGGCGAGTCGGTCGCGCGACAGCAGCTGCTGCCGGGCGAGCAGACGCGCCCGCCGGGACCGCCTCACCTGTATCGGCACCCGCGGGGCCATACCGTAGGAGGGCGTCTCGGGCTCCCGTTCGAACGGGAACACCACGACGTTCTCGAACGGCTCCTCCTCGATGTAGCGCATCAGGGTCTCGAAGTGCTCCTCGGTCTCCCCCGGGAACCCTACGATGAAGTTGGTCCGGAACGCCACGCCGGGGATCCCGGCCCGGATCCGCCGCACCAGTGCGCGGGTGTCGCGCTCGGTCATGGCGCGCCCCATGGTGCGCAGCATGTCCTGCGCGATGTGCTGGAGCGGCATGTCCACGTACGGCACGACGCGCTTGGCGGCGCCCCACGTCTCGATGAGCCGGTCGCTCCACAGGCGCGGGTACGTGTACTGCACCCGGATCCACTCGATCCCCTCGACGCGGTCGAGCGCCTGCAGCAGGTCGGCCAGTTCGAGCCCGCCCGGCAGGTCGGTGCCCCACCCGGTCGTGTCCTGCCCGATCAGGTTGAGCTCCTTCACGCCCGCGGCGGCGAGCGCGCGCGCCTCGTCGACGAGCTGCGCGAGCGGCTTGCTGCGCTGGTCGCCACGCAGGCGCGGGATGATGCAGAACGTGCAACGGTGGTCGCAGCCCTCGCTGATCTTGAGGTACGCGATGTGGCGCGGCGTGGTGAGCGCGCGCGGGCTGTCGGGCGCGAGCGCGCCCCCGGGGTCGGCACGCTCCACGATGCGCTCGTGCGCGCCGCGGCCCAGCAGGTGGCGGGCCGCGCCCACCACCTCGGCCCACTGGCCGGTGCCGAGCACGGCGTCCACCTGCGGGAACTCCGTGAGCAACGACTCGCCGGCGCGCTGCGCGAGGCAGCCGGTCACGATGAGGCCCTTGAGGCGCTTGGCCCGCTTGAGCTCGGCCAGGTCCTCGATCATGCCCTTGGACTCGCGCACCGCGCTCTGCAGGAACGCGCAGGTGTTGATGACCGCGATGTCGGCACCGTCGGCGCTGCCCACGGTGCGGAAGCCGTCCTTCACGAGCGCGCCCAGCATGTGCTCGCTGTCCACCGTGTTCTTGGGGCAACCCAGCGTGACGAACGCGATCGACGGGGCTTTGGCTGCGCGCGGTGCGGCGGCGGTGCGCGGCGCGGCGGCGGTGCGCGGTGCGGCGGCGGTGCGCGGCGCGGCGTTGTGACGCGAGCGCGCGGCCGGGGCCTTGCGGCTCGAGGCCTTGCGCGTGCTGGACGAGGTGCGGGCGGGGGCCTTGCGGGACGCGCTCACTCGAAGCCCTTCTGCTGCAGCCAGTGCTGGTCCACGAGCACGTCGCGCGCCTTGCTGCCGTTGAACGGCCCGACCACGCCCAGTTGCTCGAGCTGGTCCATGAGCCGGCCGGCGCGCGAGTAGCCCACCTTGAGGCGGCGCTGCAGCAGCGAGGTGCTGCCCTGGTTGTGCATGACCACGAGCTTGGCGGCCTCGGGGATGAGCTCGTCGTCCATGAAGTCGTCGCCCTCCTCGCCGTCGTCGTCGCCCTCGGGCAGCACGACCTCGGTGGCGAGCGGCGGCGCGATGGGCGTGGCCACGGTGGCCTTGGCGCGCCAGAAGTCCACCACGCGCACCGCCTCCTCCTCGGAGACGTACGCGCCGTGCACGCGGTAGGGCTCGGCCTTGCCCGCGGGCAGGAACAGCATGTCGCCCATGCCGAGCAGGTTCTCGGCGCCGTTCATGTCGAGCACGGTGCGCGAGTCCACCTTGGAGGCGACGCGGAACGCGATACGGCTGGGGAAGTTGGCCTTGATGACGCCGGTGATCACATCCACCGACGGACGCTGCGTGGCGAGCACGAGGTGGATGCCGACGGCGCGCGCCATCTGCGCGAGGCGCGCGATGGGCTCCTCGACCTCGCCCGGCACCTGCACCATGAGGTCGGCGAACTCGTCCACGATGACCATGACGTACGACAGCCGCTCGGGCGCCTTCTCGCCGCTGTCCTCGGCGGGCTTGAGCTTGCCGCTCGCGACGCGCTCGTTGTAGGTGGTGATGTTGCGCGCGCCGACCTCGGACAGCAGCTTGTAGCGCTTCTCCATCTCGCCCACCGCCCAGCGCAGCGCCTTGGCCGCCTTCTTGGCCTCGGTCACCACCGGCATCACGAGGTGCGGGATGCCGTTGTACATGGACAGCTCGACCATCTTGGGATCGACCATCACCATCTGCAGCGTGCTCGGGTCGTGCTGGAACAGCAGGCCCGTGATGATGGAGTTGAGGCACACGCTCTTGCCCGCGCCGGTCGCGCCGGCGACCAGCACGTGCGGCATCTTGGCGAGGTCGGTCACGAACGGCTGGCCGTTCACGTCCACGCCGAGCGGGATCTTGAGCGAGGCGTCGCTGCGCTCGTAGGTCTGACTCGAGAGCACCTCGCGCAGGTACACGGTGCGGCGGCGCGGGTTGGGGATCTCGACGCCCACCGTGCCGCGCCCCGGCAGCGGCGCGATGACGCGGATGCGGTTGGCCTTCATGGCGAGCGCGAGGTCGTCCTCGAGCGACACGATGCTGCCGACCTTGATGCCGGCCGCGGGCTCGAACTCGAACATGGTGACGACCGGCCCGGGGTGGATCTCGGTGACGCGGCCCTCGATGTCGAAGTCGGCGAGCTTGGAGACGAGCAGGTTGGCCTGCGCGGTGAGGTCGGCCGCGGTGACGAGGTCCTCGGGCTGCTGCGGCAGGTCGAGGATCGAGAACGGCGGCAGCGCCTCGGTGGGCACCGGCCCCGCGGGGCGCGGCGGCTCGGCGGCGCGCGGCTTGGGCTTGGGCGGCGCCTTGATCACTGGCACCGAGATGGCGTTGGGGTTGGGCGCGGGCTTGGGCGCCTTGGGCTCGGGCGCGGCCTTGGCGACCTCGGGCCGGTTGCTGATGCGCGGCTCGGCGGCGGCCGCATCGGTGGGCGCCGCGACGGGCACGACCGCCTTGGGCTTGCGGCGCGCCTCCTTGTCGTCCTTGGCGCGCTGCTTGGCGTCGGCCGCGGCGGCCTCGGCGCGGCGCGCGCGCCAGTCCGCGAACGCGGCGGCCAGCGTGCGCGCGGGCGAGACCAGCACGCCGCGCGCGAGCGCCCCGATCCAGTGGAACCCGAACTCGCTCGCGACGAGCGCGGTGGCGGCGAGCAGCGCGACCCCGACCACCCACGAGCCGACGTTGCCGAGCGCGGCCCCGAGCGCGATCGAGGTGGCGTGGCCCCACGCCCCCGACCACACCCACGGGTCGAGCTGCGCGAGCCCGAACAGCACGCAGACCTCGAAGACGAGCAGCGTGCCGAGCGCGCTCGAGACGAGCAGAGGACGCGAGTCCTGCTCGCGCAGGCGGTTCCACGCCCACAGCCCCGAGAGCACGGGCACGAGGAACGCGCCGATGCGGCCGAACAGGCCGACCAGACCGAAGGCGAGCCCGGACCCCACGAACCCGCAGGCGTTGGGCGACTGCCAGAAGCGCGCCCCGGCGGCGGGTCGCACGAACGTGGCGACGCTCAACGCGGTGAGCACGGCGAACGCGCCGAGCAGCACCGCGAGGATCTGGCGGCGGCGGCGGTCGGAGACGGTCTTGGTCTTGGAGGAGGAAGCCACGGGCGTGTGGTGTCCCGAAGACCCCGGTTCCCTGGGTGGGTCGGCGGGACCGACCCGAGCGAACGAGCAGGACGGCCGGGGAGACCGCGCTCGTGGGCCCGCCTCCCTGGCAGGCGCGTGCATCATGCCGCAGGGCGGCCCGGGGGGCAATCCCCTTTCGGGACACGCGACGACCTCACGCGACAGGTGCGCCGAGCCGCGGAACCCGCTAGCGTTCCGCGACATGGCACGCCCCGCCCCCGCCCCGACCGCCCCCCGCCGCGCGACGCTCGCCGAGCTCGCGGTCTGGGTGGTGCCGCTGGTGGTGGCGCTGGGGGTGCGGCTGGGGATGGCGACGGGCACGAGCGGGCTCACCATGGACTCGCCGCTCTACGTGCGCATGGCCGAGGCGTTCGCGTCGGGCCGTCACGAACCCTCGCCCGCGCACCACGGCTACCCGCTGCTGGTCGCACTCGCGTCGGCCGTGCTGCCGGGGCGCGAGTGGCCGGGGCGCGTGGTGTCGCTGGTGGCGTCGCTCGCGGTGGTGGTGCTGGTGACCGCGCTCACGCGCCGTCGCGCGGGTTCGCTCGCCGGCTGGGTGGCGGGACTGGCGGTGGCGCTGCAACCGCTGCTCGCGGTGTATGGCGTGGCGATCATGACCGAGTCGACGTTCCTGGCGCTGGCGCTCGCCGGTGTGCTGGCACTCGAGCGCGGTTCGGCGCGCGCGGGCGGCGCGTGGCTCGGGGCCGCGTGGTGGGTACGCCCCGAAGCGGCCGTGATCGCACCGCTCGCGGTGCTGCTGTCGCCGTTGTCGCGACGCGCGCGCGTGTGGGCGCTGGCCGCGGCGTTGCTGGTGGCGTTGCCCTACGCGGGCGTGCTGCGCGCCACGCAGGGGTTCTGGTCGCTCACGCCCAAGACGGCACTCGTGCGCGCGCCGTTCGCCGACGCGCGCGCCGCCGAGTGGCGACTGGCGGATTCCACCGCGTTCGCCGACTCGGTGGGCGTGGGTGCGCGACTCGCGCGCGACGGCGGCGCGATCGTGCGCGCCTGGCCGGCGCGATTCACAGCACAGGCGCAGCGCGTCGCCGAAGCGTGGCCGCTCCCGCTGCTGTTGTTGTCGCTGTTGGGGCTGGCGCGCGCGAACGGCCGCGGACCGTGGCTCGCGTTCGCCGCGCTACCGTTCGTGTATCCCCTGCTCGCCGCACCCGCCGAGTTGCGCTTCGCGATGATGGCGCTACCCGCGCTGGTGGTGCCGATGGCGGTGGCGGCGGCCGAGTCGTGGCGTCAACGCGGCGTCTGGCGTTGGAGTGCGAGCGCTGGACTCGTGGCCGGTGCCGCGCTCCTGGCGACCGGACCTGCGCAGCGCCTCGCGACGCAGTTCGACGACGGTCCGATGGCGTCGTTACGCGGAGCCGGTGCGTGGCTCGAGGCGAACAGCGCCCCCGATGCGGTGATCATGGACCGCAAGAGCTACGTGCCGTTCTTCGCGCATCGTCGCCACGTGCAGCTGCCCGACGAACCACTCGACACCCTGCTCGACCACGCCGTCACGAGCGGCGCGACGCATCTGGTGGTCGAGGAGTACGTGACGCATTCGCTGCGCCCGCAGCTCGCCCCACTACTCGACGCGCGCATACTGGCGAGCGAACCACGCGTGCGCTTGGGGTTCGCGACCCGGCCTGAACCGGGCGAAGGCGTGGTGGTGTTGGAGGTGGTGAGGTAGATGAACGAGTAGTGATTGACACGTTGCATCACCCCATACCCACGTCACTCTCCGGAACGACGCACACACAACACGCGATCGGCGCCGCGACTGGTGAGGCCGTCCGAGAGCCGGACGCCGAAGAGGAAGAAGTAGAAGCCGAACGCCGACGAGGACCCGCCGCGGGTCGAGCTCCACTGCCAAGGGGTCGTGAGCAGGAACGGCTTCGCGATGTGCACGTCGATCGTCCATGTTTCATCAACATACTGCTTCGTCTGGTCGTTCCACTTGCGTCCCGAGGTCGGATAACTGTTCCCCTTCACATACAGCCCTTGCAGTTCCTCGATCGTCGGCATGCGCCAGTCTGTGTAGCTGCCCACCCGGCACGCCTCGCAGTACGCCTTCGCCTCGTTCCAGTTCACATCGC
>JBJTRI010000173.1:0-4085 GCA_046076045.1 bacterium
AACGGTGTAGAGCTCCTGCAGACTGCGCACGGAACCCTTCGCCACCCCCGAAGCCCGGATCGGACTCACTTGTCCCCCTCCTCCTTCCACCCCAGCTCCTTCCACGTCTCCACCTCGATCGGCCCCGGGGACTCGTCCATCAAACTCGTAGCGCTCGCCGTCTTCGGGAACGCGATCGTGTCGCGGATGGAGTCGCGGCCACCCAGCAGCATCCCGATGCGGTCCAGGCCCATGCCGATGCAGGCGTGCGGCGGCGAGGCGTAGCGGTAGGCCTCCAGCAGGAACCCGAACTTCTCGTGCGCCTGCTCGGCGGTCAGGCCGGTCACCTTCATCACGCGCTCCTGGATGTCCGGGCGGTGGATGCGCACGCTGCCCGAGCCCAGCTCGTTGCCGTTCAGCACCACGTCGTACAGCTGCGCGTACACCTTGCCGGGGTCGGTCTCCAGGTACTGCAGGTGCTCGGGGTTCGGCATGGTGAACATGTGGTGCTTGGGCTCCCAGCGCTTGGCGTCCTCGTTGTACTCGAACAACGGGAACTGCCGCACCCACAGGAACCGCCACTCCTGCTCACTGCCCGTCTTGCCCAGCAGGCCGCGCTTCTCCAGTTCCACCTGGCCCAACTGCGATCGCAGCACGCCCAGCGCCTTGCACGTGCGCTCCCACGGGCCGTTGGTGAACACCACCGCGTCGCCCTCCACCGCACCCACCGCGCGCAGGAACTCATCGAGCAGCGCACCGGGGAAGATCACCAGCTGCTTCTCGCGGTCGGCGGGCAGCACCTTGAAGAAGCTCAAGCCACCGGCACCGGCGGACTTGACCACATCCTCGTACTTGCGCAGCTGCGTGCCGCTGATCTCGGCGCCACCGGGGATGCGCATGGCCACCGCGATGCCGCCGGGGGCCTTGGCGCCGTTGGCCACCACGTTGCGCGGGCTCTGCGCGCAGATCGCCGTGACGTCGGTGAACGCGAGGTCGAAGCGCACGTCGGGCTTGTCGCTGCCGTAGCGGCGCATGGCCTCGTCGTACGTGATGCGCGGGAACGGCAGCGGCAGCTCCACGCCCAGCGTCTCGCGCCACACGGCGGCGAACAGCCCCTCGACCGCGTCGAACACGTCGTCCTCGGTCACGAAGCTCATCTCGAGGTCGATCTGCGTGTGCTCGGGCTGGCGGTCGGCGCGCAGGTCCTCGTCGCGCAGGCAGCGCGCCAGCTGGTAGTAGCGGTCGCAGCCCGCGATCATGAGCGTCTGCTTGTACAGCTGCGGGCTCTGCGGCAGCGCGTAGAAGCTGCCGTGGTGCACGCGGCTCGGCACCACGTAGTCGCGCGCGCCCTCGGGCGTGGGCTTCACCAGCAGCGGCGTCTCGATCTCCAGGAACCCCTGCTGGCCCAGGTAGGCGCGCGCGGCCTGCGCGGCGCGGTGGCGCAGCGCCAGCATGGCGGCCAGCTCGGGACGGCGCAGGTCGAGGTAGCGGTACTTGAGCCGCAGGTCCTCGCCGGCCAGCTGGTGCTCCTCGTTCACCTGGAACGGCAGCGGCGCGCTGGCCGACAGCACCTTGAGCTCGCGCACGTCCAGTTCGATCGCGCCCGTGGCCATGACGGGGTTCACCGCGTCGGCCGGACGCGCCGTCACCACGCCGCGCACCGCCACCACCCACTCGTTGCCCAGGTGCGCGGCGCGCTCGAGCAGCGCGGCCCCGCCCGTCTCGGGGTGGAACACCACCTGCGTCATGCCGTGGCGGTCGCGCAGGTCCACGAACAGCACGCCGCCGTGGTCGCGCGAGCGGTGCACCCAGCCCATCAGCGTGGCGGTGCCGCCCGCCTCGCCCGCCCCGAGTTGCCCGCACGTGTGCGTGCGGCGCCAGTCGCCGAGTCCTTCGAGCTCAAGAGCCAACGTGCCTCTCCTGTCACCGGGCCGAGCGGGTCGCGAGCTCCGCGGCGAGCGCCGTGCGCGCCACCGTGACCTGCTCGCCCGCCCGGGCGTCCTTCAACCGCACCTCGCCGCGCGCCCACTCCTCCTCGCCGGCGATCACCACGAAGCGGGCGCCCACCTTGCCCGCCGACTCCATCTGCTTCTTGAAGCTCGCGCCCTCCACGTCGGCGTCCACGCGGAACGACCGGCGCAGCTCGCGCACCAGCGCGGTCGCGCCCGCGCGCGTCCCGTCCATGGCCACCACGTACACGCCGTCCACCGCGGGCACCTCGAGGCCGCGCTGCTCCAGCACCAGCATGGCGCGGTCCAGCCCCACCGCGAACCCCACGCCCGGCGTGGGCTTGCCGCCCAACTGCTCGATCAGCCCGTCGTAGCGCCCGCCGCCGCCCAGCGCGCTCTGGGCGCCCAGCGAGGCGTCGTGCACCTCGAACGCGGTGCGCGTGTAGTAGTCGAGCCCGCGCACCAGGCCGTGGTCCACCTCGTACGCGATCCCCGCGGCCTCGAGCCCGGCCAGCACCGCGTCCCAGTGCGCGCGGTCGTCGGCGTCGATCACGTCGAGCATGCGCGGCATGCGGTCGGCGACCTCGCGCAGCACCGCCAGGTCGTCCTCGGACTTGGTGTCGAGCACGCGCAGCGGGTTGAGGGCCAGACGCTTGCGCGAGTCCTCGCTGAGCCGCGCCTCGAACGGCGCGAGCAGCGCGCGCAGGCGATCGCCGTACGCGGCGCGCGACGCGGGCTGGCCCACGCTGTTCACCTTCACGCTCAGGTCGCGGAACCCCCACGCCTCGTACAGGTCCACGAACAGCGTGATCATCTCCACGTCGGCGCCCGGCGCGGCCGAGCCCACGAGCTCGCAGTTGATCTGCGAGAACTGCCGGTAGCGACCCCTCTGCGGCCGCCCGTAGCGGAACACCGGCCCCATGCTCCACAGCCGGTGCACGCGTGCGCGCCCGCCCAGACCCTGCTCGAGGTACGCGCGCATCACGCCCGCGGTGAACTCGGGGCGCAGCGCCAGCTCGCGCTCGCCCAGGTCGGTGAAGCGGTACATCTCCTTCTGCACCACGTCGCTCGACTCGCCGCTCGTGCGCGCGAACAGTTCGAAGTCCTCGAACATGGGCGTGCGCAGCTCGCCGAACCCGTAGCGCTCCAGCACCGTGCGCGCGCGGTCCTCGACCCAGCGCCAGCGCGCGGTGTCGTCGGGCAGCAGGTCGCGCGTGCCGCGCGGGGCCTGGTGCTTGGGGGCCATGCTCAAGCTCCTCCTCGGCGCCGCTCCAGCGCCATGCCGACCACCTGCGCCAGCGTGGCGCCCGTGGCGTCGGCGATCCAGTCGTACACGTCGGCGAACCGTCCCGGCACGGTGGCCTGGAACCGCTCGTCGGCCGCCCCCACCGCCGCCACCGCGATCGCGGCCAGCACCGCGCGCCGCAGCGGCGAGGCCGTGGGCCAGCTCGCACGCGTCGCGCGCCAAACCAGCAGCCCCAGCCCGCCGTACTCGCAGACGTGCGCGACCTTGTCGCGCAGCTCGAACGTGCCCGGCAGGCTCAGCGACGGCTGCGCGCTGAGCGTGAAGATGATCGCCACGTAGGCGGCCACGGCCGACCAGCGTGCGAGCCGCGTCCGTGCGTCGAACGTGCCGCGCTCCGCGTGCGTCAACCGGGCCTCCGTCGCTAGGGTCCGCCCACCTGTGGGCTCTTGGAACGGCGGAAGTTAGCACGCGCACCCGGGTCGCGCACCGCCGCGCGGGCGCGGCGCGCGGCGGTGGTGCGGGCGGCCCGCCGAGCGGGCTCCGGGCCGCGCCGGACGCGCCCGGGCCCGCTTGACGACCCCGGGCGGCGGGCTTAAGTTCCGCAACCGCATTCGTCGCGGTGCCCCTTGCCCCGCGCGCGCTGCGCCGCTAGCTCAATTGGCAGAGCAACTGACTCTTAATCAGTAGGTTGAAGGTTCGATTCCTTCGCGGCGCACCATCTTCCCACGACCCGGTCGGGCTTTCCCTCCCCCCGTCGGCCCCGTGGCCACCCCTCGGCCCTGCGCCTGTGCTCGCGAACGCACATGTCGCATGGCTCGGTCGTTCCGGGAGCCTCGCCCCGCACCATGACCACTCCCGCCCCCGACTGGCAGCCGACGCTGCGCGACGAGCACGTGGTGCTGCGCGCGCTG
>JBJTRI010000174.1:0-3160 GCA_046076045.1 bacterium
CGGTCGTCGTGCATCACGTCGTGCATCGCGTCGTCCATCGCGTCGTCCATCACGTCGTGCATCGCGTCGTCCATCGCGTCGCGCATCCCGTCGCGCCTCGCGTCGTGCATCACGTCGTCCATCGCGTCGTGCATCGCGTCATGCATCGCGTCACGCATCGCGTCGTGCATCGCGTCGCGCATCACGTCGCGCATCGCGTCGTCCATCGCGTCGTGCATCGCGTCGTCCATCGCGTCGTCCATCGCGTCGTGCATCGCGTCGTGCATCGCGTCGTCCATCGCGTCGTGCATCGCGTCGTCCATCGCGTCGTCCATCGCGTCGTCCATCGCGTCGCGCATCGCGTCATGCATCGCGTCACGCATCGCGTCGTGCATCACGTCGTGCATCGCGTCGCGCATCGCGGTCACCGCGACGCACACGGACCGCTCAGTGGTGCTTTATGCGGAACTGCGCGGCCGCGCGCTCGGCGGCCAGCTGGTTGCCTGCGCCCACCGCCACGCCCTTCTCCTGCGCGACCACCAGCAACTCGCCGGGGAGCGGGAACACGATGCGCTCCTCGACCAACTGGAACGACTCGACGCGGTAGTCACCGAGTGAGCGGACGCGCTCGACGCACGCCTGCACGATCCCCTCGGGCGTCGAAGCCCCCGCGGTCAGACCGATGTCGCCCGTGAGCCACTCGGGACGGATGTCGTCGGCCGACTCGATGAGGTAGGACTTCGCGCCCAGCGCGGCGGCGACCTCGACGAGGCGGTTGGCGTTGCTGCTCGCGGGCGCGCCCACGACCAGCACGGTGGCGCACTTGGGCGCCATCACCTTGACCGCGTTCTGCCGGTTCTGCGTGGCGTAGCAGATGTCGTCCTTGGCCGGCTCCTTCACGAGCGGATAGCGGCGGCGCAGAGCGCCCACGATGGCGGCGCAGTCGTCGAGCGACAGCGTGGTCTGCGTGATGTACGCGACCTTCGTGGGGTCGGGCAGCTCGAGCGCCTCGACCTCGGCCACCGACTCGCACACCACGATCGCCTCGGGCGCCTCGCCGAGCGTGCCGATCACCTCGACGTGGTCGCGGTGCCCGATCAGCACGATCGTGTAGCCGTCCTTCGCGTAGCGCAGCGCCTCGAGGTGCACCTTGGTGACGAGTGGGCAGGTGGCGTCGAGCGCGCGCAGATTGCGCTCGCGCGCCTCGGCGCGCACCGCGGGCGACACCCCGTGCGCCGAGAAGATGACGACCGAACCCTCGGGCACGTCGGCGAGGTCGTCGGTGAACACCGCGCCCTTGCGGCGCAGGTCCTCGACCACGTGACGGTTGTGCACGATCTCGTGGCGCACGTAGATGGGTGCGCCGTACACCTGCAGGGCCATCTCGACGATGTCGATGGCGCGGTCCACGCCGGCGCAGAAGCCACGCGGGGCGGAGAGCCAGAGCGTGCGGGTCGAGTCGGACATGCGGGTCGGGGCTCCGGTCGGGGGTGAGGCGGGGCGCGCCGGACGGGCGCGGGAACGGTGGGAAAGGCTAGCGCACCCGCGGCGGGTCGGCCAAACGCGCGGGCGCGCTCAACGCGGGGCGCTGGGGACGCGTCGAACGGTGTCGGCGGCGGCCGCCGAGACGCTGTCGGCGCGCAGGAACGTGCGCAGCGAGTCCGGGGCGGCGGCGCGCAGCGCGGTCAGACTGCGCTCGACGCGCGCCCGGTCGGCGGCATCGCTGAACAACCCCTCGGCGCGCCGGTAGGCCGTGACCGCGTCGCGCACCTCGTCCGCCTCGGCGTGCATCTCGCCGAGCAACCACCACGCCTCGCCCGAGCGCGGCTTGGCGCGCACCGCGTCGCGCGCGACACGCAGCGCGGCGTCGGTGCGACCCTGGCGCAGGAAGTGGCGCGCCGCGCCCTCGCGCACCTCGGGTGCGTCGGTGGCCGCCACCCAGCGCAACCACACCGCCCCCGCGTCACCCTCGCGCCCCAACGACACCAGCGCGCGCACCTGTCCGCGGTACGCGTCGCCCAGCGTGGAGTCGGCGCGCTCGGCCCGCTCGTACAGCGCGAGTGCGGCGGCGTGATCGTTCGCGCGCGCCTCGAGGTTGGCGAGGTTGATGAGCGTGGGTGGGGCGCCGGGTGCGAGCGCGAGCGAGCGGCGGTACGCGTCGCGCGCCTCGCGCACACGGCCGGCCGCGACCAGCACCACACCGAGGTCGCGCCACGTGCCGGCGTGCGCCTCGCGCAGCCCCAACGACCCGCGCAGCGCGCGTTCGGCGGCGGCGAGGTCGCCCATGCGTCCCTCCACGAACCCGAGCGAGCGCCAGACCTCGGCGTCCTGCGGCGCGGTACGCACCAACTCGCGCAGCATGCGGCGCGCGCGGGTGGTGTCGTCGAGTTCGCACAACGCGAGCGCGTACTCCATGCGCGCGGGAACACTGCCGGGATCGCGACGCAACTCCTCGCGGAACGATTGCGCGGCCGAGCGGTACTGCTGACGCGACTTGAACAACATACCGATGCGGTAGCTGGGACCCCGCAGCGTGCCGTCCTTCTTGGCCGCGTTGTAGTACGACACGATCGCGGCCGAGTACGCACCCTGCTGCTCGAGCGCGCGCCCGAGCGAGTAGTCCTCGATCGCGGTGCGGCGTCGGTTCTCCTGCGCGGTGTCCACCGGCGCGGGCCGCGCCCCCGGCGCGGCGACCGGCGCAGGTGCGACGATCGGCGTGCGGATGAGCGGGGCGGGCGGCGAGTCCACGATGGTGCTGTCGGCGGCGTGGGCCGCGCCAGCGATCAGGACGAGGACGAGGGCGACGAGAGCGGGTCGCGACGCGGATGGGAAGGTGCGCATGGCGTGCGGGGAGCGTAGCACGCACCCCACGGCCGCGTCGGGGGGCGTGGGTGTGCGACCTCGATGCGGGCGAATCGCGTGGCGGGCTCCGTCGTGGGCTCGCACGACGCGGTCGCAGGGCGGGGCTGGCGTGACAGGACGACGTGGCCGCGCGGTGCGGTCCGATCCGGCGCACGAGACGCCCGGGCACGACCACGTGCCCCGGCCGCGCGAGACGATCCCGTGCGCGGGAGGGCCGGGCCCCCTGTGCTAGCGTTCGCCCATGCTCACGCCCCACCCCACCACGATGCGACACACATGACGCCGACCGTGACCCGCGAGGAGGCGCTCGCGCTCGAGG
>JBJTRI010000175.1:0-9752 GCA_046076045.1 bacterium
TCCGCACAATCGAACTACCCAAAGCCCCATTCGCGCCCCCCACCTTTGCGCGATTGCCCGAGGCAGGACGCCCCGGAACCCCCTTGCCCATCGCCCCCAGGATCACTCCAGCCCCTACGCAGGAGCGCCTCCATGAGGCATCTCACCCGGGCATGGGCAGCGCTTGCGCTGTTCCTGTTTGCTTCACCCGTCCTCGCCGCCGGTCCGTTCCCCGCCATCGTGGGGCCCAGCCGTGACGGCTCGTTGCACGACCTCCAGCGCAAGATCGACAAACTGGTGGGGTTCGGTCGGATCGACGTGAACCGTGACTACATCGGCGCTCGCCCCGGAGACCCCGACCCGTGGTACTGGGTCAACCTGGGCACCAAGCCGATCACGGTGCAGCTCGTGGACCGCAAGTCCCCGCGCGGCACGCTCGGTTGGTACGCCGACAACGGTCGCCCGCCCGTCATCGACGGGGTGGACGATGGCGTGGTCATCGAGGAGTGGAAGATCCGCGGCTCGCGCACCTCGGTGCGCCTGCCCGCGACCGTCCGCAACTTCGGCTTCTACGTGGACTACAAGTCCAACAGCCACGGCTCGGGCACGAAGCTCTACCGCTACTTCTCGAACCGCGTGCTGAACGACTGCGGTCCCGAGGGGAAGGGGGCGATGCGTGCGCCGTACGACGGTGACCCCCAGATGCTGGTGTACGACGCCTCGCGCTGGCTGGGTCCGGACACGTACATCGTGGCCTGCGAGTACTCCGACAGCGGTTACCCGATCGGCAACGGCGACGAGGAGACTGACAACGACTACTCCGACATGGTGTACATCGTGAGCGGTCTGGGGACCACGCCCGCCAAGGGGGCCAGCTTCGCCCGAGTGAAAGCCATGTTCCGCTGAGACGCGGGGGCGCGAGCCCCCGAAGGGGACGGTGGACTCTCTCCGGCCGAACCCGAGCGCCCACCGCCACACGCCGATCCCTCTGCCCGGCGTGTGCGCGGTGGGCCGCGTCGTTCCGGGGCGCGGGCCTGTTGACCCGTCCGGGCGGGTTCCCGCATCCTCACGGGATGGACCCCCTCATCCTCGGTGACTGGACCGTCCGCACGGTCGAGGCCGGCCACCTCTGGCTCGACGGCGGCAGCATGTTCGGCTCGGTGCCGAAGCCCCTGTGGAGCCGCACGAACCCGCCCGACGAGCGCAACCGGATCCGGCTCGCGATGCGCTGTCTGCTCGTGCAGGGCCATGGCCGCACCGTGCTGGTGGACGTGGGGCTGGGGGAGAAGTTCCCCGACAAGCTGCGCGACATCTACCGCGTCGAGTCCGAGCCGTCGCTGCTCGCGTCGCTCGCCGCCGCCGGGGTCGCCCCCGCGGACGTCACCGACGTGGTGCTCACCCACCTGCACTTCGATCACGCGGGCGGCTCCACCGTGAACTCGCCCGAGGGTCCGCGGCCCACGTTCCCGGCCGCGCGCTGGTGGGTGCAGCGGCGCAACTGGGACAACGCCCACGCGCCGAACCCGCGCGAGCGCGCCTCCTACATGCCCGAGAACTACGACGCGCTCGCCGACACCGGGCGGCTGGAACTGCTCGACGGTGCCCGCACGCTGTGGCCCGGCTTCGAGGTCGTGCCGGTGGACGGGCACACGCGGGGCCAGCAGGTCGTGCGCATCGCCGGTGGCGGACGGGCCCTGTGGTACGTCGCCGACCTCATCCCGACGGCCGCCCACGTGCGCATCCCGTTCGTGATGGGATACGACGTCGCGGCGATCGAGACGATGGAGGAGAAGCGCGCCGTGCTGACGCGCGCGGTCTCCGAGCAGGCCTGGGTCGTGCTCGAGCACGACCCCGACACCGCGCTCGCGCGGCCGGTGGCGGATGGCGACGACTTCACCTGGGCCGAGCGCGTGCCCGCCTCGAGCGGGGCCGCGACGCACTGAGCGTCCGGCCCCCGGACTCCCCCGGAGGGTTCCCCACGTGTCGCACATGCTCCACGACCTGTTCGCGTTCTGGATGCAGCGCATCCATGACTGGGGCTACGCCGGCGTGTTCTGGCTCATGGCCCTCGAGTCCACCGTGTTCCCCATCCCGTCCGAGATCGTGGTGCCGCCCGCGGCGTACTGGGTCTCCGAGGGCCGCTTGTCGTTCTGGGGCGTGGTGCTCGCCTCGACCTTCGGCTCGTGGGTGGGCTCCGCGGTCTCGTACCTCGTGGCGCGGCGGCTCGGTCGCCCGCTCATCCTGCGCTACGGCAAGTACATGTTCCTGCCCGAGAAGAAGTGGGCGCTCGCCGAGGAGTGGATCAACCGCTACTCCGTCGTGGGCATCTTCTTCGCGCGCCTGCTGCCGGTCGTGCGCCATCTCGTCTCGTTGCCCGCGGGTGCGGCGCGCATGCGCTTCCTGCCGTTCACGGTGAGCACGCTGCTGGGTTCGTTCGTGTGGAGCTGGGTGCTCGCCGAGTTCGGCCGCAAGGTGCTGGGGGGCCGTCCCGAACTGCTCACCGACCCCGATGCGCTCACCCACGTGCTCAAGGACGAACTGGGGACGCTCGTGCTGTTCGTGTTCGTGATGCTGGTCGCCTACATCGGCATCGACCTGCTCGCCCGTCGCTGGAGGACCGGTCATGTCCGGGGTTGATTTCGCCGGGGTCGGCAAGTCGTACGGCAGTGGCTCGCACGCGGTCCGCGACGTCTCGCTCACGGTCACGCAGGGCGAGTTCCTGGTGCTCGTCGGTCCGTCGGGGTGCGGCAAGTCCACGCTGCTCCGCATGGTCGCCGGACTCGAGGAGGTCACCGAGGGCGAGATCCGCATCGGCGGCCGCCGGGTGAACGAGGCCGCGCCGCGCGACCGCGACGTCGCCATGGTGTTCCAGAACTACGCGCTCTACCCGCACATGACGGTGTTCGACAACCTCGCCTTCGGCCTGCAGCTGCGCAAGGTGCCCGCGGCCACCATCCGCGAGCGGGTCGAGGCCGCGGCCGGCGTGCTCGGGCTCGACCGCTACCTGAAGCGCTTCCCGCGCCAGCTCTCGGGCGGCGAGCGTCAGCGCGTCGCGCTGGGTCGCGCCATGGTGCGCGAGCCCGCGGTGTTCCTGTTCGACGAACCGCTCTCGAACCTCGATGCCCGACTGCGCGTCGAGATGCGCGCCGAGATCCGCCGCCTGCACCACCGCGTCGGGGCCACCATGATCTACGTCACGCACGACCAGGTCGAGGCCATGACGATGGGCGACCGCATCGCCGTGCTGCGCGGCGGCACGCTCCAGCAGTGCGCCGACCCGCGCACGCTCTACGAGCGCCCGGCGAACACGTTCGTGGCCGGCTTCATCGGGACCCCGCCGATCAACCTGTTCGAGGCCACCGTGGCCTCCGACGGTGCCGCACTCGAGTGCCATGGCGTCCGCCTGCCGCTCGGTGACGAGCCGCGCGCGGCGGTCGCGGGGCGCGCCGGGAGCGCGGTGCGCGTGGGGGTGCGTCCCGAGCACCTCGTGCCGGCGGCGGACGGTCTGCCCGCCCGCGTCGAACTGGTCGAGCCGCTCGGCAGCGAGACGCTGGTCCACTGGTCGAGCGAGGTCGGGGTGCTGGTGTCGCGCGTGACGAGCGGGCCCGTGCCCGCGGTCGGCGAGACCGCGCGCTTGGCGATCCACCCCGATCGCGCGCTGCCGTTCGACCCCACCGACGGTCGCGCCCTGCTCACCGCGCGCTGAGCGCACGCCGTCATGGTTCGCACGAACCATGACGGCGTGCGGCTTCGCGTCAGGCTGGCAGCCCGCTGCGACAGGCTGGCAGCGCGGCCGTGTGCAGGATGCCCGAGGTCCGTGCTCCGCTGCGGCCTGCCCGCTGCCCGGCAAGCGGTTGCGCGTGCGATCGCGTGTCGGTGTGCTTGGCACGAGTGATGCGGTGACTCCTGCGTGAACCGGCCGCAGGAGCGGCCAGGAGGGCACGATGAGGATCCTGCTCGGATTCGACGACTCGCCGCACGCACTCGCGGCCCTGCGCTGGATCACGGAACGGAAGTGGCCGACCAACACGACCGTCACCGTGGTGTCGGCGGTGCGCACGCCGGTCGCGGCGTACGCCGAGGTGTACGCCCCGGCGGTGCCCTACCCGACGGAGCTCATCGAGGAGGTCACGCGCCATCATCAGGAACTGTGCATGCGCGCGGAGGACGAGCTGCGAAGGGCGGGCTTCAACGTCAACGTGAAGGTGCTGCCGGGCGATCCGCGCGAGGCCCTGGTGGACACCGCTCGCACGATGAACGCCGACCTGCTGGTGGTCGGTTCGCACGGCCGCACGGGTATCCCGAAACTGGTGCTCGGGAGTGTCGCGGCGCACGTCGTCGCGCACGCACCGTGCGACGTCCTGGTGGTGAAGAAGGTGAATCCCTGACCCCATCGTACGGAGGTTCGTACGGGCGGTCGGGGGGTTGCAGGAGCGCTCGCCTCCGTGATCCCGCGAGTGGTCTCGCGGCTCGCGGCGGGAAGCGCAGGGGGCGCGGGGAGGTTCCATGAAGTGCCGCGCGGTGCGCCGCGCGGGAAGGGAGTGCCACACACCACGGCCACGCACATCCGGGCTCTGCGGGACACCGTTCCCGAATCGAGGCCCAGCGTGATCGGCAGCAGGCCGAGGACCGTGGCCCACGTGGCACAGGACGTGACCGAGGTGGAGGACGAACGGATCGCCCGACACTCCGATCGCGTCCGAGTCAACGCGGGATCCCGGGAGCGGACATCGTCCCCGGGGTCCCGTCGTGTTCAGGCCTCGGGGCGTTGCCGCCGGGCGAGCAGGCGCGCCATGACCGGGGGGGCGTCGTCCGCATCCTCCTCGATCACCTCGAGGTGCCAGCCCGCGAACGTGGCGGCCAGCTCGCCCCGCTCGAGCAGGTGCCGGTCGCGGCTCGGATGGCCGAAGCGCTCCTGCCCGCGCAGGAACGTCTCCACGACCAGCGTGCCGCCCGGCGCGAGGGCGCGTTCGATCCACGGCCACAGTGGTCGGTGCAGGTAGCGTTGCACGACCACCGTGTCGTAGGCGGCATCCCGCGCGGGGAGCTCGTCGCGTTCGAGGTCGGCCACCCGGGTACCCAGTCGCACGCCGCTGCGCGCGGCGAACGCCGCCGCGCGCGCGAGCGCGCTGGGGTCCACGTCCCACGCCTCGGCCTCGTGGCCGTGGAGCGCGAGCCAGACCGCGGTGCGTGCGGTGCCGCTCGCCAGGTCGAGGGCCCGCCCGCGCACGAGCCGAGGCGTGACGCGCTCGAGGAACGCCGACGGCGACCACAGGCGCGCCGCGGGTGCGCGGTCGCGGGTCCCGTCGGGTTCGTGCGCGAGGGGTGCGGCGAGCCAGGACGCGTGTGCGAAGCCCAGTGCGACCAGTCGGTCCGCGGCGTCGTGCGCGCGCGCGGGGTCGTCGTGCACGCACAGCACGGGGACCGCCCGCGCGGGCAGCTCCATGCGGCGCTCCGCGAAGCCCTCGAGCGGGCAGTGCCCGGCACCGGTGAGGTGACCACGCTCGAACGCCTCGCCGTCGCGCACGTCGAGCACGCGCACGGCGGGGTGGGCGGCCCGCGCGGCGGCGAGCGTGGGGAAGGCGCGCGGGTTCATCGCGTCACGATCACGCGGGCGCGGTCCTCGGCTCCACCCTGACGCACGCGCACGAAGTAGAGCCCCGCCGCGAGGCCGTCGCTGAGCGGGACCACGCGGTCGCTCACCGGGCCGGTCAGTCGCTCGTGTCCGACCTGTCGTCCGCTCACGTCCCACCACTCCAGTTCGGCCTCGCCGGCGGCCGACAGCGACACGCGCACCGCGCGCGCGCCCGTGCCGAGTGCCCGCACGCGCGGACCCGTCGCCACGGGCCCGGGCGCATCCAGAGTGCCCGGTGCGTCGAGGATCGCGGTGCGCAGTTGCGCCGTGCCGGTGCGCAGGTCGCGCCATGCGACCACCGCGCGTCCGGTGAGCACGTTGCCGATCGCGGGCTGGTCCTGCGCGCCCGGGGCGATGCACACCGGCCGCCCGTTCGTCTCCCAGCCCGGGGCCGGGGTGCCCGAGGCGAGCAGGTGCATGGCGTAGAGGTCGGCGTCACCGCTGCGCTCGTCGCGCCACACCACGAAGCACCCGCCGGCACCGTCGCCCACGACCGCATGCTCGCGCTGCGCGCCGGGCGCGTCGCACAGCACCGCGCCCGCGAGCGTGAAGCCCGGCGCGAGCCGGCCGTTGCCCAGTACGCGCGTGTAGCGCAGGTCGCCGTCGGGCGACGAGCGCCGATCCCACCACACGATCCACGCGCCGCCCTGTCCGTCGGCGCACAGGCGCGGGTCGCTCTGCGCGCCCATGCCGTCGCACACGATCGTGCCGTAGAACGACCAGCCCGGTACACGGCCGCCGGTGGAGTCCACGCGGATGGCGTAGAGGTCGGTCGAGCGTCCGGCCACGAACGCGCGCGCGTCGGTCCATGCCGCGAACGCCCCACCCTGCCCATCCGACAGGACGCGCAGTTCGGTCTGGTCGCGCGCCCCCAGGATGAACGGGCGCAGACGCTCGCCCCACGGAAGCGAGCCGTCGTACTGCACGCGGAAGATCCCGAAGTCCTTGCTGCCGCTCGCCACGCCGTCGAAGTAGGGCACCACGGCGAGCAGCCCGCCGGCCCCATCCGTGCAGCCCTCCATGCGGTCGCTGTCGAAGAACTGCAGCGTCGAGGGCAACTCGCGCGCCGAGACCACCGTGCCGTTCGACGCGAACACCGCGCTGCGGAGCGTCCAGAACGTGCCCGACTCCGACTGCTTCGAGAGCATCACGATGCGGCCGTTGCGCCCGCGCACCGCGACCGGGGCGCGCATGGGGAAGGGCGTGGCGTAGGTGTGCGTGAAGCCGGTGCTCGGGCGGTACGACCAGCGCACGCCCACGGGGTCGGTGCCGCGGGACGACTCGGTGAGCAGCACGAGCGCCGAGTCGGGGAGCAGGAGCGAGCGCACCGCACCCGCGCTCTCGAGCGTGACGGGGGAGGGGAACGGGTCGAAACCGGGGCCCGCGTCGGGCAGCCCGTTGGCGTCGAGGTGGAGCGCGCCCACGCGGGAGCCGGGGGTTCGGTAGAGCAGCGTCACCCCGCCGCGGTCGCCGATCAGCGACGGCCACTCCTGCGGCTCGGCCAGCCCGGGGAGCACGACGGTACCGTCCGCCCGGCCCGATGCGGGCAGGAGCAGCAGGACGGCCGTCAGGAGCGCGAGGAGCGAGGGCAGGGGGCGGGCGGGCATACGGGGTCCAGGGTGCAGGGACGCGCTATTCTAACGAATCGCGGGGCGCGCTCGCACGGGCCGAGGGGACTCGTGCGGCCGGGGCAGCGGGGGCCGGACAGCAGGACCGAACGGGCGACGGTTGCGGCGGGTCGGGCGGGGGAGTTAAGCTTCCTCAACATTCTTGAGGGGCGTGCGGTCGCCGGTCGGTCCCGGCGTGACCCGCCCCGCGCGGGAGCCCAGGACCCACTATGGACATCTGGAAGCGTTTCGGCGAGAAGGAAGTGTCCCATTCCATGGCGCACTACCTGCAGGCGGTTGCGAGCCTCAAGCAGGAGAAGGGGCACGCGCGCGTCGGGGACATCGCCACGCACCTCGGCGTGTCGAAGAGCGGCGTCACCTCCATGCTGCGCTCGCTGCAGACCCGTGGCCTCATCTCGCACGAGAAGTACGGTTGCGTCGAGCTCACGCCCGCGGGCCAGCGTCTCGCCGAGCGAACCGAGTCGAGTCGTGTCGTCATCACGCGCTTCCTCACCGAGATCCTGGGCGTGCCCGAGGCCGTCGCGAGCGAGGACGCGTGCATGATCGAGCACCTCGTCTCGCCGCAGGTCACCGTGGAACTGCTGCGCCTCACCTCGTTCCTGCGCTCCGACCACGCCGCCGCGCGCGCGTTCCTCGAGGCGTACCGCAGCACGCCGCACGAGTGCGGCGACCACTCGCCCGACGCCTGTGCCGTGTGCCAGACGAACTGCCTGCGCGACTCGCTCGTGCGCGACATCGGCGAGGCGGCGGAGCGGGCCGGCGCATGAGCGGTGCGCCCGACGGCGCCCTCGATACGCTCGACCGTCTGCGGCCCGGTGAGCGCGGCGTGATCGAGCGGCTCGAAGGCGAGCCCGCCCTCGCGCGCCGGCTCATGGAACTGGGGCTCGTACCGGGGACCACCATCGAGATGGTGCGGAGTGCGCCCATGGGCGACCCGCTCGAACTCTCGGTGCGCGGCGTCCACCTGTCGCTCCGTCGCAGCGAGGCCATGCACATCCATGTCTCGCGCTGACGCCGCCCCGCCCGAGTCGTCGCGCCCGCTGCGGCGCGTCGCCATCCTCGGCAACCCCAACGCGGGCAAGAGCACGCTCTTCAACCAGCTCACCGGCCTGCGTCAGCGCGTCGGCAACTACCCCGGAGTGACGGTCGAGAAGAAGACCGGGTCCTGCGAGCTGCCGTCGGGGCAGCGCGTCGAGTTGCTCGACCTGCCCGGCAGCTACAGCCTGCACCCGGCCTCGCCCGACGAGGTCATCGTGCGCGACGTGCTGCTGGGGCTGCAGGACGACACGCCGCCGCCCGACCTCATCCTGTTCGTGGTGGATGCCACGCACCTCGAGCGCCACCTCTACCTCGCGCTGCAGGTGCTCGAGCTCGGGCGTCCGCTCGTGCTCGTGCTCAACATGATGGACGCCGCCGAGGCCGAGGGCATCCGCATCGACCTCGACGAGTTGTCGCGCTCGCTCGGCGTGCCCGTGGTCGGGATCTCGGCCGCGAAGGGCGAGGGGTTGGGGCACCTGCGTCGCATCATGGATCGCGACGTCGAGCCCTCGACGCTGCGGTTCCGTAGTTGGCCGCCGCACCTGCTGCGCGTGCTGCAGCGCCTCGACGAGCGCCTGCCGCGCCATCCGCTCATGCCCGAGCGCGCGCGCGACGACTTCGCGCTCGCGCTGCTGCTCGACGACGGCGAGGACGACGCGCTCGCCCGCAGCACGCCGCCCGACGTGCTCGAGGACGCCCGCATCCTGGCGCGCCGGCTCGACCTCGTCTCGCCCGGCTGGCGCGGCGAAGAGGTCGAGGGCCGCTACGCCACCATCCACGAGATCGTCGAGCGCGCCGTGGCCTCGCCCGGGCAGCGCCGCGACCGGATGCGCGACCGCCTCGACCGCGTGCTCACGCATCGCATCGCGGGCCCCATCCTGTTCTTCCTGCTCATGGGCGCGATGTTCCAGTCGGTGTTCGCGTGGGCGCAGCCCGTCATGGACCTCATCGACTCGCTCGTCGGCCGGTGCGCGGGGCTGGTGTCGTCCCTGATGCCCGACGGACCGCTCGAGTCGCTGCTGGTGGACGGGGTCATCGCGGGGGTGGGGACCACGCTCACGTTCATCCCGCAGATCGCCATCCTGTTCCTGTTCATCAGCGTGCTCGAGGACAGCGGCTACATGGCGCGCGCCGCGTTCATCATGGACCGGCTCATGGGGCGGGTCGGGCTCTCGGGGCGGGCGTTCATCCCGCTGCTGTCGTCGTTCGCCTGCGCCATCCCCGGCATCATGGCGACCCGCACCATCGACAACCGCCGGGACCGCATCACCACCATCATGGTCGCGCCGTTCATGTCGTGCAGCGCGCGCCTGCCGGTGTACGCACTGCTCATCGGCGCGTTCGTCCCGAACCGCTGGCTCGGACCGTTCACGCTGCCGGGGTTGGTGCTGTTCAGCATGTACCTGCTCGGCGTGTTGGTGGCGATCGGCGTCGCAGCGGTGCTCAAGCGCACCGTGCTGCGCGGCGGCAAG
>JBJTRI010000176.1:0-6216 GCA_046076045.1 bacterium
TCGGACTCGGTGCGCAGGAACGCCTTGGTCTCGGTGATCAGGACCGCGTCGCGGAGCGACGACACACGCGCGAACGACATGACTCGACTCGCTTCTTCGGGGGCGAGTGGGCGTCGGATGGGGGCGCGTTGGATGCTTCGATGGTGCGGGAATTCGTGTGGCGAGGCGCGTAGCAGGGCCGTCGGGGAGCGCGTGGCCTCACGGTGCTTCGTGCGCCGAAAGGCTGCTTTCGTGAATGCGCCTGTAACTGCGTTGGTGACTTCGCATGTGACTTCGCATGTGACTGCGTCTATGGCCGCATCTGCGGCCGCGTCTGTGACTGTGTCTTTGCCCGCGTCTGTGCCCGCATCTGTGACCGCGCCTGTGACTGCTACTGTGACTTCGCCTGTGGCCGGGTATGTGACCGTGCATGTGACTGCGCGGCGCTGCGCGGGCGGGGGCGATCGTGCGTGGGGATATGCGTGCGTGGGGACAAGCGTGCGAGCCGGGGAGTGCTGATTCTAGCGGCGCGCAGAGCATGTGCAAGGGAATGGTGCGCGGAAGGTGTTCGGTTCTTCACAAGATGCGAGCGGAGTCCTGGATCCGTCACGTCGCTTCGCACCGGTTGCACAGGTCCGAAGTTGTGGCCATCCTCACGCGACTCTGGGCGACGAGATGGGGCAGCGCTTCGTCATGCGAGACGCGCGGTGCTGTCGAATCGTAACGTCACCCGGCCAGCGACGCTCGAACCCACTTCCGGAGATCGTCCATGTCCACGCCGTCGTCCATCCTGCTCAGCGTCGCCAACGGTGTCGCGGTCGTCACGCTCAATCGTCCCGACAAGCTCAACGCGTTCGCGGGCGACATGCGGGAGCGACTCGTGCAGGCGCTGGAGTGCGTGGCCGAGGACCGTTCGGTTCGTGTGCTCGTGCTCACGGGCGCCGGCAAGGGGTTCTGCTCGGGCGGTGACGTGCAGCACATGGTCGACCTCAAAGCCCGCGATGCGGGCTTCGACGCGCTCGCGCCGTTGCTCGATGCCGGGCGTGCCATCGTGACGCGGCTCGCCGCGTTCGAGATCCCGGTCATCGCGGCCGTCAACGGCGTCGCCGCGGGGGCGGGTTGCAACCTGGCGTTGGCGTGCGATGTGCGCCTAGCGTCGTCCGACGCGCGCTTCGGCGAGACGTTCGTGCGCATCGGGCTGCATCCGGATTGGGGCGGCACGTGGGCGCTGCCGCGGCTTGCGGGAACGGCCGCGGCGCTGGACCTGTGCTGGACCGGGGACCTCGTGAGCGCCGACGACGCGCTTCGCCTGGGACTCGTGCAGCGCGTGTTCCCCGCCGCCGAGTTCGAGGCGGGCTGGCGCGAGTACGCCGCGCGTCTGGCGGCTGCGCCCGCGACCAGCGTGCGCGCCACCAAGCGCACGCTGCGAGCCTCGCTCGAGCGCACGCTCGACCAGTGCCTCACCGCGGAGTCCGCGGCGCAGGCGGCGTGCTGGGCCAGCGCCGACTCCGCCGAGGGCCTGCGCGCATTCGTCGAGAAGCGCGCGGCGGCGTTCACCGCCGACCCGGTGAACGAAGCGGACCTCGCCCCCTCCGCAGCGGCGCGTCGGTTCGAGTAGGTGGAGCGGCGCGCGGATCCTTGCGGGTCACTTGGTGACGGCACCCTTCGCTAGCGAGAAGCGGCGTGAAGGTTTCGCGCGTGCGGTGACGATGCGTCGGCTCGAGTAGGCGGAGCCGCGCACGGAGCCGGACGGAATGCGCCGCAAGAGCACCTTTCGGCAGCGAGAAGGGGTGTGAAGGATTCGCGCTTGCGGCGATGATGCGTCGGTTCGAGTAGGCGAAGCCGTGCGCGGATCCGTACGCGTCACGTGGCGAGAGCACCCTTCGCTGGCGAGAAGCGGCACGAAGGCTTCGCGCGTGCGGTGACGATGCGTCGGTGCGAGTAAGCGGAAGCGCGCGTGGATCCGGACGGGTCGCGCGGCGAGTGCACCTTTCGGCAGCGAGAAGCGGCGTGAAGGCTTCCCGCGTGCGGTGACGATGCGTCGGCGCGAGTAAGCGGAGCCGCGCGAGTTGCCGAGCGGGTGTGATGCGGTCCGATCGCGCGTCGCCAACGAGCCAGAAAGCGTGGCCCCTCGCGCCATCGTTCACGAAGCGATGCCGCGCGGTGCGCTGGGGAAGGGTGATGTGCGCTCAGCGCAGCATGATGGTGGCGGCGAGCGTGTCGCGGGTAGCGAGGGCTCGCAGGGCGCGGTCGGCGAGTGCGCGCGAGGCGCTGTCGGGGGAGGCGGTGCTCCACAGCACGAGGGCGCGCATCGCGTCGTCGCGCTGGCCGCAGGCGGCGCGTGCCGACGCGCTCCAGCGGTACACGACCGTGAACCACGGGGCCACACGCGTCACCTCGTCGTAGATGCGCACGTAGTCCTCGTTGTCGCCGCGCGCGATGCTGCGCAGCATCAGGTTGTACGCACCGCGCGCCTGGCCCTCGTTGCGCAGCGGCACTTCGGGGCGCTTGGGCAGGCGATCGGCCAGACGCAGCACGTGCGCGCGCGGCGTCCACGGGTCGGCCAGCAACGGGTGCGCGCCCACGCGGCCCACCACGCCGGTCCAGGCGTCGAGTGCGTTGCGCGTGTCGCCCGCTCGCTCGAAGCCGCGCGCCAGTGCGAGGACGTCGGGCACCAGGGCGTCGGCGTCCACGCGCTCCACCGTGAACGGGATCGTGACCACGCTGGGTACCGCGCGGCCGTTCTGGCGCGCGGGGTCGAACAACCACCACCGCACCGCGTCCACCGCGGCCGAGTCGAATGGCGTGCCGCCCTTGAACACGCGCGCCGCTCGCACCACGCCCAGCGTGTCGATCCACGCCTGCACCCGCACGGTGACGGGGCGCGTCAGGTCGAGCGCTTCGGTGGGCAGGTTCGCGCCCGCGCGCGAACGCAGCGCGGGTAGTTGGTCGTACGCAGTGAACCCGGGCGCAGGGGCCATCGCCGCACGATCGTCGGGCCGCGGCGGGGTCGCAGCGGCGAGCACCGTAACCGCGAACGCAGCGGCCACAAGGCGAAGGGGGGCGGGCACGAGGCGGAGGGGGAAGAGGACACGCATGGCCGACAAGGATACCCGGTCGGACGAACGCGTGTGTCACGGGCGCGTTCAAGGGTGCGGTGCACTCGGGGCTATGCGTACCGCGAGCCGCCGACTGCGCCGCGGGTGGGCGCCGACCGAGGTCCGCGGGCCGCATGGTGGAGATGTCCTACTACGTGGGCGGACCAGTCGTGCCGAAGGTGCACGCGGAACAATGCGTGCCGCGAGCCGCCGACTGCGCCGCGGGTGGGCGCCGACCGAAGTCCGCGTGCCGCGTGGTGGAGGTGTCCCACTGCGTGGGCGCCCCGGCCGCTCTGACAGTGCGCACGGTCGCGGCGGCGGCCGCAGCGGTGCGTTGCGGCTTGCTGAGGTCCCTGCGATACGCGACCCGCTAGTCGGAACGCTCGGCGATCATGAGGTGGTAGGTGCCTCGAAGACCGACCTCCATGAAGCCGCAGGCCCGATACATGGAGCGTGCCGGGTTCTCCGGATGCACCGTCAGCGACACCTTGCGATAGCCGTGCTGCCACGCAGCCTTCATCGCAGCCTGCATCAGGGGCTTTCCGAAACCGCGCTTCTGGAACTCCGGCTCCAGCGCGATGCCGAGCTGGGGCGTCTCCTCGTCGACGAAGCCGAAGCTCTGACGGTCCGGGACCAGCCGCATCCAGCAAGCGCCCGCGTCCGTCCCGTCCACCACAGCGACGACTCCGACATCCGTCGGCAGGCCCCAGCCTTCGACAAGGATCCGCACGGCCGGATGCTGAAGGATCTCGATGGGACGCAGCGGGGCCGGCGGCGGGTCCCAGAGCGCGATGTGCAACCAGCGCCAGAGGCTCTGCTGGTCGGAGGCGACGAGCGGGCGAAGCTGCAGCATGGGGCGCTCCGGTGGGTTCGAATGTGGCGAGTGCCTGTCGGTCACGTTGGGACTCAGCGCTTGGTCGCGCGGACCTTCACCGAGGTCACTGCGGCGAACGCGTCGCGTTCGGGGCTGCCTTCGGACAGGCGGTCCATGCCGACCGTGTACGGGATCTCCTCCACCACGGTCACGTCGTGGAAGCCCGCGTCGCGCATGAGGCGGAGGTAGTCGTCCTTGAGCGACGCGCCGGCGATGCAGCCCACGTACAGGTCCACGTTGCGCTGCAGTTCGGGGGCGAGCGGGCGCAGCAGCACGAGGTCGCTCACCACCATGCGGCCGCCCGGCTTGAGCACGCGCAGCGCCTCACGGAACACCTGACGCTTGTCGGGCGACAGGTTCACCACGCAGTTCGAGATGATGCAGTCCACCGTGCCGTCGGCGACCGGGAGGTGCTCGATCTCGCCGAGGCGGAACTCCACCGTGTCGGCGCCCACGCGCACGCGGTTGCGACGCGCGCGCTCGAGCATGGCGGGCGTCATGTCCACGCCGATGACGTGCCCCGTCGGGCCCACCTCGCGCGCGGCGAGGAAGCAGTCGATGCCCGCGCCGCTGCCCAGGTCGAGCACGGTCTCGCCCGCGCGCAGTGCGGCGTGCGCGATGGGGTTGCCGCAGCCGAGGCCCAGGTTGGCGCCCTCGGGGATCGCGGCGCGCTGCTCGGCGGTGTAGCCGAACTGCGCGAGCGCCTGTTCGTCGTCGGGCGGCGCACCACAGCAACCCACGCCCGTGCAGTTGCCCGTTGCGACCTCGGCGTAGCGCTCGCGCACGGTGACGCGCACGTCGGAGGCGGCCGGCGGCGTCGCTGCGGCGAGCGTCACCATGACTTCACCGCCGCTCGCATTCGACGACGACCCACCGCAGCAGGCGGAGGCGGTGGTTGCGGTGGTGGTGCTGGGCGCGGAGCCACCGCAGCAGGCGGAGGCGGTGGTTGCGGCGGAGGTGCTGGGCGACGACCCACCGCAGCAGGTCTCGTTGGTGTGATCGTGGTTCATGGTGTCCTCCGATGACGGTCGTTCCATGGGGGGGCGTGGTCGTCGTGCCCTAGGGCAGCTCGGCCACCAGTCGTTTGAATCGCGCCAGGCCCTCGGGGGCGACGCAGTAGCAGGTGCGTGGGCCGTCCACTTCGCCCTGCACGAGGCCGGCCTCCTTGAGCACCTTGAGGTGCTGCGACACGGTGGCCTGCGCGAGCGGCATGACCTGGACGATCTGCCCGCAGATGCACGTGCCCGCCTGCGCGAGGTGCCGCACGATCGCGACGCGCGCCGGGTGCGAGAGGGCGCGGGCCATCGCGGCCAGCTCCTCGTCGAACCCCGTCACCGTGTCGCTGTGGTCGGTGGGTCGCGTCGTGTCCATCGGTCCTCCTGCCATGGGCTCTAAATCGTTCATCGTAGATATACGATAAAATGGGGCAGGGTGAGAAAAGGTGCAAGGGATTCGATGGGGGGCGATGGATTCGTGTGATGGATCGCCCGGTCCGTGGGGTCTGGGAGCGCATGCGGGACAGACCTAAACGACATTCCCGCTTTCAGTTAAGTTCGCCCTCGGATGGCCTCCGACGCCCGTGAGGGGGCTTCTGGAAACCTTCTCGGCCGAAGACGCTTTTTTCACCAGGGGGCTTGTCGGTTCGGGACAGCGGACTAGACTGTAGATTGTAGCCCTCGACCCACCGCCTTTGGGCGCACACCGGTCGAGGGTTTTTGCGTGCCCGCAGCCCACCTCGCAGCAACGTCTCTGGGTCGCCGTCGGGGCCTTGCCCCGCGCCCCGCCTCGGGTGCGATGCGCTGCGCCCACGCCCATGGGGTGACCGGACCTCGGCTCCCCACTGCCCAACTAAGAAACCGCGCTGGCCCCGGGACTCCCGCACCCGCGATCGGGCTTCTCGGCATCGGCCCGCGGGGGCTTCACAGCGATTCGGGCCGTTCGGGGCGTTTCGGGCCCACCCCTTGACAGCAGGTTCGCACGCTTTCGAGCCCACCGAGCCCTCGCATCCCACCGCCCGGGCCACCCGGAGTCGCGTCCCCGGATCGCTGCGGGGCCCCGGTTCGGCGCGCATCCTTCGAGCCCACCGAGCCCTCGCATCCCACCGTCCGGGCCACCCGGAATCCCGTCCTCGGACCGCTGCGAACCCCCGGTTCGGCGCGTAACTCGCGTCTTTGACCCTCGTTCCGCGGCCCTCCTATACTGCCGCCCGCGTTACGAGACGCTCTTCCTTGCGACCCGCGCCCCGTTCCGGGCCCGCCGCGGTCG
>JBJTRI010000177.1:0-6104 GCA_046076045.1 bacterium
CTGCACGGCGCCGAGGTCTCGCGTCAGGACGTCATGGCCCGACTGCTGGAGTCGCTCGACCAGATGAACCAGCCGTTGCCCGAGGAGCCCGTGCGACTGCACGACGACTTCTCGCGTCGGCGCCGCGTGCTGGTCGAGCACCTGGAGCGCATGCACCAGCCTCGCAAGCCGACGGAGTCGAGCGTGTACCACATGCAGGGGCGGCTCCTGCGGCTCGGTGGGAGCGACCTGCGCACGCGCTGGCGGGGCGAGGCGCTGGCCGCGCTCACGCCCGCGCGCGTACAGGATGCCCGTGAGGGCTTGCGCACGGCCACGCTCGACTGGGACCTGTTCCTGCGCACCTCGGCGTCGCCGTGGACCGGCGCGCGACTCGAAGGAGCCGACGGGTTGCGATCGGCCCTGCAACGCGTGGACGCGGTGGTGGCGAGCGGGCCTCGCGTGTTGCAGGAGGTCTCCGAGCGTTGTGCGCGTGCGGGGCTCAGGACCCCGACCACGCGCGCCGAACTCGAGCTCGCGTTCGAGGCGCTCGGGGTCGCCGACGACGTGCTGGCCGACTTCGACGCGGCGCTGTTCGCCGAACCCGACCTGGCCGAGTGGCTCGATCGGCTGGCGCCCGCCAAGGGCTCGGGGCTGCGCCGTGCCTGGGCGTTCGTGAGCGACGGAGCCTACCGCTCGGTCCTGCGCCGCCTGCGTTCGCACTGGCTCGGTGCGCCCTGCGGTGCGCGCGACCTCGAGGTGCGGCTGACGGCGGCCATGGAGGGCGTGGGGCGCTGGCGCGCGGTGGCGGTGGCTGCGGAGGCGTCTCCCGTGGCGAGCCCCGGGTGGCGCGAGTTGCAGGGACGATGGCAGGAGCTGCTCGCGCACCTGTCGGCGCTCGACGCCGTGGCGGGCGGGCTCGATCCCGCGACCGTCGGCTTGCAGGCGCTCGTGGCGCGCGCGCAGGCGTTGGCGGCGGATCGTGCCACGGCCTCGCGGGTCGCCAAGCTGCATGCGGTGGAGCAGCGACTGCAGGAGTGCGGCGTGCGGTCGTTCGTGGACGAGCTCCGCGAGCGGCGATTGCCGACCGAGCGTGTCGAGGAGCGGCTGGAGGCGGCATGGCTCGCCTCGGCGCTCGCGGACGTCGAGGCGAACGACCTCGAGCTCGCCACGTTCCGTGGGCTCGAGCACGACCGGGTGGTCGAGGAGTTCCGCACGCTCGATCGCGATCGCATCGCCTACGCCTCGGGACGTGTGCGGGCCACGCACACCCGGCGCGCCATCGCGGCCATGAACGCGCATCGCGAGCAGGAGGACATGTTGCGCGTGGAGTGCCAGAAGAAGCGCGGCAAGTCCGTGCGGCGACTGCTCGGCGAGGCTCCCGACGTGCTCACCGCACTGCGGCCGTGCTGGATGGCGAGTCCGCTCTCGGTGAGCCAGTTGTTGCCCGCGCGTCGCAACCTGTTCGACGTGGTGCTGTTCGACGAGGCGAGCCAGGTCATGCCCGAGGACGCCATGCCGGCGCTTCTGCGCGCTCCGTACGCGGTCGTGGCCGGCGACCGTCACCAGTTGCCGCCGACCGCGTTCTTCGTGGGCGGCGACGACGAGGAGGACGGTGACGACGAGGCGGCGGCCGAGCGGCTCGCGGCCTCGGCCGAGCAGGACTTCGAGAGCATCCTCGACCAGATGTCGGGACTGTTCCCGCAGTGGTCGCTCGATTGGCACTACCGCAGTCTCGACGAGTCGCTCATCGCGTTCTCGAACAAGCACATCTACGGCGACCGCCTCGTGACGTTCCCCGGCGCGGGGCGCGTGCGCGCACTCGAGCACCATCTCGCGTCGCCCACGCGGATTGCGGACGGTGACGAGGAGAGCACTCCGGACGAGGTGCACAAGGTGGTCGAGTTGGTCCTGCGCCATGCCACCGAGCGTCCGGGGGAGTCGCTGGGTGTGATCACGCTGGGGGTGGCACACCAGCGCCGGATCGAGAAGCAACTCGAGACCGTGACGCGCGATCGTCCCGACCTGGACGGGTTCTTCGACGAGTCGCGTCGCGAGCGGTTCTTCGTGAAGAATCTCGAGCGCGTGCAGGGCGACGAGCGCGACGCCATCATCCTGAGCATCGGTTACGGCATGGCCCGCTCGGGCGGTCTGCGGCACAACTTCGGACCGCTGACGCACCAGGGTGGCGAGCGGCGTCTCAACGTGGCGATCACCCGTGCCCGCAAGCGCATGGCGCTGGTGTCGTCGTTCAGCCACCGCGACATGGACCCCGCGCGCAGTCGGTCGCGCGGCGTGAACCTGATGCGCCAGTACCTGGAGTACGTCGAGAGCGGTGGCCGGGTGTTGGGCGAGGCGCGGACCCCCGCGGTCCCGCTCAACGACTTCGAGGCCGACGTGTTCGCGGCACTGCAGCGCAAGGGGCTGAGCCTCGAGCCGCAGTGGGGCGTGTCGGGGTACCGCATCGACATGGTGGTCAAGCATCCCGCGCAGCCGGGGCGGTTCGTGCTGGCGATCGAGTGCGACGGGGCCTCATACCACTCCGGCAACACGGCGCGCGACCGCGACCGACTTCGCCAACAGCATCTGGAGGCGCTGGGGTGGCGGTTCCACCGCATCTGGTCCACGGACTGGTTCCTGCGGCGCGACGAGGAGGTCGCCCGCGCCGTGCAGGCCTACGAGCACGCTCTGGCGCTCGCCGCCGACGACTCCACGCCGGCCGGCGTGCCGGCGCCCGGCAAGTCTCTCCCCGCCGATCCGAGGGCGAGGGCGGTCGCGCGCGGGCCGTTGCCCGTGTCGGTGGGGCGCGATGCGATCGACCGCTACGTTCCCTCGGAGCTCGTCGCCTTGGTGTCGTGGGTGCAGTCCGACCAGCGCCCACGCACCGACTCCCAGTTGCTCGACGAGATGGTGGAGCTGCTCGACTTCAAGCGTGGCTCCCGCATCGTGGAGCGCATCGAGAGTGCGATCCGCACGTACCGGGGGATGTCGAAGGACGCGTGATCCGTGCCCTCGCGCGACCCCCTCGCATCCGGCGTGTGGCCCGGCGCGCGCGACGTCTTAGCGCATGCGGCGGATGATCGCGATGACGCGACCCAGGATGCGCGGGTGGGCGTGGCGTCCCCCGGCCCCAGCCTCCAACGCGAGTCGCTGCCTCTCACGCGGACTCTGCGGTTCACCCTCGACGACCAGGCCGTCGTGATCCATCGAGACGCGGGCCAACTCGACCACGCCGTACATGTCCACCGCGTACACCGCCCGCGGTCGTGAAGGCATCGCGTCACGGGTGAGGACCACGATGTCGTACTCGGTGATCGCATCGGGCACCCGGCGGGCCATGCGCCAGTCCACCGTATAGGCGAACAGATCGCGTTGCATCGTACGGGTGGGCAGAAGGCTGGGGTGGAGGGGGATGTAGTCCTCGACTTCGGACCCCTCGAAGGGCAGACGGCCGGCCTCGAAGAGGGGGACCGGGATGCCCTCCGCGTGGGAGGGTTGCCGACGCCTCGGGGTCCGCAACTGCTCGAGGTGCTCCAGGTAGGCCCGAGCGCTGTCCAGTGGAGGGCGTCGCTCGGGATGCTCGACCATCTCCGGGTCGGTGCGGTCACGCTCCGGGTGGCGCTCGCGTCTCGGGCTTTCGGTGTGGCCTTCGAGCGCCGCGAGGTAGGAGCGGGGCCGATGTTGCTTCACCCAGTTGACCAGGCGCTCCTCGTCGATCCGCAACTCCTTGGCCATCTTGAGCGCCATGTCGTAGTGGAGTTGCTTCCGACCGGTCTCGAGCAGGTACACATAGGGCTCGGAGACCCCCAGCCGACTCGCCAGCTCACGCACCGAGATCCGGCGCTCCTCGCGCCGGGCGCGCAGCTCGCGGCCGATCCGTTGGGCCTCAGGGTTGACGGCCTTGGGGTCGGAACTGTCGGGCGGTAAGGGGTCCATGTCAGTAAGGTATAACGCACCCGAGGGTTCGACAAGGCCGGGCTGTGGGGGCGCGGAAAGAAAAAACCTTGCGTATTGGGCGGAAAAGAGTATATTGCAGTTCGGAAGGCGCAGAGCCGTGCATTCGACCACCCGTCCCACGACGGGTGGGTTCGCTGTCTCATGCCCAATTCTTATACCTGAACGGTATAGGAGCGGCTGCTAACGCCATGCCCCGTAGGGGCATGGCGCGCGGCGCCGACCAGTGGTTCCCGGGTCCCGAGCATACCCACCCCGCCGCGGGCCGCGTCCCGCAGACAGGAGCCCACCCCATGCCGCAGATGAACATCCGCACCGATCGCCCGCTGGCCTCCGGCCCCCAGGGTTCGAGGCACTTCGTCGTCGTCGAGGTCCAGGCCCGCCGCCGGGAGCATGAGGTGGAGCGCGCCGGGCTCGACCTCGGCATCGCACTCGACCGCTCGGGCTCGATGAGCGGTGGGAAGATCCAGCTGGCCTGCGAAGGCGTGGCCACCAGCATCCGGATGCTGCACCCGACCGACCGGTTCGCGCTCGTGACCTTCGACGATGAGGTGGAGATCCCGCATCGGACGTCGTTCGCGACGGATGCCAGCAAGCAGGAGGCGCTCTCGGCGCTCCGGCGTATCGGGCCCGGGGGCAGTACCGACCTGTTCGCCGGCTACCTCAACGCCGCCCAGCAGGTGGGCTACGACATGCGCGAGGGGCGTCTCACCCGCGTGCTCCTCCTGACCGACGGGCAGGCGAACCAAGGCGTCGTGGACCCGGACGAGATCGCGGAGCATGTGCGGCAGTTGCGACTTCGGGGTCTGGTCACCTCGACCATCGGTGTCGGCAGCAGCTTCAACGAGGAGCTGCTCACCCGCATGGCCTCGGCTGGCGGCGGCAACAGCTACTACGTGGACTCCACCGAGCAGCTGCCCATCGTGCTCGCCGGTGAGGTCGGGGATGCGCTGTCGGTGACCGAACGCGACGTGTTCCTGGAGGTCCGCGTGCCCGAGTCCGTGCTCGTGGAGCCCATGGATGCCGCGCGGCTCTCGCCGGTGCCCGGCGGCTTGCGGGTGCAGTTGGGGGACCTCGTGTCGGAGCAGGTCGTGCGCGTGGTGTTCGAGGTGCGCGTGCCGCAGCAGCAGGCGCATCCCGGTGTGGAACTGGAGTTCGTGCTGGGGCACGCCGGGGAGCCGGCGGCGGCCACGCGCCGGGTGGGGTTCCGTTACGTGGACGTGGCGGAGCACCGCAGTCAGCCGGTGGACCGCGAGATGCTGAGGCACGTGTACGCCATGTTCGCGGCGCGTGCTCGACGTGCGGCGGTCGAGATGAACTCGCGGCACGACTACATGGAGGCGCAGCGGATCATGCACGAGGCCCACATGCGGATGCGTGAGTTCGCCGAGGGCGACCCGTCGGCGGCGCAGTACCTCGACTCGCTCGAGAGCGAGACCGTGCTGCACGGTCGCTACATGGACCCGCGTGAGGCGAAGCGTCGCCGGTACGAGTCCGAGCACCACCTGCGCGACCGCGACGTCACCGGCCGTCCGCGGCGCTACGAGCCGTGAGCGGTCGACCGGGACGGCGCGTGAAGTCCTCCTCGGTGGCGACGCCGGCCGGGCGCAGCAAGCCCGCGCCGGCGCCGCACCATCGCGTCTACGTGGTCGAACTCGCCCCCGAGGTGCTGGATGTCGCACGGATGAGAGCGGAGAACCCCGACCACCGCCCCGATCGCCCACCGCTCTACGTGGGACAGACCGGGCACACGCCCGAGGAACGCTTCGCGAAGCACAAGGCGGGCGTGAAGGCGAACGGGTTCGTACGCGACCACGGCCTGCGGCTGCGACCCGACCTTTACGAGCACCTGCCGCCCATGGAGTGGAAGGAGTCGCTCCACGCGGAGCGCCGACTGGCCGAAGCACTGCGGCGCAGGGGACATGCGGTGTGGAGTCGGTAGACGGTGCCTAGGCCCCGGCGGTAGCGCGCAGGACTGCCTGATTCCGCGATCGCAGCGGACGCCGACGAGAAGGGGCGCAAGCCATCCGAACGCCCCTGACTTGCGCCCGCCGGCCCATTTCGTGCAGACTCGGCGCTGGAGAGGTGCGAGAGTGGCTGAATCGGGCGGTCTCGAAAACCGTTATACCCTCACGGGTATCGAGGGTTCGAATCCCTCCCTCTCCGCCAGCCCG
>JBJTRI010000178.1:0-34857 GCA_046076045.1 bacterium
AGGAGGGCGCGCTCGCGCCGACCACAGGAGGCCGCATGTCCGCATTGAAGCAGCGCCAGGTCGGGGACATCCACATCCTCACGCCCAAGGGCTACCTGACCGGCGGCGAGGAGACGGAGGCGCTCGAGCAGGCGCTCAAGACGCTCGCCGAGGCCGGGAACAAGCATCTCATCCTGAATCTCAGTGAGACGCAGCACCTCAACTCGACCGCGCTCGGCGTCCTCATCTCGGCGCATTCGAGCTACGTCCGGCGCGGGGGGCAGATGAAGCTCGCCGCCGTGGACAAGCGCATCGAGAACATCTTCGTCATCACGAAGTTGTCGTTGGTCTTCGACGTGCTCGCCACCGAGGAGCAGGCCATCGCCAGCTTCGCGGAGCGGGCTTCCAGCTGACGGGTCCGGAGGACGCATGGCGGTCAAGAAGCGGGATGTCCAGAGCATCGTCGTCCTGACGTTGCAGGGTCGGTTCTTCGGCGACCAGGAGACCGACGACCTCGAGAAGTCCATCCTCGGCGTGGCCGCCTCCGGGAACACCCGGCTGGTGCTCAACCTCTCCGAGTGTGAGGCGCTCAACTCGGTCGCGATCGGCGTGCTCATGCGCGGTTTCGCGAACTACAAGGCCCGCGGGGGCGAGGTCAAGCTGTGCTCCCTCGGGAAGCGTCTGAAGGACCTGTTCACCATGACGAAGCTCATCATGGTGTTCGATCACCACGAGACCGAGGAGGAGGCCCTCGCGGCCTTCGCCTCGGCTTCGTGATCCGGCATACGCCGGAGCCGTTGTTCCACACGTAGCACACGACACGGGGCCGCACGTCGCGGTCCGAAGGGTGACGGGTCGAGGATCCGCCACCTGCCCTGAACGAAGGGGTCGCCCCCGAGGCGGCCATCGGAGGATCGGTCTCCCATGAATCGCTATCTCGTTCCGCTCGGCTTCTTCGCTGCCGCCGCTGTCTCGTTCGCCCTCTGGTGGTTCATGCCGGAACTCGTCGGTGAGCACATGGGCAAGCAGCTCAAGGAGGCCGGTCCGCTGGTCGCCGCCCTCATCATGCTCCTCATCCTCCAGGTCTCGTTCGTGGTCGAGCGTCTGCTCAGCCTCGGCAAGGCGCAGGGCCGCGGCTCGCTGCCGATGTTCCTGAACAACGTCCGCAAGAAGCTGCACGCGGGCGACGTCCAGGGTGCGATCGCGCTGTGCGGCCAGCAGCGCGGCTCGGCGGCGAACGTGATGCGCGCCGGCCTCGAGCGCTACAACCTGCTCAAGGGTGAGGGCGCGCCGAAGGAGAAGATCGTGGCCGAGACGCAGGCCGCCATCCAGGAGGCCTCGGGTCTCGAGACCCCGCTGCTCGAGCGCAACCTGATCGCGCTCTCGACCATCGCCTCGATCGCCACCATGGTCGGTCTGCTCGGCACGGTGCTCGGTATGATCCGCTCGTTCGCGGCCCTCGGCACCTCGGGTGCGGTCGACGCCTCGAAGCTCGCCATCGGTATCTCCGAGGCCCTCATCAACACGGCCGGCGGTCTGTTCGTGGCCATCCTCGGCATCGTGTTCTACAACGTCTTCGTGACGCGTGTGGACGACTTCAACTACATGATCGACGAGGCGTCCTACGAGGTGCTCCAGCTCCTCGCCGGCTCGGCTTCGTCCGACAAGCACTGATCACGGCGCGGAGCCCATCATGCTCAAGAAGAAGCGCCGGATCGGGATCAGCATCGACATGACGCCCATGGTGGACGTCGCGTTCCTGCTGCTGATCTTCTTCATGACGACGACGCAGTTCCAGCCGCCGGAGAAGGACAAGATCGACCTTCCGAAGTCCACCTCCGAGGCCAAGTCGCCCGAGTCCGACATCATCACCATCGCGGTCACCAAGGCTCCCGACGTTCACGTCATGTACAAGCAGCGCAGCGCCGAGGGGATGGTCGAGGTCCGCATCCCGATCGAGCCCAGCCTGCTCACGACGGAACTCGGCCCGGCCCTGCAGCGGGCGCGTGCGGCCAACCCGGCGGCGCGTGTCGTGGTGAAGATGGACAAGGGTGCCCAATACGGGATCGTGGCGGACATGGTGGCCGGGTTGCAGCAGGCCAACGCCACCCGATTCAACGTTCAGACCAACATCAAGAAGAACTCGGCGCCCCCTCCGGGGCAGTGAGTTCGTGAAGGACGGTGGTAACGCATGGGTGCAGTAGACACCCCAGATCGCGGTGGTGGTAAGAAGAAGAAGGGCGGGCTGGCCAAGCGTCGCCCCAAGCGGCGCGTCGGTATCCGTATCGACATGACGCCCATGGTCGACGTGGCCTTCCTGCTGCTCATCTTCTTCATGGTCACGACCGTGTTCCGCACCCCGAAGGCGCTGGAGATCAACCTCCCGCCCAAGGAAGCCACGGTGGACGTCGCCGAATCCAAGACGCTCGCCGTGCGGGTCCTGGCCGATGGCCGGGTCTTCGCCAAGCGCGGTGCGTCCACGAACCCGTGGGAGCGCTTCTCCTCGGCCGACCTGCGGAGCGTCTTCGCTCCGTACACCGGGCAGGGTGAACTCATCGTGGTCGTGAAGGTGGACCGCGAAGCGGAGTTCGAGAACATGGTCAACGTCCTCGATGAGCTCCACGCTGCTCGTCTGAGCCGCTTCTCCGTCACTCCTCTCGAGGAGAAGGAGAAGGCGGAAGTGGAGGCCTTGTGACGTCGTCGCCCCCGGTGAGCAACAAGCCGAACAAGCCCTCGGGCGCGGACTTCGTGAGTCTCTACGAGTTCATGCCCTACGGGGCACCGGAACTCATGGAGGTGGCCCGGAAGTACATGTTCCGGGCGACCGTGACGGGCATCTCGACGATCGTGGGCATCTTCGTCGCGATCGGCGTCGTCGCGTTCATCAAGGCCCGGCAGGAGGAGGCCATCCCGGTGGTGCAGATGCAGGTCAGTGAGCTGGCTGCCCCGCCGCCGCTCTCGCAGGACACGCCTCCGCCGCAGGTCCAGGTGGCGCCGGCCGCGGCTCCGCCCGCGGCGGCCATCCCGGTCCCCGTGCCGGATGCCGAGGCCCCGCAGGAGCAGACCATCATGTCGCAGGAGGAGCTCCAGACGTCCACGCCCGGCGTGGCCGAGGAGGGGAATGGCCAGCAGATCGTGGTCGCCCCGCCGTCGGGCGATGACCTGCCGAAGTTCGGCGACTACGTCTTCGTCGAGGAACTCCCCGAGGCCGTCACCCGCGTCCCTCCGTCGTACCCCGACCTCGCTCGCGAGGCCGGTGTGGACGGCACGGTGCTGGTGCAGGCCCTCGTCGGCAAGGATGGTCGCGTGAGGGACGTGCGTGTGGTGAAGAGCATCCCCATGCTGGACGACGCGGCGCGTGCCGCCGTGCGGCAGTGGGTGTTCAAGCCGGCGCTCTCGAACAACAAGCCGGTCGCCGTGTGGGTCGCGGTCCCGGTCAAGTTCAGCCTTCACTAGATCCGGCATCCTGTTGCACGCCAAGGCGCTCCGGCCCACGCCGGGGCGCCTTCGGTTCGTCCGGCGGGATGCAACCCGACGGGTTCTGCAGCCGTAGGTGTCTGCGCCGGCGACGGTTGACCCGCCTCGCGGTGACCTCTAACTTCGCCCCGCCCCCCGAGCGAACGGTCGATTCCCCACACAGGAGTGTCCATGTCCACCGAGATCGCCTCGGAGTCCGCCACCGTGCCGCGTCTGTCCTTGCTGGAGCGCGCCCGGCGCGTGGTGGTCTCGCCCGGGTCCGCGTTCTCGGATGGGGCGCCCGGCCGCGGCTGGTGGTTCCCGGTCCTGATCATCGTCGCGGTGGAACTGGCGCTCGGAGCGCTCACCTACCAGCGTGCGCTCGTCCCCGACCTGCTCGCGCGCTGGGAGGATGCCGTCGCCGCAGGGCGCATGGAGCCCGAGCAGTTCGCCGAGATGGAGCGGTTCTTCGTCGGCAACCGGAGCGCGATGTGGACCACGCTCGGATCGGTCGTCATCGTCATGCCGGTCATGATGCTGGTGCAGGCCCTCATCCTGTGGTTCGGCGTCGCGTTCCTGCTGGGCGGCCGGATGCGCTACGGGCAGGCGCTCGAGGTCGCTTCGTGGGCGTCGCTCGTCATGCTCCCGGCCTCGCTCGTGCGCTACCTGTATGGCTGGTTCGTCGAGTCGTTCGAGGGGCTCCACCTCGGACTCGGGGTGCTGCTGCCCATCGAGGCCACCACGCATGGGTGGGGCCGGGCCCTGGTCGCATTCCTCGACGGCTTGTCGCCGTTCGCGGCGTGGTTCCTCGTCGTGGCCGTGATCGGGTCCTGCACCGTGGCCGGCACCGCGCGCCGCGCCACCGCATGGGTGGTGGTGGCGCTCTACCTCGTGGTTCTCGTCCTGCTCTCGACCCTCGCTGGCGTCTTCGGCGCGGGCGGTGGTGCCTAGGTTGGCGGCCCAGCCGCTCACGTCCCATCCCGTCCCCAAGGGGGAGTCCGTGTCCCTGCGTCTCGTCACGTTCTCGCTGCTCGTCGTGCTCGCGTCCCCGGTCCTCGCGGCCCCGCTCACCGCGGACGACGCCGTTCGCATCGCGCTCCAGCGGAGCGGTGCCGTGGTCCAGTCCGAGTCGCAGCGCCTCTCTGCCCGCAGCGGGCTATGGAGTGCCTACGCCCGACTCACCCCCTCGGTGAGCGCCGAGTGGAGCCGCGGTGGTGCGTTCACCGATCGCTCGACCGGCAACCAGGTGTTCGGTGCGGTCACCGTGCCGTCGAGCAGCTTCGACTCCGAGCGCTACCAGTCGTCGTACGGACTCTCGGGGCGTTGGGCGGTGCTCGACCCGTCCGCGCTCGCAGGACTGTCGTCGGCGCGCCAGGGCATGCGGGCGGCCGACCTCGGCCAGCGCGCCACGCGCGCCGACGTCCGGCTCGAGACCAAGCGTCGCTTCTACTCGGTCGTCAAGGCCATGCACCTCGCGCGCGTCTCCAGCCAGGCTCTGCGCCTCGCGCGTGACGACGAACGCAGGGTGCGAGCGCTGTTCGAGGTCGGCAGCGTCTCGAAGAGCGACCTGCTCAAGGCTCAGGTGCGGACCGCCCAGAGCCAGCTCGACTCGCTCATGTCGGACCACGGCGTCACGAGCCAGCGCATCGCCCTCTCCGTGTACCTCGGGATCGCGGAGCGCGAGCTCGGCGAGTTGGACTCGACGCTGGTGGCGGGGGCGTCGGCTCCCGACGAGCCCACGGTGCTCAGCGAGGCGCGGACCCGTCGTCCCGACCTGCAGGCCGCCGAGGCTTCGCTGCGCTCCGCGGAACTCGCACTGCGGTCGGCGCGCTGGGCCCGCCTGCCCGCGCTGACCGTGGCGGGGGGGTGGACCCCCAAGAGCACCAGCACGCAGAAGCAGTTCGACGACGAGGCCCACACCACCAATACCTCGGGGCGGTTCGAGTCCGAGGACGCGTGGAGCGGGCAGGTCGCGGTCGGGGTCAACCTGTTCGACGGGTTCGCGACCGACGCGCGGGTCGCCTCGGCCCGGGCCTCGGTGCTGGGCGCACGTGAAACCCGCGACGCGCTGCTGCGTAATCTCGAAGGTGAGGTGCGCAACGTCCTGCTCGGGCACCAGGAGGCTCGCGAGCGCGAGGCGCTGGCCCGGCGTGCCCTCGATTCCGCGTCCGAGAACCTCAACCTCGTGCAGCAGAAGTACAACGTCGGTTCCGCCACCATCCTCGACCTGATCGACTCGCAGGTCCAGTTGCAGCGCGCGCAGAACGACCTCGTGTCCGCGCTCGCCGATATCCGTGTCGCCGAAGCCGCCGTGGACCGTGTCCGCGGCGCCGGCGAGTGAGAGGAGACGTCGTCCGCATGAAGGCTAAGGGGATCTGGATCGGCCTCGGGGCCGTGGTGGTGCTCGCGATCGTCGGCGTGAGCGTGTTCCGTTCGACCCGCGGCAAGGTCGAGAGCGTCCAGTTGGCGAAGGTCCGTCGCGAGGACGTCACCGCACGGGTCCGGGCGCCGGGCAAGATCGAGCCGCGCACGCAGGTCAAGGTGAGCGCCGACATCCCGGGCAAGGTCATCGTGCTCAACATCAAGGAGGGCGACGCGGTGCGCCGCGGCCAGCTGCTCCTGCAGCTCGATGACACGCAGTACCGCTCCACGCTGCAGCAGGCGTCGGCCGCGCTCGCGTCGGCGAAGGCGCGCGTGCGCGAGGCCGAGTCGGCGTTGCGCGTCGCGACCGCCAACTACGAGCGCCAGCAGGCGCTGTTCGATCGCAAGCTGCTCTCGCAGGCCGAGTGGGACGCGGCCACCAACGCCTACGAGGGTGCGCGCGTCGCGGCGGCCACCGCTCGCGAGGAGGTGGCCCGTTCACAGGCCGCCCGCGACGGTGCCGCCGACAACGTGTCGAAGTGCCGCTTCGTGGCGCCCTTCGACGGTGTCGTGAGCGCGCTCAACGTCGAGAAGGGCGAGATCGTCATCATCGGCACGATGAACAATCCCGGCACCCAGATCCTCGTGGTCTCCGACCTCTCGCGCATGCTCGTGAAGTCCGAGGTGGACGAGACCGACGTCGTGAACATGTCCATCGGCCAGAAGGCGCGCATCTCGGTTGACGCGTTCCCCGACACCACCTTCGAGGGCACCGTCACCGAGATCGGCAACACCGCCAAGGCGTCGTCCATCTCGTCCGTGCAGGGGCAGACGAACTTCGAGGTCAAGGTCGTGTTCGACCATCAGGTCCCCGAGATCCGTCCCGGCATGACCGCCGACGTGGACATCGCCACCGGGACTCACGAGCGCACGCTCGCGGTCCCCATCCAGGCCGTGCTCATCCGCACCCAGAGCCAGCTCGACCGTGCCGCCCGCAAGGAAGGCAAGCGCGAGAAGCTCAAGACCTCGTCCCTCGCGGCCGACGAGGACACCGTGGGCAAGCGCGACCCCGAACTGAGCGGTGTCATGGTCGTCGTGGACGGCGTCACGCGCTTCGTGCCGGTCCGTACCGGACTCGCGAGCGAGTCCATGATCGAGGTCATGGGTGAACTGAAGGAAGGCGACGTGGTCGTGAGCGGCCCCTACAAGGCGCTGCGCGAGATCAAGCCCGGCGCCAAGGTGAAGAAGGAAGAGGCGGCCCAGCGAGGCGGCAAGTGAGCGTCGAGCCGCTCATTCGCATCCGCGACCTGCAGCGGGTGTACCAGGTGGGGGACAACGAGGTGCGTGCGCTGGACGGCGTGAACCTCGACATCCAGCCCAACGAGTACGTCGCCATCATGGGACCGTCGGGCTCGGGGAAGTCCACCCTCATGAACATCCTGGGCTGTCTCGACACCCCGTCCTCAGGCTCGTACCGGCTCAAGGACAAGGAGATAGCGGAACGCAGCGACGACGAACTCGCCCTCATCCGCAATCGCGAGATCGGCTTCGTGTTCCAGACCTTCAACCTGCTGCCGCGTGCCGACGCGCTGCACAACGTGGAACTGCCGCTCGTCTACGCCGGGCTCAAGCACGAGGCGCGCCGTCAGCGCGCCCTCGAGGCCCTGGCGCTCGTCGGGCTCACCGACCGCGTCAAGCACCGTCCCAACGAGCTCTCGGGTGGACAGCGCCAGCGGGTCGCCATCGCGCGTGCCCTCGTGAACCGTCCCAGCATCATCCTCGCCGACGAGCCGACCGGTAATCTCGACTCCCGCACGGGGGACGAGATCATGACGGCGTTCGAGGCCATCTGGCGGCAGGGCAACACCGTCATCCTGGTGACCCACGAGCGCGACATCGCCGAGCACGCGCGTCGCATCGTGCGCATGCGTGACGGCCGGGTCGAGAGCGACGAGGTCAATCCCCACCCGCGGACCATCGCCCCGAGCCCCGGGGAGCAGGCGTGAACCTGCGTGAGAGCATCGGGATCGCGCTCGGCGGGATCCGTGCGAACAAGCTGCGCTCGTTCCTGACGTTGCTCGGCATCATCATCGGCGTGGCCTCGGTCATCGCCGTGGTGTCGTTCGTCGAGGGACTCAACCGCTTCGTGACACAGAAGTTGCTGAATGCCGGCGCCAACGTGTTCGTGGTGGACCGCTACGGGTTCGTGACGAGCCAGGAGGCGTGGGAGGAGGCCAGCAAGCGCCCCCGCGTGACGCTCGACGACGCCGAGGCCATCCGCCGCGGGGCCCCGCATGCCGCACTCGTGGTCGCGCAGGCCAACTCCGTCGCCCCGGTCCGCTACCGCTCGAAGGTGGTGAACGGCGTGCGGCTGCAGGGGCGCAGCGAGGGCTACGACCTCGTCGACGACCAGAACATCGAGTTCGGTCGCCACCTCTCCGAACTCGACGACCGCGACCGCCGTCCGGTCGCCGTGCTCGGTCCCGACGTGGCCATCGAACTCTTCGGCACGCCCGACGCCGCACTCGGACGGTCGGTCCGCGTGGGCCGCTACGAGTTCGAGGTCGTGGGGGTGACCCAGGCCAAGGGCAAGCTGTTCGGTCAGCCGCAGGACCGGTTCGTGACCGTTCCGGTCGAGACCTTCTCCAAGTACTGGGAGGAGCGCGGCTCGCTCGAGATCGCGGTCAAGAGCGTGGACCAGCCGTCGCTCGACCTCGCCCAGCAGGAGGCCCGCAACATCATGCGGGCCCGCCGGCATCAGCGCCCGGGCCAGCCCGACGCGTTCGGCATCACCACCGCCGAGACGTGGATGCAGCTCTACCGCACCCTCACGGGCGGCATCTTCGTGGTCTCGATCGGCGTCGCGGCCATCTCGCTGTTCGTGGGCGGCATCGTCATCATGAACATCATGCTGGTGTCGGTCACGGAACGCACCAAGGAGATCGGCATCCGCAAGGCGCTCGGCGCCCGGCGGCGCGACATCCTCACTCAGTTCCTGGTCGAGTCCACCACGCTCTCGCTCGCGGGTGGGGTCATCGGGATCGTCCTCGGCTCCTCGCTCGCCCTGCTCGTGGGGGCGGTGAGCCCACTGCCGGCCGCCCTCAGCCTGTCCGCGATCGTCCTCGGCGTCCTCATGAGCACCGCGGTCGGGGTGTTCTTCGGTTCCTACCCGGCGGCCCGCGCCGCCCGCCTCGACCCGATCGAGGCGCTCCGGTACGAGTGACCCCATGCGCCTGAGCCGACTCGTCTGGGAGTCCCTGACCATCGCCCGCCGCGCGCTGGCCGCGAACCGCATGCGTTCGGCGCTCGCGCTGCTCGGGATCGTGATCGGGGTGGCGACCGTGATCGGGATGGTCTCGCTCATCAACGGCTTCCAGCGCTCGTTCCAGCAGAACATCCAGTCGTTCGGCAACAACACGCTCTACATCCGGCGCATCCAACCCGGCATCCAGTTCTCCTCGGGCGTCCCGGACTCGCTCAAGCAGCGCAGGGCCTTCGTCATGGAGGATGCACGCGCCATCCTCGACCAGGCGCCCGCGGTCGCGGCGGTCTCGGTCTTCAAGTTGGCGTTCGACGACATCACGCTCACCCGCGGGCAGCGTCGCACGCGGACCACGTTCGTCTACGGCACCGACGACCAGTTGCTGCGCACCCGAGGCTACGACCTCGCCCGCGGCCGGTTCTTCACGCCCGAGGAGGTGCGGCGGCGCGCGAACGTGGTCGTGATCGGCAGGGACACGCGCGAGACGCTGTTCCAGGACGCCTCGGGGCTGGGGCGGACCGTGCACCTCAACGGCATCCCGTTCACGGTCATCGGCGAGTTCGAGCCGAAGGGCAAGTTCTTCGGCAATAACTTCGACGAGGTCGCCTGCATCCCGTACCCGCTCATCGACAAGTACTGGGGCCCGCCGAGCGACGCCCCGCCATGGTTCCCGAAGCGCGGCGAGGTCTTCCTCGACGCGGTGGCCGTCTCACCCGAGCGCACCGACGACGCCCTCCAGCAGATCATCGAGGTCCTGCGCATCCGCCGGAACCTGCCGAGCAACCGAAACAACGACTTCGCGGTGTTCTCGGACGAGGCGTTCATCGGGCTCTACAACACCATCACCGGCGGCATCTTCGCGCTCATGTTCCTGATCTCGTCGATCTCGCTCATGGTGGGCGGGATCGGGGTCATGAACATCATGCTGGTGGCGGTCACCGAGCGCACTCGCGAGATCGGCATTCGCAAGGCGCTCGGCGCCCCGAGGCGCGCCATCCTGCTGCAGTTCCTCATCGAGGCGCTGCTGCTCACCGCGTTCGGCGGGTTGATCGGCATCCTGATCGGCGCCGGTATCTCGTGGGTGGTGAGTTCGGTCTCGACCCTGCCGACGTTCGTCTCGGCATGGTCCGTCATGACCGCTCTGATGGTCTCCTCGCTCATCGGGCTGTTCTTCGGCCTGTACCCGGCCCTGCGGGCCTCGCGCCTCGACCCGGTGGACTCGCTCCGCTACGAGTGAACCTTCGTAGCCCTGTCCGCGCTGAGGCGGGCGGGCCGATGCTCCGGGCATGGGGCGCATCGTCTCGGGGTGGGAGACCCTCCGGATCGCCCGGCGCGCACTGGCGTCGGACCGACTGCGCACCCTGCTGACGTTGCTCGGCATCGTCATCGGGGTCGCGACGGTCATCGCCATGGGCGCGCTCGTGAACGGCTTCGAGCGTTCGTTCCGGCGCGGGCTGCAGTCGTTCAGCAACAACACGATCTACGTGCGGACGTTCAAGCCCACGGTGATGTTCACGCGCGACATCCCCGACAGCCTGCGGCGCCGCCGCGGCTTCACGCCCGAGGACGCGGACGCGCTTCGCGCCGAGGCGCCCGCGGTGCGCGCGGTGTCCGTGGTGAAGGCCGCGTTCGGCCGCATCCGCATCACGCACGCCGGCCGCGAGACCTACGCCACCGAGACCTTCGGGTCGGACGAGCGTCTGCTCGACGTGCGGGGGTTCGAGGTCGCGCAGGGCCGCTTCCTCACCGCCGAGGAGGTGCGGCGGCACTCCAACGTGGTGGTGCTGGGCAAGGCGACGCGCGAGGCGTTGTACGGCGACGGGTCCGCGATCGGGCGCACGGTGAACCTCGACGGCATCCCGTTCACCGTCGTCGGTGAGTTCCGCGGGGTGGGGGAGTTCCTCTACCACAACCTCGACGAGATGGCGTGCGTGCCGTGGACCACGGTGGACAAGTACTGGTCCCCGCCGCCGCACTCGCCCCCGTGGTACTCGCGCCGCGGCGAGGCGTTCCTCGACGCCACGCCGGTGGACCCCAAGCGCATGAACGAGGCGATGGAGCAGATCCGCGAGGTGCTGCGCGAGCGCCGTCACGTCCCGGCCGACCATGCCGACGACTTCGACCTGTTCAGCGACGACATGTTCATGACGCTCTACCGCACCATCACCGGCGGCATCGTATGGGTCATGATGACCGTGTCCTCCATCTCGCTCCTCGTCGGCGGGATCGGCGTCATGAACATCATGCTGGTGGCGGTCACCGAGCGGGCGCACGAGATCGGGTTGCGCAAGGCGGTGGGGGCGACGCGCCGCTCCATCCTGACCCAGTTCCTCGTCGAGGCCATGATCCTGTCCTCGCTCGGGGGGGGCGCCGGCATCCTGCTCGGGTACGCCATCTCGGCGGCGATCGGGGCGTTCAGCGGACTGCCGACGTGGGTCGCCCCGGGATCCATCCTGGCCGGGGTCGGGGTCTCGACCGCCGTCGGGCTCCTGAGCGGGCTGTATCCCGCGTTCCGGGCGGCCCGGCTCGACCCGGTGGCCTCGCTCCGGAACGAGTGACGGGAGAGGGCGGCCCCGCGGGGTGCGTGGTATCGTCCCCGCCGCCCATGAGCCCCAAGACCCCGTCCCGCCCCGTGCCCAAGCCCGACCCCCGCGCCCTTCAGGACATCGTCATCCGGGGTGCGCGCGAGCACAACCTGCAGGACGTGAGCCTGCGGTTGCCGCGCCAGAGCCTGGTCGTGCTCACCGGTGTGTCGGGGTCGGGCAAGTCCTCGCTGGCGTTCGACACGCTCTACGCCGAGGGCCAGCGCCGCTACGTCGAGTCGCTGTCGGCCTATGCGCGGCAGTTCCTCGGGCAGATGGAGAAGCCCGACGTGGACTCCATCGAGGGGCTCTCCCCGGCGATCGCCATCGAGCAGCGCGGAGCGGGCTCCAATCCGCGCTCCACCGTGGCCACGATCACCGAGGTGTACGACTACCTGCGTCTGCTGTTCTCGCGCCTCGGCGCGCGGCACTGCCCCGAGTGCGACACGCCGCTCGCGCGCCGCAGCGTGCAGGAGATGACCGACCAGTTGCTCGAGCAGGCCGACGGGGACCGCATCGCGGTGCTGGCGCCGGTCGTGCGCGGTCGCAAGGGCGAGTACCGCAAGGAGCTCGAGGCCTGGCACCGCCAGGGCTACCTGCGCGCCCGCATCGACGGCACGGTGGTGGAGCTCGAGACCCCGCCCAAGCTCGCGCGCCACAAGCGGCACGACATCGAGGTCGTGGTGGACCGGCTGCGGGTCGAGACCGAGAACCGCGCCCGCCTCACCGAGGCGCTCGAGGCCGGCGTGCGGCTCTCCGGTGGCCTCATCACGATCGCCCGTGACGACCGCGAGGACCTGGTCATGAGCGTCGGGGCGACCTGCCCCAAATGCGGCACCGCGGTGGACGACCTCGAGCCGCGGCACTTCTCGTTCAACTCGCCCTACGGTGCCTGCTCCGCATGCGACGGGCTGGGCACGCTCCTGCGCGTCGATCCCGAGCGCGTCGTGCCCGACCCTTCGCTCACGCTCGCCGAGGGGGCGCTCGAGGCGATGGGCGACGCCGAGGGCACGTGGACCGCAGGCACGCTCAAGGCGCTCTCGAAGTCGTTCGGCATCCCGCTCGATGTGCCGTGGCGCAAGCTGCCGGCGAAGGCGAAGCAGCTGGTGCTGTACGGGGCCGGCGACGAGGCCGTGAAGTTCACCTATCGCACGAGCAAGGGTTCGGTCTTCGCGCACCAGTCCACGTGGAAGGGCGTGATCCCCGACCTCGAGCGCCGCTACCGCGCCACGTCCAGCGAAGCCGTGCGCCGCGACATCGGGTCGCTCATGAACCCCACGCCGTGCCCGGACTGCGGGGGCAAGCGCCTCAAGCGCGCCTCGCTCGCGGTGCGCGTGGCCGGCCGCGACATCGGCGATTGGTGCGCGCTCTCGGTCTCGAAGGCCCGCGCCGCCGCCGAGGGGCTCGCCTACACGGGAGGACAGGGGGCGATCGCGGCTCCGATCGTGAAGGAGATCCGGTCGCGGCTCGGCTTCCTCGAGGATGTGGGGCTGGGCTACCTCACGCTCGCGCGCATGGCCGGCACGCTCGCGGGTGGCGAGGCGCAGCGCATCCGGCTCGCGACGCAGATCGGTTCGCAGCTCACAGGCGTGCTCTACATCCTCGACGAGCCCTCAATCGGGCTGCACCATCGCGACAACCGCAAACTGCTCGCGACGCTCCAGCACCTGCGCGACCTCGGCAACACGGTCGTCGTGGTCGAGCACGATGAGGACACCATGCGTGCGGCCGACTGGCTGGTGGACCTGGGCCCCGGCGCGGGACGGCACGGCGGGCGCGTGGTGTCGGCCGGCACGCCGGCCGAGGTCATGCGCGACCCCGACTCGCTCACCGGTCGCTACCTGTCGGGCCAGACCCGCATCGAGGTGCCGCGCACGCGGCGCCCCGGCAACGGCAAGCAGCTCGAGGTGATCGGGGCCACCGAGCACAACCTGAAGGGGGTGGACGCGGCCATCCCGCTCGGGACACTCACCTGCGTCACCGGCGTCTCGGGCTCGGGCAAGAGCACGCTCGTCAACGACATCCTGCTCGCCGCCCTCGAGCGCGCGCTGGTCCCGAACTCCACGTCCTCGCCGGGCGCGCACCGCACATTGCGCGGCGTCGAGCACCTCGACAAGGTGGTGGCGATCGACCAGAGCCCCATCGGCCGCACCCCGCGCTCGAACCCCGCCACCTACACCGGCGCCTTCACCCACATCCGCGACCTGTTCGCGCAGTTGCCCGAGGCCAAGGTGCGCGGCTACGGCCCCGGCCGGTTCTCGTTCAACGTCAAGGGGGGGCGGTGCGAGGCGTGCGAGGGTGACGGCGCCCGTCGCATCGAGATGCACTTCCTGCCCGACGTGTTCGTGAAGTGCGACACCTGCCACGGTCGCCGCTACAACCGCGACACACTCGAGGTGCCGTACCGCGGCCGCTCCATCGCCGACGTGCTCGAGATGACGGTGGAGGAGGCGCTCGACTTCCTCGGCGCGATCCCCACCCTGCGCCGCAAGCTGGAGACCCTGCGCGACGTCGGGCTGGGCTATATTCACCTCGGGCAGTCGGCGACCACGCTCTCGGGCGGCGAGGCGCAGCGCGTCAAGCTGGCCTCCGAGCTTTCGCGCGTCGCCACCGGCCGCACGCTCTACGTCCTCGACGAGCCCACCACGGGCCTGCACTTCGAGGACGTGCGGGTGCTGCTCGGGGTGCTGCAGGCGCTGGTCGAGCGCGGGAACACCGTGCTCGTCATCGAGCACCACCTCGACATCATCAAGAGCGCCGATTGGTTGATCGACCTGGGCCCCGAAGGGGGTGACCACGGAGGCACCGTGGTCGCCGCGGGGACCCCCGAGGCGCTAGCGCGCGCCAAGGGGTCGCACTCCGGCATCGCCCTGCGCCAGTTCCTGGAGCCCCGCTCATGAGCGCGACCGCCACCCTGCAGGATCGGACCACGAGGACCGCCACGATGAAGGCCATCGTCAAGACCACCGCCGCCCCGGGCGCCGAGGTGCGGGACGTGCCCGTGCCGACGCCCGGCGCCGGCGAGGTGCTGCTGCGCGTGCTGCGCGCCGGCGTGTGCGGCACCGACCTCCACATCTGCAACTGGGACCGCTGGTCGCAGGACCGCATCAAGCCGCCGGTCACGCTCGGACACGAGTTCGTGGGCGAGGTGATCGAACTGGGGCCCGGCACCACGGGCGTGGCGCTCGGCGACCGCGTCTCGTGCGAGAGCCACATCGTCTGCAACACCTGCATCGCCTGCCGCACCGGGAACGGCCACGTCTGCGAGAACACCCGCATCCTCGGAGTGGACGTGAACGGCGGGTTCGCGGAGTTCGTGGCCGTGCCCGCGGTCAACTGCTGGCGCGTCCCCGCCGGGATCCCGCTCGAGGTGGCCGCGGTCATGGAGCCGTGCGGGAACGCCGTGCACACCGCGTTCGCGGGCAACCTGTCGGGCGCGAGCATCGCGGTCACCGGCTGCGGTCCGATCGGCCTGTTCGCCATCGGGGTCGCCAAGGCGGCCGGCGCGGCGCACGTGTTCGCGAGCGACGTCTCGCCCTACCGGCTCGAGTTGGCGCGCAACATGAAGGCCGACGCCGTGGTGGACGTGCGCACCGAGAGCCTCGTGGACCGCGTGCGGGAACTCACGAACGGCCGCATGCTCGACGGCGTGCTCGAGATGAGCGGGCACCCGAGCGCGGTGCGCGATGGGCTCAACGCGCTCCGCATGGGCGGTCGCATGAGCATGCTGGGCCTGCCGACCGAGCCGTTCGAGCTCGACTGGAACCGGCTCGTCATCTTCAAGGGCATCACGCTTCACGGCATCATCGGCCGCCGCATGTACGACACCTGGTTCCAGATGGACCAGTTGCTCGGCTCCGGCCGCCTCGACCTGCGTCCGGCCATCACGCACGTGATGCCCATGGAGCGGTTCGACGAGGCCATCTCGCTGCTGCGGGACGGTCGCGCCGGCAAGGTCGTGCTCGTGCCGTGGGGCCAGTCCGCCTAGCGCGGGAGGGAGGGATCGTGTTCGACACCATGCGTCCGGTGCTGCAGGCCGAGCTCGAGCGGATCCGCGAGGCGGGGCTGTGGAAGTCCGAGCGGGTCATCACCTCGCCGATGGCGCCCGAGGTCACGCTCGAGGACGGCCGCCGCGTGCTCGTGTTCTGCGCCAACAACTACCTGGGCCTGTCCAGCCATCCGCGCGTGCTCGAGGCCGCGCATCGCGCGCTCGACTCGCACGGCTACGGGTTGTCGTCGGTGCGGTTCATCTGCGGGACGCAGGACCTGCATCGCGAACTCGAGCGGCGCATCGCCGAGTTCACCGGCACCGAGGACGCGATCCTCTATGCGGCCTGCTTCGACGCCAACGGCGGCGTGTTCGAGCCGCTGCTCGGCGAGGCCGACGCCATCCTGTCCGACGAGCTCAACCACGCCTCGATCATCGACGGCATCCGGTTGTGCAAGGCCAAGCGCTGGCGCTACCGCAACAACGACATGGCCGACCTCGAGCGATGTCTCATCGAGGCCGACGCTGCCGGGTGCCCGCAGAAGCTGGTGGTCACCGACGGCGTGTTCTCCATGGACGGCACGGTCGCCGACATGCGCTCCATCGTCGAACTCGCCGAGCGTCATGGCGCCATGGTCATGACCGACGAGTGTCACTCGCTCGGGTTCGTGGGGCGCACCGGGCGCGGGACGCCCGAACTGCACGGGGTGCGCGGTCGCGTGGACATCATCACCGGCACGCTCGGCAAGGCGCTCGGTGGGGCACTCGGCGGATTCACCGCCGGCCGCGCCGAGATCGTGGCCCTGCTGCGCCAGCGCTCGCGGCCCTACCTGTTCTCGAACTCGCTGCCGCCCGCGGTGGTGGGCGCGAGCCTCGCGGTCTTCGACCTGCTGTCGGCGACCACCGAGTTGCGCGACCGGCTCGAGGCCAACACGCGGCGGTTCCGCACCGGCATGGCGGCGGCCGGCTTCGAGATCAAGCCGGGCGACCATCCGATCGTCCCCATCATGCTGTACGACGAGCGCCGCGCCCACGACCTCGCCGCGCGCCTGCTCGACAAGGGCATCTACGTCATCGGGTTCTCGTTCCCCGTGGTGCCGAAAGGCAAGGCGCGCATCCGCGTGCAACTGTCGGCCGCCCACACCGACGCGCACATCGACCGGGCCATCGAGGCCTTCGCCGAGGCCGGGCGCGAGTTGGGCATCGTCGGGGCCGGGTCAGCGCGGTGACCGTGGCCAGCCTTGCACCGTCCCGAGAGCGGGTCTAACTTCGCTCGTCGGCCCACTCAGGAGGAGTCCTTGGAACCCACCACGGCACTGCGCCGCACCCCCTTCCACGAGCACCATCGCGCCGCGGGCGCGAAGCTCGTCGAGTTCGCGGGCTTCGAGATGCCGGTGCGCTACACCGGCGACGTCCGCGAGCACCTCGCCGTCCGTAACGCGGTCGGCCTGTTCGACATCACTCACATGGGTGAGTTCGAGGTCCGTGGCGCCGAGGCCGCGGCGTGGCTCGACCGCATGGTGACCAACCACGTCGGCGGGCTGGCGGTGGGGCAGGCGCTCTACAGCCCCATGTGCCGCCCCGACGGCGGGATCGTGGACGACCTGCTGGTCTACCGTTACGCCGACCACTTCATGCTGGTCGTGAACGCGGCGAACCTGCGCAAGGACTTCGACTGGCTGCATTCGCATCTGCCCGCCGGCGTGACGCTCGAGGACCGTTCCGACACCACTGCCCTATTGGCCGTGCATGGCCCGCGCGCTGCCGACGTGCTGCGCGGGCACGTGCCCGAGGCCGCGCTCGAACTCGGCTACTACCGGTTCACGACCGGCCCGTTGTTCGGGGTGCCCGCCACGATCTCGCGCACGGGATACACGGGCGAGGACGGGTTCGAGCTCTACTTCGACCCGAAGGACGCGGACACGGTCTGGAACGGCCTCATCGCGGCCGGCGCCCCGCACGGGCTCGAGCCGATCGGGCTCGGGGCCCGCGACACGCTCCGGCTCGAGATGGGCTACATGCTCTACGGCAACGACATCGACGACACGACCACACCCCTCGAGGCCGGGCTCGGCTGGACGGTGAAGCTCGCCAAGGGCGAGTTCCACGGGAGCGACGTGATGGCGCGCCAGAAGGCCGAGGGCCTCACGCGCAAGCTGGTCGGGTTCCAACTCGAGGGTCGGCGCGTGCCGCGTCACGGCATGCGCATCCTCAGCGAGGGGCGTCCGGTCGGCGTGGTGGCGAGCGGGACCTTCAGCCCCAGCCTGGAGCGCCCGATCGGGATGGGCTACGTGGAGACGGCGCTCGCCGCGATCGGCACGACGCTCGAGATCGAGGCGGGCAGTTCGACCCTGGTGGCGCGGGTGACCGCGCGGCCGTTCTACACCCGCGGCACGCACCGGTCGTGACCGCACGGAGGCGACGTGACCTTTCCCAGTGATCTGCGGTACACGCGTGAGCACGAGTGGGCTCGCGAGTCGGGTGGCATCGTGACGGTCGGCATCACCGGTTACGCGACCGACCAGTTGGGCGACGTGGTGTTCGTCGAGTTGCCCGAGGTGGGGCGTGCGCTCGAATCCGGCAAGCCGTTCGGCGTGGTCGAGGCCGTGAAGACGGTGAGCGACCTGTACGCCCCGCTCGCCGGCGAGGTGGTCGAGGTCAACACCGCCCTCGGGGATGACCCGGCGGTGGTGAACCGCGACCCGTACGGCGAGGGTTGGATGGTGCGCATCAAGCTCGCCGACCCCGCGTCGTTCTCGGGCCTGCTCTCGAGCGACGACTACGCGAAGGTCGTCTCCGAGCAGCACTGAGCCGTCGCATGAAGCGCACGGGCGGAGCCGGGCATCCCCTGGCTCCGCCCGTCGCGTTCACGGGTGTCGCATGAGCGCACGCCCCGCGCTGTGGCTCGATACCGGGCACGCGCCCGACCTCAACATGGCCCGGGACGCCGCACTGCTCGACGCCTGCGAGGCCGGCCGGGTGGGGGTGGTGCTGCGCCTGTTCCGGTTCTCACCGCCCGGCATCACGCTCGGCCGCGCGCAGGTCCCCGAACGCGAACTCGACCTCGCGCGCGTCTCGGCCGACGGTGTCCCGTGGGCGGTGCGTCCCACCGGTGGACGGGCGATCTGGCACGACGAGGAGTGGACGTTCTCGCTCGTGACGCCCCTCTCGAGCACCGGCTGGGCGGAGCGCCCCGAGCTCGCCTATGCGCGCACCGGGCGCCTGCTGGCCGACGCCCTGCAGCGACTGGGCGTGCCCGCCACGCTGGCCCCCGGCTCACCCCGTGGGGTCGGTGCCCCGCGGGCGTCCGTCGGTGCGGCCCCGCCGTGCTTCGCCTCGACCGCGCGCCACGAACTCGTGGTCGAGGGCCGCAAGCTGGCGGGCATCGCCCAGCGCGTCCGACGCGAGACGCTGCTCCAGCAGGGCAGTCTGTTGGTGGGGGGTTCTCATGTCCGTCTCGCCGACTACGTCGCGGTCCCGGACGGCGCGCGCGACGACCTGCGGCGCGCCATGCGCGCGGGCTCGGCCGACGCGGGGGCCTGGTTGGGGGAGGACCGCTCGCTATCCCGACTCGGTGAGGCGATCGCGGCGTGCTGGCCCGAGGCCGAGCGCTGGTCCGGCGACGAGGGCGCGCGCCACCTCGCATGACCTCGCGGGTTGGCGGCCCGTTCGGGCCGTCCCTATAATCGAGCGCCGTCGGCGTGCGTGCGTGCGCGCACGCGAGTCCCCGGATCGGAGGTCCTCGATGCGTCTCCCCGCGTTGGCTGTGTCGCTCGCGCTGTGCCTCGCCCTCGTGTCGTCCGGCTGCGGCGAGCGCCGCACCCGTGAGGTCTGGGTGGACCGCAATCCGGCCCCCGAGGAGCCCATGACGGTGACGATGGACGAGCCCGGCACGCACGGCGGCCGGTTCGTCGTCGGGGCGACCTCGAGCCCGAAGACGTTCAACCCGATCATGGCCAACGAGTCGTCGTCCAACGAGATCGTGCAGCGCACTTTCATCTCGCTCACCGACCTCGACTACCGGACGCAGGACGACATCCCCATGCTCGCCTCGTCGTGGACGATCACGCCCGACGGCCGCACGGTCACCTACCGCCTGCGGCGGGGCGCGCGGTTCTCGGACGGCACGCCCATCACCAGCGCCGACGTGGCGTTCTCGTTCGACGTCGTCATGGACCCCGTCCTGCATCCCTCGATGCAGGAGGGGCTCACCATGGAGATCGACGGCCAGCGCGTCCCGTTCACCTACTCGGCCCCGGACTCGTACACCTTCGTGGTGACCGCGCCCGCGTCGGACGCCTTGCTGCTCTCGCATGCCGCCAACGTGCGCATCGTCCCGCGCCACATCCTCGAGTCGGCCTACCGCGACAGCGCCTTCGCGTCGGCCTACGGCACCAGCACGCCGCCCGAGAGCCTCGTCACGAGCGGGCCGTGGAAGCTCGGCTCGTACGAGGAGAACGCCCGCACCGTGCTCGTCCGCAACCCGTGGTGGTTCGGCGTGGACGCCAAGGGCAGCCGACTGCCGTACCTCGACGAGATCGTGTACCGCGTCGCGAAGGACCAGAACACCGCGGCGCAGATGTTCACCGCGGGCGAGCTCGACGGTCTCGACAACGTGAAGACCGAGGACTACCAGCAGTTGCAGCGCGAGGCGGCGAGCAAGGGCTTCACGCTCCACGACGTCGGCCCGTCGTTCAACACCAACTTCCTGTGGTTCAACCTCAACCGGCGTCGCGCCGGGGACGAGGGGGGGGCGGTGGGCACGCCGAAGCTGCCGGCGTGGAAGCACGCGATCCTCTCGCAGCGCGACTTCCGGCGCGCCGTCTCGCACGCCATCGACCGAGACGCCATCATCCGCGGACCGTTCTACGGTCATGCGGAACCCAACTGGGGCCTCATGACCTCGGGCAACACCCGCTGGTACGACTCCACGCTCGCGGGCCCCGACCACGACCCGGCGGCGGCGAACGCCCTGCTCGACGGGCTCGGGCTCAAGGACCGCGACGGCGACGGGGTGCGCGAGGATGCCCGCGGCAATGCCCTGTCGTTCACGCTCATCTACAACGCCGACAACAAGGTCCGCGCCGCCATGGCGACGCTCATCCAGGACGACCTCGCCAAGGTCGGCATCCGGCTCACGCCGGCCGGCCTCGACTTCAACACGCTGGTCTCCAAGACGCGCGTCGAGCAGGACTACGACGCCTGCCTGCTCGGGCTCGGCTCGGCCGTGCCCGCCGACCCCGGCATGGGCGGCAACTTCTGGAAGTCCACCGGGCCGACGCACTTCTGGGCCATGAAGCAACCCGCGAACCGGCCGGACACGCCGGCCGAGGGGCGCATCAACGATGCCTTCCAGCGCCACGTGTCGTCGATGGCGATCGAGGACCGGCGCGCGTCGTACCGCGAGATGTCGCGCATCCTCAACGACGAGGCGTTCGTCATCTGGCTGCCCACCCAGCGCATGCGCATCCCGGTGAGCAGCCGGTTCGGCAACGTGCATCCGAGCCCGATGCCGCACCGCATCCTGTGGAACGCCGAGGTGCTGTTCGTGAAGTCGGGTTCGGGCAAGCGCTGACCGCCTGATGCGCACCTACGTCCTCCGGCGCCTGCTGCAGATCGTCCCGCTCCTGCTCGGGATCTCGGCGCTGACCTTCGCGCTGCTGCAGATGGCGCCGGGGGACTTCCTCGACACGATGGCCGACAACCCGGCCATCTCGCCAGCCGCACTCGACGCCATGCGCGTGCGCTTCGGGCTCGATCGCCCGTGGTGGGAGCAGTACCTGCTCTACCTGCGCAACATCTTCCTCCACCTCGACTTCGGCACCTCGTTCTCGCGCCAGCAGCCGGTCTTCGAGGTGCTGCGCACCGGACTCGGGAACACGCTGCTGCTCGCCTCGGCCGCCGCGATCGTCACGTGGGGACTCGCGGTGCCGCTCGGGGTGCTGGCCGCGGTGCGCCAGCACGGTTGGGCCGACCGCAGCCTGTCGTTCCTCGCGGTGCTCTGGCTCGCGGTGCCCGAGGTGCTCTCGGGACTCCTCCTGCTCTGGATGGCCTCGGCCACCGGCTGGTTCCCGGTCGGCGGCATGCACGGGCTCGACGCCGACCTCATGGGGGCGGGGGAGCGCCTGCTCGACCTGCTCCACCATCTGGCGCTGCCGGCGCTCGTGGTCGGGCTCATCCCGCTCGCCAGCCGCATGCGGCAGATGCGCGCCAGCCTGCTCGACCAGCTCCGTCTCGACTACGTGACGACCGCGCGCGCCAAGGGCCTGCCGGAGTCGGCGGTCATCGGCCGCCACGCGCTGCGCAACGCCCTCAACCCACTCATCACGTTGTTCGGGTTCACGCTCGGCTCGCTCGTCTCGGGTGCGTTCGTGGCCGAGACCATCTTCTCGTGGCCGGGGCTCGGCAGCCTCACGCTCGAGGCCATCCAGACGCAGGACCAGTACCTCGTCATGGGCGCGGTGCTCATGGCCTCGACCGTGCTCATCCTCGGCAACCTGATCGCCGACCTGTTGCTCGCGATCGCCGACCCGCGGATCCGGCATGAGTGAACTCGCACCGCGGCCGCCGGAGTCCCCGGCGCGCGCCTTCTGGCGCCAGTTCCGCAAGAGCCCGCTCGGGGTCGCCGGCGGCGTCGCCCTGCTCGTGCTCTACGGGCTCGCACTGTTCGCACCGTTCCTCGCCCCGTACGCCGAGACGCGCATCGATCGCGACCGGTTCTTCCATCCCCCCACGCCGCTGCACTGGGTGGACGCCGAGGGCCGCTTCCACCTGCGCCCGTTCGTCTACGCGACGGTGCCCGGACTCGACCAGACCTACACCGTGGACACGAGTCGCCGTCATGCGTTGGTGCTGTTCGCGAAGGGCGACCCGTACCGCTGGTTCGGGATGTTCGAGACCGACCGCCACCTGTTCGGCGTCGAGGCGCCCGGACGCATCCACCTGCTCGGGGCCGACGACGCCGGCCGCGACGTGTTCACGCGACTGCTCTACGGCGCGCAGGTCTCGCTCACGGTGGGACTCGTCGGCATCGCCATCTCGTTCTCGATCGGCTTGCTCCTCGGCGGCGTGAGCGGCTACTACGGCGGCTGGGTGGACACCGTGATCATGCGCGCCACCGAACTGCTGCTGAGCATCCCGGGGCTCTACCTCATCGTGGCGCTGCGCGGCGTGTTCCCGCTCGACCTGCCGAGTCGCCAGACCTACCTCGCCATCGTCACCATCCTCGCCTTCATCGGCTGGGCCGGGCTCGCGCGCGTCATCCGCGGCATGGTGCTGTCGCTCCGGCAGGCCGAGTACGTCGTGGCCGCTCAGGCGATGGGGGCGTCGAGCCTGCGCATCATCGTGCGCCACATCCTGCCGAACACGCTGTCGTTCACGATCGTGGCAGCGACCGTCGCGATCCCGGGCTACATCCTCGGCGAGGTGTTCCTGAGCTTCCTCGGCGTCGGCGTGCAGCCGCCGGCCGCGAGCTGGGGCAACATGCTCAATGCCGCCCGCAGCCAGCGGGTGCTGACCTCGTTCCCCTGGATGCTGGCCGCGCCGGGGCTGGCGATCTTCGTGACGGTGATGGCATTCAACTTCCTCGGCGACGGACTCCGCGACGCGCTCGACCCGCGTCGGACCACGGGAGGGAAGCGATGAGCGGTCCATTGCTGGAGGTGCGTGACCTCCAGACCCACTTCTTCACCGACGACGGGCTCGTGCGCGCCGTGGACGGTGTGTCGTACGCGCTCGCACCCGGCGAGACGCTCGCGGTCGTGGGCGAGTCGGGCAGCGGCAAGAGCGTGACGTCGCTGAGCATCCTCCGCCTCGTGCCCGACCCGCCGGGACGCATCGTGGGGGGCAGCATCCGGTTCAAGGGCCGCGAACTCCTCACGCTGAGCGACAGCGAGATGCGGGCGGTACGGGGCAAGGAGATCTCCATGATCTTCCAGGAGCCCATGACCAGCCTGAACCCCGTGCACACCTGCGGCGACCAGATCGCCGAGGTGGTCCGCCTGCACGAGGGCCTCGACCGTGCGGCGGCGCGCGAGCGCGCGATCGAGATGCTCCGCTTGGTCGGCATCCCCGCACCCGAGGTGCGCGTGGACGAGTTCCCGCATCAGATGTCGGGGGGGATGCGGCAGCGCGTCATGATCGCGATGGCGCTCGCCTGCCGCCCGGCGCTGCTGATCGCCGACGAGCCCACCACCGCGCTCGACGTCACCATCCAGGCCCAGATCCTCGAGTTGCTCCAGCGGCTGCGTCGCGAACTCGGCATGGCCGTGCTGCTCATCACGCACGACCTCGGGGTGGTCGCCGAGACCGCCGACCGGGTGGCGGTGATGTACGCCGGTCAGGTCGTGGAGTACTCCACGGTGCGCGAGACGTTTCGCACCCCGCGGCACCCGTACACGGCCGGTCTGCTCGCCTCGTTGCCCAAGCTGGGCGAGGAGTCCGACCGCTTGCGCGTCATCCCGGGCCAGGTGCCCGACCCGGCGCGATTCCCGAGCGGTTGCCGGTTCCACCCGCGCTGCCCGGTGGCGCTGGACCGCTGTCGTCGCGAGGCGCCCGAGTTGCGCGACCTGGGGAACGGTCACCTCGTGCGCTGCTTCCGCAGCGAGGAGATCGCCACCGGCGCGATCGACCCGGTCGCCGGAGGGGAGGGGAACCGTGGCTGAGCCGCTGCTGTCCGTGAAGGGCCTCACCAAGCACTTCCCCATCCGCAAGGGGCTGTTCGGTCGCACCGTGGGCCAGGTGAAGGCGGTGGACGGGGTGTCGTTCGACCTCGCGCGCGGCGAGACGCTCGGCCTCGTGGGCGAGAGCGGCTGCGGCAAGACCACCACCGGACGCTGCATCCTGAGGCTGGTCGAGCCCACCGCGGGCGAGGTCCGGTTCGAGGGCCGCGAGGTGACGCGCATGGACGCGCGCGAGTTGCGGTCGCTGCGGCGCGAGATGCAGATCGTCTTCCAGGACCCGTACTCGAGCCTCAACCCGCGGCTGACCATCGGCAGCATGCTGGCCGAGCCGTTGCACATCCACGGGCTCGCCCGCGGCAGCGAGGCGCGCGACCGCGTCGCCGAACTGCTCACGCGCGTCGGCCTGTCGCCCGACCACGCGCGCCGCTACCCGCACGAGTTCTCGGGCGGCCAGCGCCAGCGCATCGGCATCGCGCGCGCCCTCGCGGTGGGGCCGAAACTGGTGGTGCTCGACGAGCCGGTGTCCGCGCTCGACGTCTCCATCCAGGCGCAGATCGTGAACCTGTTGCAGGACCTGCAGCGCGACCTCGGGCTCACCTACCTGTTCGTGGCGCACGACCTGTCGGTGGTCGAGCACATCAGCACGCGCGTCGCGGTCATGTACCTCGGGCGCGTCGTCGAGATCGCCGACCGCGCCACGCTCTACCGCGACCCGCGCCACCCGTACACGCGTGCCCTGCTCTCGGCCGTCCCGGTGCCCGACCCCGAGCGCCGCTCACAACGCATCGTGCTCAAGGGCGACGTCCCCAGTCCGGCCAAACCGCCCTCGGGCTGCCGGTTCCATCCGCGCTGCCCGCTCGCCGCCGAGCAGGGCATGCCCGCGCGCTGCTCCGGCGAGGACCCGCCGCTGCGCGAGGTCGCACCGGGGCACTGGGTGGCCTGCCACCTCGTCTGACCCCGCCGCCGCGAACGGCCGCGCCCCTGTCCGGGAGCGCGGCCGTCGTCGTTCGTGCGCGGGGCAACGCACCCGCGCGCTGGGGCGCCGCACCCGTTCCTGCAACGTCGCGTCGTGCAGGATGCCCGCGAATCGCGCCCCGTTCAGCCGCAACCGGTATGGGTTCGGCAGGCCCACACGCATTCGCAACGAGATGCGAGGTTCCGCGGGATCGGATGCGCGTTGGCATCGGGATTGCGATGGATAGGAAGCACGCGGCACTCGGAACGCAGCCTCGGGTGACGCAAAAAACCGAAGATGGTGCTCCCTGTCCTCCTCGTGCTTGGCGGTCTGTGGACTGATACCCCTATCGCGAGCGAAGGAGTCTAATGGACATGCACACGGTTGGTACGGGGAGCTTTCTGTAGGGCCCTGGGATCGGCGGCGCCATAGCCTCCGCGCTCCGTCACACGCGTCCGCACACCCGGGCCCATGAACGCGCCCCCACGTCCTCGGACGTGGGGGCGTCGGTCTTTCCCGGCCGCACGTTCGGCCGTCTGCGTCGTTGACCCACGCCCCCCGTGGGGCTACCTTCCCGCCACTGCGTCGGCGACCGTTCGCCGTCGTGGGCTGAACGCGAATGGAGGCGCATGGAACCCCGCCCGACGGGACGCTCGCTGGGACTGGTCGAGACGCGTGGCTTCACCGCGGCCGTGGAAGCGGCCGACGCGATGACCAAGTCGGCCCGCGTCACGATCGCCCGGTACGAGGTGGTGCCGGGGGCGAGGGTCACGGTGATGGTGCGCGGCGAGTTGGCCGAGGTCGAGGCCGCCGTCGCTGCCGGATCCACCGCTGCCGCCGCGGTCGGTGAACTGATCCGGGGGCACGTCATCGCGAGGCCCGCGGCCGAACTGGAGTCCACGATCCTCACGCGCCGTTGAGCGGCGCCGAGTCCCTCACTTCTCGCTGGAGGATGCGATGCAGGAAGAAGCCCTGGGCCTGATCGAGACGCGCGGCTTCGTGGCCATGGTCGAGGCGTCGGACGCCATGGTGAAGGCGGCCCGCGTCACGCTCGTGCACTACGAGAAGATCGGGGGCGGTTACGTGACCACCGTCGTGCGCGGCGACGTCGCTGCCGTGCGCGCGGCGACCGAGGCCGGTGCGGCCGCGGCGGCCAAGGTGGGCGAGGTGGTCTCCGTCCACGTCATCCCGCGCCCGCACGGTCAGCTCGAGGACGCGCTGCCGATCCGCCGTCCCGAGACCGCCGGCAAGAAGTGACATGATCCTCGCCAAGGTGCTGGGCACCGTGGTGAGCACCCGCAAGGAGCCCGCGCTGTCCGGGCTCAAGCTGTTGCTCGCGCGCGAGGTGGATGCCTCGTTCAAGGCCGTCGGCGCGACCGTGGTCGCGGTGGATGCCGTCGGGGCGGGCGAGGGCGAACTGGTGCTCATCGCCGCCGGTTCGAGCGCCCGGCTCACCGAGGCCACCAAGGACCGTCCGGTGGACCACGTGATCTGCGGCATCGTGGACGCCGTCGAGGTCGCGGGACGCGACGTCTACGTGAAGTCGGCGGGCCTGCCGGCGTGAGCGTCGCGTGAGCCTCGACCCGGCTCGCATCGGCGCCATCGTCGCCGAGGTGCTCGACCGCCTCGAGCACGACCCGGCCGACCCCAAGGCCAGCCGCCCGCTCGGTCTGCACGCCACGCTCGACGAGGCGGTGGCGGGGGCCCGCGCGGCCTTCGCACTCTGGCGCGAGACCCCGCTCGAGGTCCGCTCACGGGTCATCGCCTCGATCCGCGAGACCATCCTCGCGAGCGCCGAGACGCTCGCGAAGCTGGCGGTGGACGAGACCGGGCTCGGCCGCGTCCCCGACAAGGTGCTCAAGAACCGACTGGTCGCCGAGAAGACGCCCGGAGTCGAGGACCTCGAGCCCGGCGCCTGGACCGGGGACCACGGCCTCACGTTGGTGGAACGGGCCCCGTACGGCGTGATCGCGGTCATCACCCCGGTCACCAACCCGAGCGAGACCATCGTCAACAACGGCATCTCGATGATCGCGGGCGGCAACACCTGCGTGTTCTGTCCGCACCCGAACGCCCGCCGCGTCTCGTCGCTCACCATCGACCTCGTGAACCGCGCCGCGCGCCGCGCCGGTGCCCCGGCGCCGCTGCTGCACTCGGTCGCCGAACCCACGCTCGACGTGGCCAAGGCCTTGCTGCGCTACAAGGGCATCCGGCTCAACGTGGTGACGGGCGGTCCGGCCGTGGTGCGCGAGGCCCTCGATGCCGGCAAGAAGGTCATCGCCGCCGGTCCGGGCAACCCCCCGGCCGTGGTGGACGAGACCGCCGACCTCGAGAAGGCCGCCCGTGACCTCGTCATGGGGGCGTCGCTCGACAACAACATCATCTGCACCGACGAGAAGGAGATCGTCTGCGTCTCGTTGGTCGCGGACCGGCTCAAGGAGAACCTCGCGCGCTCGGGGGCGGTCGTGCTGCAGCCGCACCAGACCGAGAAGCTGCGCCGGCTGCTGCTCGAACGCGAGAACGGGCCGAGGCGCTACGCGGTGATCGACCGGCGCTGGGTGGGACGCGACGCGGGCGTCATCCTGCGCGAGGCCGGCATCCCGTGCGCGCCCGACACCCGGCTCGCGGTCTGCGAGGTGGACGCCGACCATCCGTTCCTGTGGACCGAGATGATGATGCCCGTGTTGCCGCTCGTGCGCGTCCGGCACGTGGACGAGGCGATCGACTTCGCGGTCGAGGTCGAGCACGGCTACCGCCACACCGCGTCCATGCACTCGCGCAACATCGACAAGCTGCATCGCATGGCCCGCGCCTGCGACGCCTCGATCTTCGTCAAGAACGGACCCAATGCCTCCGGCCTCGGCTGGAACGGCGAGGGGCCCACGAGCTTCACCATCGCCAGCCCCACCGGTGAGGGCATGACCACCGCGCGCAGCTTCACGCGCCTGCGGCGGTGCACGCTCGTCGACCGGTTCCGGATCGTATGACGCCCGTCGCCATCGCCGCACTCGAGACCTCCAGCATCGCACAGGGCCTCGTCACCGCCGACGCCATGGTGAAGGAGGCCGAGGTGACGGTGCTCGAAGCCAGCGTACTGTCGCCCGGCCGCTACTGGATCGTGGTCGGCGGCGAGGTCGCGCCCGTGCGGGCCGCGCACCGCCGCGGTGTCGAGGTCGCGGCCGACACGTTGCTCGACCAGTTGTTCATCCCGCAGTTGCACGAGGGCGTGCTGCCGGCCGTGCGCGGGCTCGTGCCCACGAGCGAGGACGACGCGGTCGGCGTGCTCGAGACGCTGTCGGCGGCCTCGGCCATCGTGGCGGCCGACGTCGCCGCCAAGGCGGCCGCCATCACGCTGCGCGACCTGCGGCTCGCCAACGGGATCGGGGGCAAGGGCATCGTGCTGCTTTCGGGCGCGCTGCCCGACGTGCAGGCGGCCATCGCCGCCGGACGCGAGGAGGCGCAGCGCCGCGGACTGCTCGCACGCGCCGTCGTGATCCCGCGCATGGACCCGCGCTTGCGCACCCGGGTGGTGTGATGCTGTTCGCCCGCGTCCTCGGCAGCGTGGTGGCGACCGAGAAGGTGTCGGCCTGGAAGGGCCAGCGCCTGTTGTTGCTCGAGACCACCGACCCGGCTGGCACCCCGTCGGGCGGGCGGCCGTTCGTGGCCGTGGACCTCGTCTCGGCCGCCCCCGGCCAGCGCGTGTTCGTGGTGCGCGGGCGCGAGGCCGCGGTCGCGCTCCCCAACGCCGACAACCCGGCCGATGCCGCCATCGTGGGGTTGGTGGACCACGTCGGGGGCGCGTGATGTTCCTCGCGCGCGTCACCGGCACGGTGGTGGCCACCGTCAAGCACCCGCACCTCGCCAACCGCAAGCTCCTGCTGGTCACCCCCGAGACCGCCCCGGGCCAGCCTGCCCGTCCGGCCGTGATCGCGGTGGACTCGGTGGACGCCGGGGTCGGGGACCGGGTGCTTGTGGCCGACGAGGGGAACGCCGCCGCCCAGGTGCTGGGGATGGCGCGCGGTCCGGTTCGCACGGTGGTGGTGGGGGTGGTGGACGAGGTCGCGACGGAGCCGGCCGACGGCCCCTCCGGGCGGGCTTGAGTCTTTCCCCACTTGCGTTTATCTTGCCCCGGTCCCTGTGGGAGGAGGGTACGGCCATGCCACTCTACGAGTACGCCTGTCCGGACTGTCGTCACGCTTGGGATTCGCTCCAGGACCGCTGGGATTCCCCGGCACCGCCCTGTCCGCAGTGCGGTGCGGTCCGCTCGGAGCGTCGGTTGAGCACGTTCGCGGTGGTCGCACCCTCGGTGGGGCGGAGTCCTGCACCCACGGAAGGATGCGGCGGCGGCGGATGCGCTTGCCGCAGGGAGCAGTGACGGACTAGGGACGATCCACGCGGAGGACACCGATGACCAAGGCGGACCTGGTGGAGCAGATCGCCGCGAGCACGGGGTTGTCGCGGAACCACACGGCAGTGATCATCGACGGGATGCTCGACTCGGTGTGTCGTGCCCTCAGTGAGGGCAAGCACCTCGAGATCCGCGGCTTCGGGACCTTCAAGGTCCGTGAGCGCCGCGCCCGCCGTGCGCGCAACCCGCGCAGTGGGACGGAAGTGCAGGTGCCGGCGAAGCTGGTGCCCGTGTTCAAGCCGAGCAAGGAATTGAAGGCTCAGGTCCTCGAGGCCGCGGCCGAAACGGAAACCACCGCCGCCGTCTGACGGACGCGGTCGTCACGAGACGCTGGAAAGGAGTCGGGATGGGATCGGGCAAGAAGCGGAAGCGCAAGAAGATCGCGACGCACAAGCGGAAGAAGCGCCTGCGGAAGAACCGCCATAAGAAGCGCGTCCGCTAGTCGTCCCTTGCGGGACCCCGATGCCGTACGCCGACTCCTCGGCCGCGCGCTCTACGCGCGCGGCCGTTGGATTTTCGAACCCGCCAAGCGCGGTCCCGGTCGGCGTGATCTCGTGTGGCGCGGCCCCCAGACCCCCGAGGACGGTGACATCGTCATCGCCGAGGTGGGCTGGGAGGGCCCCGCGCATCTCGTCGAGGTGCTCGGGGCCGAGGACCGCCCGCACTGGGACGACCACGCGGTGGCCTCCCAGTTCCGCCTCCGCGTGGGCTTCCCGCCCGAGGTGGAGTCCGAGGCCGCCGCGTTCGGCGAACCCCATGCCGGCGAGTGGGCCGACCGCGAGGATCGGCGCGACGACCTCGTCCTGACCATCGACCCCGCCGATGCCCGCGACCACGACGACGCGCTCGGGGTCCGCGACCTCGGCGGTGGACGCTACGAGGTCGGCATCCACATCGCCGACGTCTCGTGGTACGTGCGTCCGGGCAGCGCGCTCGACGACGAGGCCCGGCTACGCGGGACGAGCTGCTACCTGCCGGCGGGCGTCATCCCCATGCTGCCGGAGCGCCTCTCGGCCGACCTGTGCTCGCTGCGCGAGGGCGTGAACCGGCTGGTGCTCTCCGTGTACGCCGAACTCGACGAGGACGGCATGCTGCACGGGTTCCGGTTCTCCGAGGGCGTGATCCGCATCCGCGCGGGCCTGTCGTACGAGCAGGTGCAGGCCGCGCTCGACGGCCACGACGAGCTGCCGGACGACCACCGCGAGTGCGTCGCGCTGCTCATGCGGCTCGCCCGGCGGTTGCGCGAGCGCCGCTTCACCACCGGTGCGCTGCGTCTCGAGTCGGTCGAGGTCAAGGCGGTGCTCGACGAGCACGGCGACACGCTGGAGATGGTGCGACGCGCCCACCTCGAGAGCCACGAACTCGTCGAGGAGTTCATGCTGCTCGCCAACCGTTGCGTGGGGGAGTCGGCCGCGGTGCGCGAGTCCGGCGTGCTGTGGCGCGTGCACGAGCCGCCGGTGGACCGCAAGCTCGCCGACCTCGACGAGATGTTGCGCGTCCTTCGCCTGCCGAGGCTCGGGCACCCCGAGCCGCACCGCGCGCTGCAGGCCCTGCTCGCCGTGCCGCTCGACGAGCCCAAACGCCGGCTGCTGCACCGGCTCGTGCTGCGCTCGATGACGCGCGCCCGCTACCTCGAACGCGACCTCGGGCACTTCGGGCTCGCGACCTACGAGTACCTGCACTTCACCTCGCCGATCCGCCGCTACCCCGACCTGCACAACCATCGTCGCGTGCGCGAGTGGGTGCGGCGCCAGCGCGACTCCGCCTGGGACGCGGGCGAGACCGCGCGGCTGGCCGCCGACTGCAGTGCCCGCGAGCAGGACGCCACCGACGCCGAGCGCGAGGGTGTGAAGGTGAAGGGGCTTCGCCTGCTGGCGGGGAGACTCGGGGACACGGCTTCGGGTAGTATCTCGGGGCTCCTGCCGCGGGGGTTCTTCGTGGAGTTGGACGAGCCTCCGGTGGTCGGGTTCGTGGCGGTCGGCGACCAGCTCGACGACCGGTTCGACCTCGACCCGTCGGGCATGAGCCTCGTGGGACGCCGGACGCGTCGCAGGTTCACGCTCGGTGACTCCGTGGTGGTGACGATCGCGCGGGTGGACGTGCCCGCTCGGACATGCGACCTCGTCCTCGACGAGGGCGGACCCAAGCGCGGGCGCCGCGCACAGAGGAGGCCAGGATGGCGGTGAAGTCGGCGAAGGGACGGGGCGGCATCGAGCGCCGCAAGAGCGAGCGCGCCTCGGCGCGCTTCACCATGCGCGTGGACGCGGGGGCCGCGGTCGGCACCGAGTCCATCGTGACCGAGAGCCAGAACATCTCGGCGAGCGGCGTGTACTGTCACTCGTCGCACTACCTGGCCCCGTTCTCGAAGATCCGGCTGGCCATCGTGCTGCCGAACGTCCCAGGCCGCCCGCCGGGACAGGACCTCGTGAAGAGCGAGGCCATCGTGGTGCGCTGCTCGCAGCGCGCCGGTGACTCCTCGGCGACGCCCTACGAATTGGCCTGCATGTTCGCCGGACTCGACCGTGACAGCCGTGAGCGCATCGAGGAGTTCGTGACGTGGCGCAACCTCGCGGCCTTCCGTGAGGCGCTGGGGCTGCCCGCGCGTTCGGAGCGCGTCGCGCGCGCCATCGCGGCGGACCATGGCGCCGCCCGGTCGGCGGCCAAGCCCGTGGCGAAGGCGGGGAGGACGACCAAGACGAAGTCGGCGGTGCGCAAGACCGTCGCGGCCAAGCCCAAGGCGAAGCCCGCGGCGCGCAAGACCGGCGCGGCCAAGTCGAAGGCGAAGCCCGTGGCGCGCAAGGCTGCCGCTGCCCAGTCGAAGGTGAACGCGAAGGCGAAGCCCAAGGCCCGTGCGCAGCGGAAGGTCACCAAGGCCGCCGTCCGCAAGGTCGCACGCAAGTCGGCTCGCTCGCGCACGACGGTCCGCAAGCGGACGACGGCGCGCCGCGCAGGCCGCTGACCCGGTCGAGGACACGGTGAGCGGACTCGGTGTGCGACGTGGGCGCGCCCTCGCGGGCCGCTTCTCGCCCCCGGGCGACAAGTCCATCACGCACCGTGCCCTGCTGTTCGGCCTCCTGGCCGACGGCGTGACGCGCGTGCGCGGGGCCAATCCCGGTGACGACTGCGCCCGCTCGGCCGCGGCAGCCCGCGCGCTCGGGGCGACCGTGACCGCGGTGCCCGGAGGCTGGGACGTGATCGGGACCGCGGGCGACGTGCGAGCGAGCGAGCACGGACTCGACTGCGGCAACTCGGGCACGACGCTGCGCCTCGTGGCGGGGATCGCCGCGGCGCGACCGTTCGTCACGCGGCTGACAGGCGACCCGTCGTTGTCGCGCCGCCCCATGCGCCGCATCGCGGAACCGCTCGGCCGCATGGGGGCCCGCCTGGAGGGGCAGGGCGAGACGCTCACCCCGCCGCTCACCGTGCACGGCGCTGCGCTCACCGGCATCGACTACGTCGTGCCCATGGCCAGTGCGCAGGTCGCCACGGCCACACTTCTCGCGGGCCTCGGCGCCACGGGGGTGACGCGCGTCACGCTGCCCGGTCCGGCGCGCGACCACACCGAGCGCATGCTGCCCGCCTTCGGCGTGCCCCTCGAACGACACGACCTCGCCGACGGCGGGCGACTCGTCACCGTGGACGGGGGCTCGCGTCTCGTCGCCACCGAGGTGACCGTGCCGGGGGACTTCTCGGGCGCGGCCTTCCTGCTCGCCGCCGCCGCCTGCGAGCCCGGCGCCCGCGTGACCGCGCTCGGCGTGAACCTCAACCCGACGCGCACCGGACTGCTCGACGTGCTCGCGGCCATGGGTGCGGTCCCCGAGGTGGTGGTCAGGGGCGAGTCGGCCGGCGAGCCCGTGGGGGACGTCACGGTGACGGGCCCCGACCGCCTCCGCGCCTTCGACGTCCCGCCCGAGTGGCTGCCGCGCATGGTGGACGAGGCCCCGGCGTGGGCCGTGCTCGCCGCCGCGGCCCACGGCACCTCGCGCCTGCAGGGTGCGGCCGAGCTGCGCGTGAAGGAGAGCGACCGCATCGCCACCGTGGCCGCGGGGCTGCGCGCCCTCGGCGTGCACGCGATCGAGCATCCCGCGGGACTCGAGGTGCAGGGTGGCGAGGTGACGCGCGGAGCGCGCATCGCCACGCATCACGACCACCGCATCGCGATGGCGTTCGCGGTCCTCGCCCTGCGCAGCCCGCACTGGGTGACGTTCGACGACCTCACGCCGGTGGCGACCTCGTACCCCGGCTTCCTCGACACGCTCGCGACCCTCGGGGCCGCGGTGGAGCCGGTGGAGGCCGCATGAGCTTCGTCGTGACCATCGACGGGCCGGCCGCCGCGGGCAAGAGCACCACCGCGCGCGCGATCGCCGAGCGACTCGGCTGGCGCTACCTCGACACCGGTGCGTACTACCGCGCGCTCGCACTCAAGGCGCTCCGTGAGGGCGGTGTGCGGGACGACGCGAGCGCCACCGTGCTCGCGCAGGGCACGCGCATCGAGTCCACCGGCGACCCGCGCCTGCCGCACATCGTGCTCGACGGCGAGGACGTGACCGAGGCCATCCGCACCCCCGAGGTGAGCGAGGCGGCCTCGCGCGTGGCCGCGTTCCCGGGTGTACGCCGGTTGCTCGTGAGCTGGCAGCGTTCGTTGCGCGAGCGCGAGCCGTTGGTGGGCGAGGGGCGGGACCTCGGCACGGTGGTGTTCCCCGACGCCGAGGTGAAGTTGTTCCTCGACGCCGACCTCGCCACCCGTGCGGCCCGGCGCCACGCCGAACTCACCGCGCGCGGGGCCTCGGTGGCCCTCGAGGCGGTGCGCGACGACCTGCGCTCCCGCGACGAACGCGACCGCTCGCGCGCCGACAGCCCGCTCCGTCAGGCCGCCGATGCGGTCGTCGTGGACACGAGCGGCATGGACGTGGACCGGCAGGTCGAGGCCGCCCTGCGGGTCATCCGGGCACACCCGGACTGTCCCCCGGCCCCCGACCGGCCGATATCGGGGGAGGCCGGGGACCATCCCGGGACCCCCTCGGACCCGCGCCGCTGGGGCGTTCGGACCACTTGGAGAACGCGTGAGCCTGCACTACACTGCCTACCGCTTCCTGCTCGGGGGCTTCGTGGGTGCCCTGAGCGGCTGGGAGGTTCTGGGACGCGATCGCGTGCCGCACACCGGCGGGTTGATCGTCGCCCCGAA
>JBJTRI010000179.1:0-14811 GCA_046076045.1 bacterium
AGCTGGCCCACGAGCGGGTGCGCTGGGGCTACCGACGACTCCACGTGCTGCTCGGGCGCGAGGGCGTGAAGGTGAACAAGAAGTGCGTGTACCGGATCTACCGCGAGGAAGGGCTGGCGGTGCGGCGGAAGAAGCGCAAGCGTGCTGCAGGTGCGCGGCAACCATTGCCGGCAGCGACGCGGCTGAACGAAGGCTGGGGCATGGATTTCATGTCGGATGCGCTGCGCGGCGGACGCCGGATCCGGATCCTGAACGTGCTCGACGTCTTGAGCCGCGAGGGACTGGCGAGCGAGGTGGACACGAGCCTGCCGGCAAGACGAGTCGTGCAAACGCTGGACGAGATCGCGCTGGAGCGCGGGTATCCAACGTGGATCAGCCTCGACAACGGTCCCGAGTTCGGCAGCGCGGCGCTCGATGCCTGGGCGCACGGACACCAGATCCGGCTGGCGTTCATCGATCCCGGCAAGCCGATCCAGAACGCCGTGGTGGAGAGCTACAACGGGCGCATGCGGGACGAGTGCCTGAACGTGAACTGGTGGAGTACGGTTGACGAGGCGCGTCGCGGTATCGAGGCGCACCGGACCGACTACAACGAAGTGCGGCCACACGGATCGCTCAACAACCGGACGCCGGCCGAGTTCGCTCGGCAGCTCCGGGAGCGCGACTCCGGAGTCAGGGTCGCTTGAGATCGTGGCTGCACGGGGCTCCTGCGAAGCCGGCTCCGAGCAGTTCAAGCGAAAACAGGGCTTCGAGACCAACCCGGCGGAATAGCGACTGCGATTGCGCCAGCGTTGGGGGGCAGGTCATCCGCATTGGGCATCGCACAATAACGCTGACCGTCCGGCCACGTAGCACGATGGAGAAGCGTGCGAAGGTCGTTCACGCCTGGCACAAAGCTCTCTTGCACGACGCCGTCCGCAAGTTGATCGAGAAGTGGGAACCGAGGCTGGGGGTCACGGTGCGCGGCCACTTCCTGCAGCGAATGAAGACGAAGTGGGGCAGTTGCAACCGGAGCGCGCGGCACATCCGACTCAACACGGAGCTGGTGAAGAAGCCGAAGGACCTACTCGAGTACGTCGTTGTTCATGAGCTGGTCCACCTACTTGAGCCCACGCACAGTCAGCGCTTTCTCTCGCTCATGGGCCGGCACTTCCCGGGTTGGCGTGAAGCGAGGTTGGAACTCAACGAGCTCCCCTTGGGCGCGGCGGTGTGGAAAGAATGAGGCGAGCGAATCCGGCGCGCCCTGCGTACTGTCGCTGCGAGTAAGGTCTTGGCGACCCCTTGTGCGCCGGGCCCCTCGGTTTCGAGTCAGCGCTAGAAAGCGCTCTAGGACGGTCGCAGGACATGGATTGGGGAGGTCGCATGGCGAGAATGCCTAGCTTTGGCTTCGGTGGGTTCGTTGTTGGCTTCGTGGCGTGCCTACTCGTGGAACTCGTGCTCACCGCCATCAACGGATGGGTCCCGATGGATCAGTGGACCACCGGGTCGAAGTTGTTCGGCATTGCCATACTTGGAGTCCCGTTCTTCCTGCTCGTCCGGATGCATCCTGGGGAGGGTGAGGCAGTGAGAAACGAGCGCATCCAGAAGGCACTCAAGCTCGATCCAAACCTCAGAGTCCCGGAAGCCCCGTCCCGTCGAGCGCAGTTGGCATGGGTTCTCGGCGGCGGAGTTCTCGGTTTGGTCCTCGGTACAGTCATCCTGCAGGACCGCGCCCTGGGACGTGTCATCGGCGCTTCGGCCTTTCTCATACTGCCCTATGTCGGCGTGGTGCTTGGGTTGTGGTTGTCTCCCCAGGAACGCGCGCAACGGGAGTTTCAGGAGGGCGTCACGGCGGCGCTGCGGCGTGAGCGGGAAACTCAAGAGGAACGGTATCAACGCGAGCGAGTCACCGAGAACTGGCCGGGCGCACAGACTGAGTGGCGCAAGCGGGTCTACGACGCGCTTGTGTGGTGGTCGAGCGAGGGAGCAAGGCTGACCTCAGACTCCGAGTTTCTGCTCGCCCTCGTGCATCAGCGCGGTGGCGCAGGCATCGCGCGGCCTGACGACCTGCTCGCGCGCTACCAAGATCCCAACGATCCGTGCTCGACCTGGCAACGCGCGGAGCAGGTCGCGGCATGGGCAACCTCGAATCTGGCCGATCTGATTGCTGACCATCTTCCCGAATCCCGTCGAAGCATCGCCGGCGTGACGGAGGTACTGCGCCATCACCATCGGCGCGAGGTGGTGTTCCATCAGGAAGCACGTGCCTACGCCCTCAATGCAGCAGTCGAAACTCGGCGCGAGGAGTCCCCCGAGCACCTTGTCGAACGCATCCTCAAGGAGAGCGACGCTGTTGCGCTCGCGCGCGAGAAGGGCATGAAGCGTATCGGTGAGGTCGCCGCCACCATGCGACCGGAGGCGCGCGACCACTACATTCGGGCGACGACTGCCGGCGTCAACGCGTTGCTCGAGGCGTGGCTCTTCGCCCGCATCGACAAGGTGCGGTAGACAGGGACGCCCGCGTTGTCTGAGCGCCGCACTCCTCGGCAGGCGTTCTGGGACGCCTTCTTCTCGGTCTCAAAGCCGGGCGACTTTCGCTTGGGCGTTGACGGGAACTCGCGGCCAGTCCACATGACCCCGCAAGACCGTGCCCGTGGGCTCTACATCATCGGGCACCCAGGGCAGGGCAAGACCACCCTCGTGCAGAACATGATCATCCAGGACATGAACGAGGGAAACGGGTTGATCTTCCTGACGTCGGAGGAAGAGACCTTCACGGAGCGGATTCTGCCCTTCGTGCCAGACCACCGGATCGCTGACGTCGTCTACATCAATCCCCGCGACACGCAGCGCCCGGTCGTGTTTAATCCGCTGCACGTCAACTCCGATGAGAGCTTTGAGCAGAAGCGCTCGCAGACAATCACGATCCTGCGACGGCTCTTTGCCGAAGCCTCGGCCACGCCGGCCCCGCGAACGGAGATGATCCTCTCGCACGCCGTTTCGACGCTGATGCAGATCCCCGGCAGCACGCTTGAGGACATCCCCAAGCTGGTGAACCCCTACGACGCGACCTTCCGGAAGTGGGCAGTCGAGCGGATTCGCGACGAACGGGACAGGGCGTTTTGGACCGAGCCGAGCATGTATGCGCGATTCCCCAAGGACTCGCACCTGCCGCTGTTTGTTCGGCTCAACCCGCTGCTTCGCACGAGCAGCGTGCGCGCCATTCTCAACACGCCCGGTCATTCGTTCAATCTCCGCACAGCGATGGATTCCGGCAAGATCGTGCTGGTCAATCTCGCGGACGGCATCCTCGGAGCACAGGAAGCGACGGTTATCGGCCAACTCATTGTGTCGCAGTTGCAGCTCGCCACGATGTCTCGAGCTGAGATACCAGAGCATGACCGTCGTCCGTTCTACGCCTACCTCGACGAGTTCCAGAAGTTCTGTAACACGGACTCGGTCTCGTACCTGGAGATGCTGGCGCGCGGACGTCGCTATCGTGTGCCGCTGATTCTCGCGCACCAAGAGACCGGTCAGATCCCCGATGCGATCATGCGAGGAATCTTCGGCACCGTCTCGACTATGGCGGCGTTTACGATCAGCTACGCCGACGCGATGAGACTGGGCCGCGAGATGCGCGTCGGCGAGCCCGCGTGGCTCCAGGATCAGCCGGTTGGGCAGTGTCACTGTCGCTTGGCCCGGCGAACCTTTGCGCTGCGGACCGATCCGCCGCCGACCGACGGGAGCGAGGAAGTCGTCGAGGAGATCATCCGTCGCTCCCGTGAGACCTACGGCGTCGCGTGGTCGGCTCGGCCGGAAGCGCCGAGCATCGAGGTTCCGAGTCCCGTGATTCAGGTGCCGCCAACGCAAACACACGTCGAATCGGCTCCTCGCCAGGTATCGCCGCCTGCACCCGCACCGCCGTCATCAGCTGTCGTGTCTGAAGTCCCGCGCCCCGGACGCGGCGGCACGCAGCACAAGTACCTTCAAGAGCTGATCTCTCGTTGGGCGACTGCGAACGACTGGCGGGCGACGATCGAGGAGCGCATTCTCGATGGACTCGGGAGCGTCGATGTCGCGCTGCGCAAGGGCGAGCTGTCGGTCGCGTGCGAGATTGGGGTGACGACGGAACCTGAACACGAAGTCCAGAACGTCCAGAAGTGTCTCGCGTCCGGGTTCACGCGCGTCGTCTTCGTTTCCCCTGAGAAGAAGACACGCAATCAGATCAAGGCGAGGCTGGCATCCGTGCTCGAAGGCTCCCAGGTCGAGCGTGTGACGATCTGCGATCCCGAGGAACTCTTCGAGCACCTGACTACCGTCGAAGAATCTCTGCAGACGACCGAACAGACGGTGCGCGGGTACAAGGTAAAGGTGCGAATGAAGCCGGCGAAGACGGAGGAGAAGGCCCGGAAACAGAACGCTGTCTCCGCGATCATTGCCAAGGCCATGAAGCGATTGAAGAAGGACAAGGAGTAAGGCCGTGCCGCTGCCGACCAATGATGCAGCCCTTGCTGCATGGCTCAGATTCGAAGATAGGCTGGCGTTTGCGCCAGATCGAACGACCTCACTCGTGATACGAGCGCGTGGTTCGGAAGACAGTGGTGAAGACCATCCGACTCCTGGATGGCTGCGGGAAGAGTTCATGATGAACTGCGCCCTCGTCGACCCCGAGGTGATCACCGACGAGGTGATGGACCGGTTCGATTACCGCAGCCTTTCACATCCGAGCTGGGAGGACGCAGAGTCGTTTGATTTCGGCGTGAACCTCTTCCAAGGACAAGTGGTCCTGGAACCATTCGTCATTGAGTTCCCGCCAAAGGGGTCGCACAAGCCCAGTTCTGACCTGCGGCAGGAGTTCACGCTCTACCATCAGCTGCGGAAAACGCCGGAGGGAAACTACCGACACCCGCTTGATGGGCTGATTGTTGCGGAGATCAAGCCGTACGAAGAGGGCTACCCCGACGTTCCGGCCCAGATCACCGTCAATCTCGACTATCTCCGAGACTTCCTGGCTGCTCGTGGCAGCGCACTTCTGTGCAACTTGGCGATGGATCGGTACGCCTCGCGCGAAGGCAACGTATTCGGAGTTGAGCCTCATCCGCAGATACGACTTCGCCCAGGCATCCTGCGAGAGGTAGTGCTCGATGAGCGCAATGAACACTGGGGACACGCATGGGTTGCGCGCGCAACGCTATTCTTGACGTTTGTTATCAGCCCCTATGACTCCCCCAAAGAGCAACGTAATCCTTGGTCCATCAGCTACCTCGACCGAGCTGACTCAACGGTGCCCTTCATCGTGGATGCGGCGGGCACTCGCCGCCCAATGAACGAGATGAACCCGCGTCCGCAGGTGCTCTACTTCCGCCGCAAGATCTTGGAGCACTACCTAACGACGCCAGCGCACAACGCCTTCTTCATCACGCGGCGGTGGGGACGGGCGACAAATGCCCGACAGCAAGGTGTAGATGTTGGACTCAACAGCCAGGGCTTGATCACAGCACTCACCAAGGACATCGCTGACCTGCCGGTGGAGGAGCAGGCGCTGTGGAGCGCGCACAGCGTCAGCGTCAACGGTGAAGTGTGTGAGGATTGGGCTCGCACGCGCCTGATGAATGACCCGCCGCCGACACCGAACGTAGTTGAACTTATTGACGAGAAACGGCGGGAGCTTGATGCGGTATTGCGGGAGATAGCAGGTGAGACGGGCTTCAGCGATGCGCGACCGAGCGAGCAGAAGCTTGGCGCGATCACGATCGGCCCGTTGACGGACGAGCCGGCCGCGTTTTCTGATCTGGCGCTGACGCTCTGCCAGCTCTCTGTCGACCCGCTCAAGGACGACGTTGTGCGTGCGTCGTTCCCGACGGGAAGAGCACCAACGGGCAACGCGAGATCGTTAGCTCTTCTCGAGCAACTGCTTGAGGCTCGCTGTGGGATGACGACGGCGGAAGCGAAGCGAATCGTCCAGCCCTTGCGGACTCTGAACTGGCTCCGTCAGGAATCGGCGCACGTCGGAGTTGAGGCCTTTGGGCCAGCACTCGCCGAGATCGGCTTCGCTGTTCGACCGGACCACCTATGGGAAGCGTGGGATGTGCTGGTTGATCGGATCGCTGGCGCACTCGCCGAGGTCGCCGCAAGTCTCCGATCGACGGCCTCGCCACCGGCTGCATAGAATCTTCGCCAAAGTACTCACCCGCCCCCGCGGACAGGACCCTATGAAGAAACTTCGACTGGTAGACAGCTCCGCCGAACGAAAGTCCGTCGGTATCTGGATCCGGGTGTCGACCGAGGACCAGGTCAAGGGCGAGAGCCCGGAGCACCACGAGAAGCGGGCGCGGGCATACGCCGAGGCTCGTGGTTGGCACATCCGCGAGACGTACCAACTGGACGCCGTCAGCGGGAAGTCGGTCATGGGTCATCCCGAAGCGAAACGGATGCTGACCGACATCGCCTCAGGCAGGATCACCGGGCTGATCTTCTCAAAGCTTGCCCGCCTCGCCCGGAACACCCGCGAGCTGCTCGACTTCGCGGACATCTTCCGCGAGCACGACGCTGACCTCATTTCGTTGCATGAGGCGATCGACACGACGACCCCGGCTGGTCGGCTCTTCTACACGATGATTGCGGCGATGGCGCAGTGGGAGCGCGAGGAGATCGCCGAACGCGTTGCCGCGTCGGTGCCAATCCGCGCCAAGCTCGGGAAGCCGACCGGCGGTGCCGCGCCGTTCGGGTATCAGTGGCGCGATCGGCAGCTCGTGCCCGACCAGAAGGAAGCGCCGATCCGCAAGCTCATGTACGAGCTCTTCCTCGAGCACAAACGGAAGAAGGCGGTCGCCCGCCTGTTGAACGAGAAGGGCTACCGCACGCGAAGCGGAACGCTCTTCTCCGACACGACCGTGGACCGTCTGCTCCGGGACCCGATCGCCAAGGGAACCCGGCGTGCCAACTACACCAAGTCGCTCGGTGCGAAGAAGCATTGGAAGCTCAAGCCTGAGGACGAGTGGGTTCTGACCTCGATCGAGCCGATCGTCTCGGGCGAGGTCTGGGCCGAGTGCGTCGCGATCCTCGACGCTCAGCGAGAGAAGCTGCGCAAGCCCGGCCCGAAGCCGATCCATCTGTTTGCTGGCGTCGCCAAGTGCCACTGCGGCGGCATGATGTACGTCGACGCCAGCTACCAGAGCGGCAAGTACGTCTGCCGGAAGTGTCGCAACAAGATCGGGATCGCCGACTTGGAGGCGGTCTTCCATGAGCAGCTCCGGGACTTCTTCCTGTCCCCAGACGATGTGGCTCGTCACCTTGGTCAGGCCGACGACGAGATTAGGGTCAAGGAAGACCGGCTCCGGTCCTTGGAGTCCGAGGCGGCCAAGGTCCGGCAGGAGATGGACAAGACCTACCGCCTCTACCTGGCCGACCAGATTTCCCCCGAGGGCTTCGGCCGGACCTACCGCCCCCTCGAAGACCGGCTCAAAGGGCTCGAAGCCGAACTTCCGCGCCTTCAGGGAGAGCTCGACTTCCTCCGCATCCAGCTACTCAGCAAGGATGAACTCCTTGCCGAGACCCGTGACCTCTACGGCCGCTGGCCCGCCCTAACCGCCGAGGAAAAGCGCGCGATCATTGAAGCAATAGTTGAGCAAGTTGTGGTCGGAAAGGAGGTTGTCGAGATTGACCTGAGCCCCTTTCCCGTTCCCTCCGAAGTCGTAGGTAAAAGGCAACACAACCTCACGGGTTCATGGCGGCCACGATGAGCGGGCGCGCGGGGAACCGGGCGTGTGCGCCGGCGCGCGCGAGCGTGACCTCGCCGCACTCGAGCGGTTCGCGCAGCGAGTCGAGCAGTGTGCGCGGGTACTCCGACAACTCGTCGAGGAACAGCACGCCGCGATGCGCGAGCGACAACTCGCCGGGGCGGGGGGGATTGCCGCCGCCCACCAATCCGGCGCGCGTGACGCTGTGGTGCGGTGCGCGGAACGGTCGGATGCGCATGAGACCGCGCCCGGGGGCGCGCAGTCCCGACGCCGAGTGCAGTCGGGTCACGGTGAGCGCCTCGTGCGCGCCGAGCGGCGGTAGCAGGCCCGGAAGTCGGCGCGCCAGCATGCTCTTGCCGCAGCCCGGCGGGCCCACGAGCAGCACGTGATGACCGCCCGCGGCCGCGATCTCGAGCGCGCGCCGGGCGATCGCCTGCCCGCGCACGTCGGCGAGGTCGTCGTCGGTGTCGCGGCCCGCGTCGGGTTCGGCCGGGTGTGCGCGCGGCAGGTCGTCGCCGTGCAGCCAGCGCACCGCCTCGCCCAGATGCGCGGCCGCGATCACGCGCAAGCCCTCGACCAGCGCCGCCTCGGGTGCCGCGGGGGCCGCGCACAGCAGAGTGCGCGCGCCCGCGCGCCACACCGCCTCGGCGAGCGACAGCGTGCCGCGCGTCCCCCGCAACTCGCCGTCGAGCGCGACCTCTCCCAGCATGGCCACGCCCGCGAGTCGTTCGGCGGGCGCCTGTCCCGTGGCCGCGACCAAGCCCAGCGCCAGCGCGAGGTCGGCGGCCGCGCCCTCCTTGCGACGGTCGGCCGGTGCGAGGTTCACGGTGACGCGGCGATCCGGCGGGGACAGCCCGGCGTTCCTCAGCGCCGGCCAAACGCGCTCGCGCGCCTCGCGTGCGGTCGCATCGGGCAGGCCCACCATGACGAAACCCGGTAGGCCCGGACCCACGTCCACCTCGCAGTCCACGGGGAACGCGTCGAGCCCCCACAACGCGGCCGTGCGGATGCGCGCCAGCATGATGCTCCGGGTCCCGGGGGCGGGCTCTCGCGGGGGGCGTCCGCACGGTCCATTGCACGCGCCGTGCCGCACGCGCGGGACCGTGAACCCAAGGCGCACGCGAGGGCCATGCCCCATCCGTGCGTCCATGTGGTGCGCGGAACGATCACCCTGCGGTCAGTCGTGGACCGCGCGTGTCGTGGGCGGTGCGGGCGTGTCAGCGCACGCGCGCGAACCGGCTCCGCACCGTGCCCGCCGGGGTGGCGAGGCGCACCATGTAGAGCCCCGGGCCGGCCAGGCGACCGCTCGCGTCGCGACCGTCCCAGTCCCAGGCGTGCGTGCCGGCCTCGACCGCGCCCTGCCGCGACCACACCAGTCGCCCGCTCACGTCGAGCACCTCGAGCCGCACTGCGCCCGGGGTGGGCAGCGCGAACGACAGGTGCGTGAGCCCGCGCGCGGGGTTGGGCCACGGCCGCGCGAGTGCGAGCGCGCGCGGCGTCGGGTCCACTCCCGCGTTGAGGTCGCGCACGCGGAACGCCGCGGCGTTGCGCGCCGACGCGCTGAGCCCGGCGGCGTCGGTGGCCAGCACGCGCACGTAGGCGCTGTCGGTCGCGGGCACGAGCACCGTCCACGCCCACTGTCCCGCGGCGGCCGCGACGCGCGCGAGGCGCGTCCACGGGCCGGTGCCGCCCGTACCGCTGTACTCCACGGTCACCGAGTCGAGCCCACCGTTGTCGCTGGCGTTCCAGACGATCGCGTGCACCGACGACAGGTCCCACGTCTCGCCACCCGCGGGGGCGGTGAGTGCGACCTGCGGCGGGGCCACGTCGGCGAACGAGGCGGTGAGCGTGTGGTGCGCGGCGACGGCGTCGAACGTCACGCTCGGGGCGAGCGCGACGGGCGAACCGTTGACGACGATCGCCTGCGTCGCGAAGCCCGAGGCCGGCGTCACGCCCACCGTGAGCGAGCCGCCCTCGACCACGCCGGTCGTGCCCGCGGGGCTCACGCTGCCGCCGACACCCGCCGAAGCGGTGACCGTCCAGCGCGAGATCGCGAACGACGAGTTGCTCGCGTCACTCGCACCGTTGCCCGCCGCGTCGCGCGCCGTGGCGCGCACGCGCAGGTCGCCGCCCGGCGCGTCGGGCACCGTCCACAGGTAGGTGCCGCTGTTGCCGAGTCCGGTGGCGATGCCGTTCGCCCACGTCGCGCCACCGTCAGCCGACCACGCGAGGTCCACGGCGGTCACGCCCACCGCGTCGGTCGCGCTCCACGACACCGTGCGCACCGAGCCCGCCTTCCAGTCCTCGCCACCATTGGGGGCGAGCAGCGTCACGGCGGGGGCGGTGACGTCGGCGGGCGGGGCGGCGCGGCGCGTCACCCAGCGCGTGGCGTTGAGCACGAGGATGCTGTCCGAGGCCTCGGCCCAGCCGTCGAAGATGTTGGTGTTGCCGGGCTGTGCGCTGCCGTCGTCGATCGGGGAGCTGTCCCCGAGGAAGAACACCCGGCCGTTGCCGTACACCGACGTGGCCGCCATCACCCCCGTGAGGCTCGTCTGCGCCAGACCGTTCATCCACACCTTGCCGCGCACGGTGGGGTTCACGTCCGGGCGCAACGTCATGGTGGCACCGTTGTGGAACGCCAGCGCGGTCACCACGCCCTCCGGGCCGCTCGTGACGCTGTCGGTGGCCGCGGCGCTCACGTTGGTCGAGGTCTGCACGATGTTGTTGTTCGGCTCGCCCACCGACTGGAATCGCACTCCGAGCAGTCCCGTCGGGTCGAGGTCGTTCCAGATCTGGCCCGAATCGAAGCCGTCGTTGTTGCGATCCGAGATGTAGTGGTTGCCCACCGCCACCAACCCGCCGCCGGCCTGCACGAAGGCGAGGATCGCGGTCTTCTCGGCGGCCGTGAAGCGGATGTTGGGCTCCGGCACGATGAGCACGTCGAAGTTCGCGAGGTCGAGCGGGTTGGCGGTGTTGCCGTAGGTGAAGGCCGCGTTGTTGATGGTCACCGTGTAGCCGCGCTTCACCAGGTCCACGCCCCACGACGAGATCGCCCCCGTCCAGTAGGTGCGGGGTGTGGCGGGCCCGATCCCGCTCTGCGCCGGCAGCGGGGTGGGCTGGTCGTTGTCGATCGTCCAGTCCGCGTTGCCGGCCGTCTCGGCGTGGAAGTTGTCGAACAGGGCGCGCTTCGTGCCCTGCGCCGGGACGGCGGAGGGAAGCACCAGCAGAAGGGCGAGGAGCGGCAGGACGCGGCGCATGGGCCTCGGGGGATGGGCGGGAGGTCGAGCGGGGGGCGCACGGGCGGCGCGAGGGGCCACGATGCTACCAAGGCGCACGTGCCCGGGTCACGCGCGCACTCCGGCGCGCGGTCGTCGGCGGGTGGGCGGGTGCGGTGTGGGGAAACCACGGGCGCGGGGTTCCGCGGGCGTGCCGTCGGGCGGCCGGCCCCGTCGCAGCGGGCGCAACCGTTTGCAGTGACGCTCGACTCGCGCCCTGCGGGTGTCGGACGAACGGCGGTGCGTCAGGGTCGCGAGTCGCCGCCCGCTGCGGGCAGCGGCATCACCACCTGGGCGGCGAGCCGCCACGTCGCGGCCGCGCCGCGATGCCACACGTGCACGTACCACGACGAGTCCGCTGCCGCGCCCCGCCCGGTCACGAACGAGCCGTAGGTGTAGCCGAGGTCGCCCGAGTCGGCGATCCACTGGGCCGTGGACATGAGGTCGGCGGTCGAGCCGCGCGCGGTCAGCGAGTCGCGTGCCGCGTCGCGGCCCACGAAGCGCGCGGCGTTGGCGCGCAGCACCACGACGTCGTCGGTGGCGTAGCGCGCCACGGCCGAGGGCAGTCCCTCGCTGGCCGCGATGCGCGCGAAGCTGGCGTCGGCCTGGTAGAGCGACTGGCGTGCGGCGAGCGGTCGCGAGCCCAACCGCTCACCCGCCACCGGGGCCGAGTAGGCGAGCTCGGCGTCGAGCCCCTCGGGCCGCGCCTGGTCCACGCCGCACGCCAGCACCGCGCGCCACGGACCGTCGGCCTGCCGACGCCACACGGTGAGGTACTGCCCGCTCGCGTCCAGCTTGCGCGCCGTGCTGTCGCGCTTCCACGTCCACGGGCCGGTGCTCCAGCCCAGGCGACCGTCCGCGCTCACCGCCGCGCGCAGCGGGCGCCACTCGAGCAGCCCGTTCCAGCCGCCCGGCAGGCGCTCGTAGCTGCGCCGCGCCTCCACGGGGCCGGGGCGGAACACCACCGCGCTCGGGGCCAGCCACGCCAGGAACCCGTCGCGCACCCCGCGGGCGCGCACGCTCGCCATGAACGCGCGCTCGGCTTCCACGATGGCCGCGGCGGGCGGGGCGGTCTGGGTGCGGGCGGGGGCGACCGCCAGGGCGGTCAGGATGAGGCCGATCGGCAGGAGCGTCTGGCGCATCAGGGGGCACCTCCGGGTTCGGGGCGCGGCGGGCGCGCACGGGATTAGTTAGCAGATTCCGGGCCGCGCGACGAGTCGGGCCCGGCCTGTCGCGAACGCGTTCTCGCCCCTCAAGCGGCCCCTTCGCGGGACCGATACTCCCGAGGAGGTTCGGAACCACCCTCCCCGGGAGCCCCATGTCACCCACACCCGCGCGACCCGTCCCCGAGTCGCGTGCCACCACGGAAGGTGCGCTGTCGCGCGCGCTGCGCGGTCCGCTCGGAGCCGAGCGGGCCCGGGCCGAGTGCGTTGCGCTGCTCGACGGGCTCGAGACCGCCGCCGATCGCGGCGCGATCGCGGCCGGACTGCGCATGCTCGCCGCGCGGGTCGCGGCATGGGAGGCCGCCGGCGTGCCGGTCGCAGGGGTCGAGGACGCGCTCGCGGCGATCGCGCGCGGGCCGTGGCTGCGCGGCGGCGACGCCCCGCTCGAGGACATGCTGGTCCACGAGATCGACCAGCGCCAGAAGCTCGGCGCACTGCTCACCGTGAGTCGTGCGGTGGTCAACTCGCTCGACCTCGACACCATCCTGGGCACCATCTCGCGCAACATCCGACCGGTGATCCCCGCCGACGACTGCGTGGTGTTCCTGCGCGACGAGACCGAGCAGGCGCTCGTACCCGTGCTGTGCGACGCGGCCGACCACGTCGCGGCCACGCTCGCGGTGCGCTTGCGGCTCGGCGAGGGCCTGGCGGGCGCGGTCGCGCAGAGTGCGCAGGGCGCGCTCGTGTCGGACACCTCGAGCGACCCGCGCACCGTGGGGGCTCCGGGCACGCCGCTCGAGCCCTCGAGCCTGCTGTGCGTGCCGCTCGTCTCGCGCGACCGCATGCTGGGCGCGATCCTGCTGTCGTGCTCGCATCCGAATGCGTTCCAGCAGGACGACCTCGAGCTCGCCACGCTGTTCGCCGACCCGTGCGCCGCGGCCATCGCCAACGCGCGGCTCTACGACCGCATGCGTCAGGCGTACGACGAGTTGCGCGCGGCGCAGACGCAGCTCGTGCAGTCCGCCAAGCTGAACGCGCTCGGTGAGATGGCGGGCGGTGTCGCGCACGACTTCAACAACATCCTCGCCGCCATCCTCGGGCGCACGCAGCTGCTCATGCAGAACGTGTCCGACCCCGAGGTGCGCCGCCAGTTGGGCGTGATCGAGCAGGCCGCCATGGACGGCGCGCAGACCGTGCGGCGCGTGCAGGAGTTCACGCGCGTGCGGCAGGACGAGCGCTTCGAGACGCTCGACGTGAACCGCGTGCTGTCCGGGGTGGTGGAGCTGACGCGGCCGGCGTGGGAGGCGAGTGCCAAGCGCCAGGGCATCCTCGTGGACGTGCACCTCGACCTGCGCTCGACGCACACCATCGCGGGTGCGGCCTCGGAGCTGAGCGAGGTGTTCACCAACATGGTGCTGAACGCGGTGGACGCCATGCCCATGGGCGGCGACCTGTGGATCGCCAGCCGCGACGACGGCGACGAGGTGTGCGTGCAGGTGCGCGACTCCGGGATCGGGATGGACGCCGAGACGCTGGCGCGCGTGTTCGACCCGTTCTTCACGACCAAGGACGTCAAGGGCACCGGGCTCGGGTTGTCGGTCGCCTACGGCATCGCGACGCGGCACCGTGCGCACATCGACGTCCAGAGCGCGCCGGGGCAGGGCACGGTGTTCACGGTCACGTTCCCGGCCGGTTCGGTCGCGCCCGAGGAACCCGCCGCCGCACCGGGCCCGCCGCCCTCCACGCTGCGCATCCTCGTGGCCGACGACGAGGAGTCCGTGCTCTCGGTGCTCACCGAGATCCTGCGCGGCCTCGGGGAAGAAATCGTGCCCGCGCTCGGTTGGCCCGAGGCGAGCGGGGCGTTGCGCGCGCACACGTTCGACCTCGTGTTCACCGACCTCGGCATGCCCGAGGTGAACGGTTGGGACCTCGCCGCCGCCGTCAAGGCGAAGTCGCCCGAGTGCGCGGTGGTGCTGGTCTCGGGCTGGGGCTTCCAGCTCGAGGAGGAGTCGACGCTCGCGCGCGGCGTGGACCACGTGCTGCCCAAGCCGTTCATGTTCGAGGACGTGGAGCACGCGCTGAGCGCGATGTTCACGCCCGAGGGACGTCGCCGCGTCGCGTGACGTGGGTCAGGCGGGCACGCGCCCGCTGACCACCGGGACGTGCCAGCAGGCGTAGCGATCCGGGTCGCGGACCGCGGCGATCATGGCGTCGAACGCCGCTGTGGTCTGCGCCACGGTGAGCGACGACACCGCGGCCGCCGGCGCCGCATAGCCGTCGCGCCACGCCTCGAGGATGCCCGCGAACGTCGCGCGCGGCACGCGTGCGGTGTCCACGTTCACCACGTCCAGACGCACGTCCTCGAGCCCGAGCGCGTTCAGGAGCGGTACCGCACGCCGACCGATGCACAGGTCGTAGCCGCCGTGGGCCATGAACGCGGGCACCACCTCGTGCCAGAAGTCGCGCACGCCGTGCGCATCGAGCGGGAAGTGCAGCATGTCGTAGTCCTCGGCGATCACGTGCAGCCAGCCGCCGGGGCGCGTCACGCGCACGAGCTCGGCCAGCGCGCGCTCGGCGAACGGGATGCTCTGCACCACGTGGCGGCACACCGTGAGGTCGAAGCTCGCATAGGGTAGCCCGGTCTCGAACACGCTG
>JBJTRI010000180.1:0-5037 GCA_046076045.1 bacterium
GGAGGCTGAACATGAACCGCCCTGCGATCCGCATGGACCGCGCGCAGCGCGGCTTCGGCCTGCTGGAACTCATGGTCACGCTCGTGGTGGGTGCCGCCGTACTGGCCGGCATCATGTCCACCTTCTTCCAGTCCTCGCGGCACGCCGCTCGCCTCACCGACGTGGCCGACGCCCGCCAGAACGCGCGCACCGCGATCCAGCTCATCGAACGCGAGATCCGCATGGCGGGTTCGGGCTGGGGGCGCGTGGACATCTTCTGCAACACGGGGGGTGGTGTGGGCGACACGCTGCTCGCCGTGAACCCCGGCTTCGCCAACGACGGCAGCGACTCGCTCGTGCTGGTCGGCGCGTGGCAGGCCCAGACGCTGCTGCTGTCCGACATGGCCACCGTCAGCTCGCAGACCCGGGTCATGAACAACTCCGGTTTCCGCAACGGCGACCTGTTCATCCTCACGAACGGCACCAGCCGGTCCCACATGCTGTTGTGCACCGGGACCGCGGGATCGGACGTCATCCAGCACAGCCTGACCTCGCCCTTCAACGGGGCCACGTCCACGATGACCGCGACCTGGCCGCCGACGGGAGGCTACCCGGACACCGTCACGAGCGTGTACAAGGCCACGATCACCAGCTACTACCTCGACGAGACGTCGTTCCGCAAACCCGTCCTGATGCGCCGGGAGTTCGGCTCCACCCCGCAGGTGGTGGCTTACGGCGTGACCGGGTTCCGCGTCTGGTACCAGATGCAGGACGGCACGTGGACGCGCAACCCCGGCAACATGGCACTCGTGGACAAGGTCTCCCCCGTCGTCTTCACGAGCGTCCCGGACCCCCGCCGACCGACCCTGCGCGACAGCGTGTGGGCGGCGGTGCAGCCGCGCACCTTCTAGGAGGCCCCATGGACCGGACCCCGACGTCGCATCGTGACGGCCTCGGTGAGCGCGGCATCGTGCTCGCGGCTGCGCTGTTGTTCATGCTGCTCTCGAGCGTACTCGTCGTGACGTTCATGGGCACCACGACCGGCGAGAGATCCCAGTCCTCAAACGTCCAGACCGCCAAGATCGCGCTCTACGCGGCCGACGCGGGTGTGCGCGCCCAGCAGCAGGTGCTGGCCAACATGGCCCAGGCCAAGCTCGACAGCTGCCTCGTCGCGTGGACGGCTCGCGGCGCGACCGGCAACATCGTGACCAACCCCGGTGCGTTGTTCCCGGCGGGCACGCTCGGGCCCGCCTCGTCGGCCAATGCCTCGAACCCGCCTTATGCCGCCACGGCCTCGGTCACGTTCTCGAGCGCCGAGATCGCCGACACCGCACAGACCTACAACTACCTGTTCAACATCACCTCCACCGGCACGGTCCGTTCGACGGGTCGCCGTAGCGTCCAGTCGCAGGGCCTGCTGCGGGTGAGCGCCTCGCGCGGTTCGTTCGCGGACTACCTGCTCTTCATGGACCGCTTCACGATGCCCGACGGTTCGTCGATCTGGTTCACCTCGAGCGGCAGCTTCGACGGCCGCGTGCACACGAACACGTTCTTCCGGTTCGCGTTCAAGCCGACGTTCCAGGACCAGGTCACCCAGGTGAACTCGAACGCCACCTTCTACAACAACGGCAATCCGGTCTCGCAAAACGCCTCGAACAACGGCTCGGTCGACGTGCCGAACTTCTATGGCGGCTACCTGCGCGGGCAGTCCAGCGTGCCCCTGCCCGGCAACTCCTTCAACCAGCAGGCGGCGGCGCTGGGGCTCAACCTCGCGGCCGGCACGGCCCCGACGAACGGCCAGATCAACTCCGCACTCGGCCTGTCGGGCACCAGCACGCCCCCGAACGGCATCTACCTGCCCCGCTCGGGTTCCACGCTCACGGGCGGCTTCTACATCCAGGGCAGCGCCGACCAGGTCCGGATGTGGGCCGACACGCTCGTGAACAAGCAGTACTACCAGTTCTCGCAGGGCTCGACGCGCCGCACCATCGAGGTGGACCCGGTGAACAACACCACCAAGGTCTGGAACTCGACGAGCACCACCGGCACCCCGGCCGAGTCGTTCACCGGCACGCCCCCGCGTCCGGTGCTTTACACGAACGGCAGCATCAACTCGCTGACCGGCCCCGCGCGCGGCTCCAACGGCTACGTCAACGCGACGATCGCCGAGAACACCCGCCTGCTGATCACCGCCACGCAGGACGTCATCATCAACAGCGACCTGACCTGCGACAGCTACAACAACCGCAACAACGTCCTCGGCATCTTCTCGTCGGCGGGCTCGGTGCGCATCGGCTCGAGCGCCCCGTCGAACGTCAACGTGGACGCGTTCATCATGGCCACCGGCAGCACGAGCGGGCAGTTCGCGGTCGACAACTACGCGAGCGGCTCGCAGCGCGGCAGCATGAACCTGCGCGGCGGCGTGACCGCCAAGTACTACGGCGCCTTCGGCACCTTCGGCAGCAACGGCAACATCCTCACCGGGTACAGCCGCAACTGGCACTACGACCGTCGCGGCCTCATCCCGCCCTACTTCCCGACGACCAACCGCTTCGACCCCGACATCCCGTCGGCGCGCACGATGGCGTGGAAGGAGATCTGAGTGAGCGAGACCACCCCGCACCGGAGCGGCACCCTCGGCTTCATGGTGGTCAGCCTCGTGGTGATGGTGGCCGCGCTGGTGCTGGCCGGGCTGCGGTCCCAGCGGATCGCACCCTCACACGGGGTCCCCGCGGCCGAGTCCTCGCCCACGCCACCCCCCGACGGTCCGCCCGAGGGGACGGGGCCAGGGTCGCTGAGTGACGCCTCCCCCAACATGTGAACCCGTACGCAAGAGGGCCGGTCCCGCTCCCGGGACCGGCCCCTCGTGCATCGCTCGCCACCGTCCCCCCGACGGCGCCCGCGCTCACCAGCGGTCCGGCGGCAACCAGATGCGTCGGAACGCCCGGGAGATCTGCTCGGACTTGAACCCGAGCGGGACCTTGGACCAGCGCTGCACGGGATCGTTCCCGAGCACGAGCAGGCCGGAGTGCTGCGAACGGTCGGCATCCACCACCGGGTCGGGGTCGTAGAGCCCGATCGAGCGCCGGACCTCCTCCACCCCGTCCACGGTGCCCGTGAGGAACGTCCAGCCCTTGCGGGCGCCGTATGTCTCGCGGGCCTCGCGCAACATGCGCGGGGTGTCGTACTCGGGGTCGAGCGAGAGCGTGTACATGTACACCTCGCGCCCGAGCGCCGAGCCTAATTCGTCCTGCAGGACCGCGAGCTTCGCGAACCCCGTGGGACAGCTCCCCGTGCAGCGGGTGTAGGCCAGATTGAACGTGATGACACGTCCCTTCACGAGGTCGTCGTAGAAGTGGACCTTGCGGCCGGTGTGTGTCCAGAGGGTGCGGTTGGTGAGCATGGCGGCGACCTCAGACGACCCGGAGCTGCGCCATCATGGCCAGGTCCTCGTGCTCCACGTTGTGACAGTGGAACACGTAGGTGCCGCGGAACGTGTTGAAGTTCAACCGCACCTCGGCCTCCTCGTTGCCGTTGAGGTTCACCATGTCACGGATGCCTGCATCCCACGGTGCGGGCGGGCGCCCGTTCTTCGAAAGGATCTGCGACAGCGAGCCGTGGATGTGGACCGGATGCGCCCACCCACCGCTCGAGTTGCGCAGGGTCCAGACCTCGACCTCCCCCAGACGTGGCTCGGCCATGATCCGATGCTCGTCCCACAACTCACCATTCACCGTCCAAGCACCCTTCGAGCGATTCCACTCGATCTTGCGACGCACGGCGGGCGGGAACGGGTCCGCGAGGATGGGCGGACGCAGGACGAGCGGGATGCGACTGTCGTCCGGGGCGTCGCCGTCCACGATGAACTTCATGAGCGGGGTGGCGAAGTCCGCCGGGCCCTTGGGGCCGCGCCCACTGACCTGCTCGAGCCGGTTCTCGACCACGATCTCCGCACCCCGCGGGTAGCTGGAGAAGTCCACGATCACGTCGTAGCGCTCGGCCGGGGCCATGTAGATGCCGCGGCGCGGGATCGGGCGCTCGTGCAGGCCACCCTCGGTCCCGATCTGGATCCACGGCTGTCCGCTCGACAGGTAGAGGTCGTAGTAGCGCGCGTTGCTGCCGCAGAGAAGGCGGAAGCGGTACTTGCGGCGCTTCACGCGCAGGACGGGCTGGACCGCACCGTTCACGAGGAACGTGTCGCCGAGGAATCCGTTGTGGTCGAACGAGTCGTAGACCAGCGAGCCGTCGGGCGCGAACCGCCGGTCCTGGAACGCGAGACCGATGTCGTAGGCGCCGCTCGGCAACTGCAGACCGCGGGTGTCGCGCTCGTCACCGGGGTCGCGCTCACGGTAGCGCAGGAAGAACCCGGCCAGCCCGCGATGGACGTTCTGCGCAGTGAAGTCCACGAGATGGTCGTGGTACCAGAGCAGCGTCTGCGTCTCACGCGGTTCGTCGCGATGCTCGAACTCCGGCCAGTAGTAGTCGCGCGACTCACCGGGCCGGAAGAACTCCACCGGATGCCCATCGTCCTCGGGAGCCTGATCGCCGCCGTGACGATGGATCGCCATGTTGGGGACACCGAATCCGGAGTGGCCGGGGTTCAGCTCGTTGCGGAAGCGCACCAGCATGGGCACGCCCTCCCGCGACAGGAACGTGGGGCCGGGCCAGATCGGACCGCCCGTGGGTCCGTTGACGTCCTCGTAGCCCCACACCGTGGTCGGGGGCAGGTCGGGATGCACCTTCTGCTGCCCCTCGCGGGCGCGCAGCTCGTGGAAGACCGTCCCAGCCGGGATCGAGCGCAGGGTGCGGAACGGGGCGGCCGGCCTCACCACCGGCGGCAGCGGCAGGTCGGTGGCGAACGGGCGCAGGAAGGGGCTGGGGAACAGCCGACTGGCGGCGGCGAAGGTCTCGTCGTCTCCGGCGTAGGCCCAGCGGGGGAGCAGCATCGCGCCACCGGCGAACAGCCCGGCGCGCAGAACGTCGCGGCGTGACGGCATGGGGGAACCTCGGGGGCAGGAAGGACCTCGCGGCCCCAGGCATGGGCCGCGCTCTCTCCCG
>JBJTRI010000181.1:0-2639 GCA_046076045.1 bacterium
GGCGGTCACCAGTCCCGCGGGCACGCGCACCGGCATGGTGAGCAGAGCGTGCGACAGCGTCTTGCCCTGCGGGTCCATGCGCAGGCTCACGGTGCCGCCGCCGCCCAGCGACTCGCTGAGTAGGAAGTTGATCGACATCAGGTTCGGCACCTCGCTGCGTTCGACCTTGCCGTGACACACGCCCTTGAACCACGCCTTCACGCGGGCCGCGGTGAGCCCTTTCACGAGGAACGGGTACACCTCGGGCGCACGCGCGATCACGCCGATGTTCGCGGTGTCGCCCTTGTCGCCGCTGCGCGCATGCGCGATGCGGGCGAGCGGCACCGTCACGAGGCGGCGCGAACCCTTCGCCACCGGCCACGCGGTGCGGGGCAGGGGCGCGGGCTTCGTCATGGGCACGAGCGGCGTCGGCCACTCGAGTCGGCGCTCGCCGGCGTCGGTCACGAGCGTGGGGCGCACGAGGTCGCGCGGCACCAGCGCCGGCCAGTACGCCATCACCTCCTGCGCCTGCGGGCGTCCGCCCGTCACGGCCACGCTGCACGGCCCCGACAGGATCATCGCGGGCACCATCTTGGAGAACGCCTCGATGCGCGCCTTGTCGTGGTCGCGCACGCCGAGCCGCAGCAGCACCTCGGGCACGTCCACGCGCGGCGCGAGCGGTCCCCAGCACGACGAGGCGCCCACGTACTCGGTGAGCGTGGCCTCGAACGGCGTGCCGACGCGCTCCCAGAACAGGTCGGCGAACACCTCGGCCTTCTCGACCGCGTCGGGCCCCGAGAGGATGAGCGTCCCGCTCGCCTTCCAGCCATCGCTGTACGCCGCACTCACCTTGAGCGAGGGCGGCGCGGGCCGACCCTTCACACCCCACACGCGCACGCGGTCGCGCCCGGCGGGCTCCAACCGGATGCTGCCGAAGTCCGCGGTCACGTCGGGCGTGAGGTAGCTGCGCGAGTCGCCCATCTCGTACATGAGCTGCTCGGTCACGGTGCGCACGGTCACCGCGCCACCCGTGCCCGCGTGCTTGGTCACGATGAACGAGCCGTCGGCGTTCATCTCCACGATGGGGTAGCCGATGTCGGCGAAGCGCTTGATGTCGCGCCAGTCGGTGAGGTTGCCGCCGGTGCTCTGCGCGCCGCACTCGATGATGTGACCGGCCACGATGCCCGCCGCGAGCCGGTCCCAGTCGTCGGCCGCCCATCCGAAGGCGTGGATCATGGGCGCGAGCGTGATGCCGGTGTCGGTGCAGCGTCCGGTCACCACGATGCGCGCACCGCCCTTGAGCGCTTCGACCACCGGCCACGCGCCGTAGTACGCGTTGGCCGACGATACGCGCGCGCGCACGTCGGCGAAGCGACGGCCGTCCTCCATGTTGTCGAGCGTGGCGCCCGCGGCGTTCAACTCGTCGAGCCGCGGCAGCAGGTCGTCGCCGAGCACCGCCGCCACCTCGAGCTTTCGCCCGCGCTTCTCGGCCAGCGCGAGCAGCGCGCGCCGACACGCGGCCGGGTTCACGCCACCGGCGTTCGTGACCACGGTGATGTCGCGGTCCACCAGCAGGTCGAGCGTGGCGTCCACCTGCGCGATGAAGTCGCGCGCGTAGCCCGCCTCGGGGTCGCGCGCGCGCTGCTTCTGCATGATGGACATGGTGATCTCGGCCAGGAAGTCGAGCGTCACCACGTCCACCGGCCCCAGTTCGACCTGTCGGCGGAACTGGCCCAGGTCGTCGCCCCAATATCCGCCGGCGTTGGCGATGCGGATCGTGGACTTCTGCGGCATGGCGGGGCTCTCCGGGCTCGGGTCGTTGGGGGGGGGCTTGCGATGGACGGGGGTGCGGTGTCGGCAGGCGTGGGTGCTTCCGGGCGGCGGTTCGTGGGGCCGCCCGGTGCGGCCGTTCGGCAGACTACCGTGCGGGCGGCGGCGGTTGAAATGACCCGCCGAACCGCGCTGGCGGGCTCGGGACGCGCCTGTGCCGTCCGCCGGCGGGCCCGCGTTCACCACGACGCGGTCCCGCCCCGCGGGGTTCATTGTCGTCGAACGACGTTGCGCGACGGTGTCGTTTCGAGCGCTGCGAATCGGGTCTCCCGGTGTAACATCACGCTCCCCTAGGCGTCCGTTCCGCCGCCCTCCGTACCTCTCTCCGCGCGGCCCGCTTCCCCTCGCAGTCCGAAAGCCCGCCCTGCCGTGCGCGCCCCCCTGCATGCGCTGCGCGTCCTCGCGCTCGCACTCCTCGTCCATGCTTCCGTCCCGGTCGCGGCCCTCGCGAGCTGGGCCCTCGACGGCAATCGCGTCGTGGACCCGGTCGCGCAGGCGTCGTCGCCCGTGCTCGTGCCGAGCGACAGCGGCGACGTGTTCCTGGCGTGGATCGACGCGCGCTCCGGCTACAACACCGACGTGCGCGCCACGCTGTGGAGCGCGCGTGGCATCCCGCGCCCCGGCTGGACCTCGAGCGGCGACCTCGTCACCGCGATCACGTGCGCCAAGTACGAGCTCGTCGGCGCGCCCGACGGCCGCGGTGGCGCGTTCCTCGCCTGGAGCGACAACCGCTGCACGGGCTACCGCAACTTGTACCTGGGACGCGCACAGCGCGCGGGGGCGGGCGCGAGCGCGTGGCCCGCGAACGGGCTGCGCTGCGCTGCCACCAC
>JBJTRI010000182.1:0-14037 GCA_046076045.1 bacterium
GACCGCCGCCATCGCGTGTCGGCCGCACTCGAGAAGCTGGGCGGGCAGGTGGTGCCGTTCCAGTTCGAGTCGCGCGGCGTGCGGTCGTGGTCGGTGGCGCACGAGCGCTGACGCCGTGAGCACGCCCCCCGCCTCGTCCGCTGCGCGTCGCATCGCGCTCGTGGGCCCGGTGCACCCGTGGCGCGGGGGACTGGCGCAGTACCTGCAGTTGCTCGGTGAGACGCTGCAGGCGCACGCCGAGGTGCGCGCGGTCACGTTCACGCGGCAGTACCCGGACTTCCTGTTCCCGGGCACGAGCCAGTTCGATCCCGAGGCGCCGCGCCCGACGTTCCCGACCGAGGCGATGCTCGACTCGATCGGGCCGTGGACCTGGCGCCGAGCCGCCGCGCACCTCGAGCGCTTCGCGCCGGGCGCGGTGATCCTCAAGTGGTGGATGCCGTTCTTCGCACCCGCGTTCGCGTCGGCGGTGGGGCCGCTGCGCCGGCGCGGGACGCGGGTCGTGCTGGTGTGCGACAACCTCGTGCCGCACGAGCCGCGCTTCTACGACCGCGCGTTCACGGACTGGATGATGCGCAACTCCGATGGCTACCTGGTGATGAGCGACTCGGTCGAGCGCGACCTCGACCGGCTCAAGCCCGGCGCCCCGCGGCGCCGCGTCCCGCACCCGTTCTACGCCCAGTTCGACCGCGGCCGCCACACGCGCGAGTCGGCGCGCGCCGCGCTCGGGCTGGAGGGCGACGTGGCGCTGTTCTTCGGCTACGTGCGCCACTACAAGGGCCTCGACACGCTGCTCACCGCGTGGAAGCGCGTGCGCGCCGAACGCCCCGGCGCGACGCTGGTCGTGGCGGGCGAGTTCTACGAGCGCCCCGAGCCGTATCGCGAACTCGCGGCCGAGGTGGGCGGCGTGCGCCTCGTGGACCGCTACATCCCCGACGACGAGGTCGAGGCGTTGTTCCGTGCGGCCGACGTCACCGTGCTGCCGTACCGCTCGGGCACGCAGAGCGGGGTGACGCACGTCGCCTACGCGCTCGGATCCCCGGTGGTGGCGACCACCGTCGGTGGCATCACCGAGACCGTGCGCGACGGCGAGACCGGACTCACCTGTCCGCCCGAGGACCCCGAGGCACTCGCCCGCACGCTGGTGCGCTTCTTCGCCGAGGGGATGCGCGAACGCATGGCGGCGCCCATCGCGGCGCTGCGGGCCGAGCACTCGTGGGAGGCGCTCGCCCGCTCCACGGTGGACCTCGTCGGCGAATTGGCGCCGGGGCGGGGGTGGGCATGAGCCGCACCGCACGCCTGCTGGCGCTGGCCGCGTTCCTCACCTTCGCCCTCACCGGCGGCGGGCGCATCGTGGGCAGCGACGAGGTCACCATGTTCTCGCTCGCGCGTGCGCTGGCGCACGGTGGGATCGAGGTGCCCGAGGGGGCGACGCTGCAGGGCCCCGACGGCCGCTTCTACACCAAGAACACCGCGGGGCAGGCGGTGCTCGCGCTGCCACTCGTGGTGTTGGGCGACGCCGCCGCCGCCACGGTCGGGTTCGCCGAGCCGCGCCGCGAACTCGCGGCGCGATTCGTCGCCAGCTTCTTCAACGCCGTGGTGGCTGCGCTCACGATCGCGCTCCTTTACGAGGGGCTGCGCCGGCTGCGCGTCGGGGTGGGCGCGGCGTTCGCGGCCGCGGCCCTGTTCGGGTTCACGACGCCGTTCTGGGTCTACGCCAAGAGCTTCATGGCCGAACCGCTCGAGGCACTCGGCCTGTTGCTCGCGCTCCTCGGCGCGGCACGTGCCGGTGCGGCGCCCGCGCCGCACGAGGGCCGCGCCGGCGAGCGCACCGCCGCGCTCGGGGCGTTCCTCGCCATCTCGGCCAAGCTCGGTATGGCGCCGCTCGTACTCGCCACGCTCGCGGCCGCCGGGCTGCGCCGGCCGCGCGCGTGGCTGCTGCCGCTCGGCGGTGTCGTGGCCGCCCTCGCGGGGCACGCGCTCTACAACGCAGCGCGCTTCGGCACGCCGTTCGAGACCGGATACGGCGCGCAGGCCTCGGCCTCGGCGTTCTCGACCCCGTTGCTGGTGGGCGTGTACGGCCTGCTGTTGTCGTCGGGCAAGGGCGTGGCGTGGTTCGCGCCGGCGATCCTGCTGGCGCCGTGGGGGCTCGCCGCCATGGTGCGCTCGCGCCAGCACTCCGACGCCGCCCGCCGCGGCGACGACGTGCGTCGCGCCGGCTACGCCATCGTATTCGCGTGGGCGGTGGGCCTGCTCCTGTTCGGACGCTTCCAGCACTGGGGCGGCGACGGCTCGTGGGGGCCGCGCTACCTCGTGCCGCTGCTGCCGCTCGCGTTCGTCGCGGTGGGCTTCGCGCTCGACACGGTCACGCGCGTGCGGCGCCGTCTGGCGTGGGCGCTCGGCGCGATCGGTCTGGTGGTGACGCTGGGTGGGGTCGGCATCCACTTCGGGGCGCAGATGCGCGAGGTGGGCGACTACCCCTACACGCTGCCGCTCGAGCATCCGCGGTTCATGGAGTCGAGCCACTGGAACCCGCACCACAGTCCCATCGCCGGACACTGGCGCATGCTATCGCGCAACCTCGGCGCGCACGTGCGCGGCGACTGGCCGCGTCTCGTGCAGGGGGGCGTGGTGGACCCGCGCACCGGCATCTCGGCCGACGAGCAGCGCACGCTGCTCTCGGCGGTCGACGTGTGGTGGCTCTACGCCGCGTACGCCGGGCTGCCGCGCACACCGCTCATGGCCGTCGCTCTCGTGCTCCTCGCCGCCTCGATCGCGGTGTGGGGGGCGGCGTGGCGCAGCGCGCGCCGGGAGGGGAGCGCGTGAGGACGCTCGCCATCGTGGTGCTGTCGTGGAACGGTTGCGCGCTCACCCGCGACACGCTCGCCTCGCTCGCGCGGTGCCGCGTGCCCGAGGGCTGGCGTGTGCATACGATGGTGGTGGACAACGCCTCGCACGACGGCTCGCCCGCGATGGTCGCGCTCCAGTTCCCCGACGTGGAACTGCTCGCGCTGTCCGAGAACCGGCGATTCGCGGGCGGTTGCAATGCCGGCGTCGAGCGTGCGCTCGCGGCCGGGGCCGACGCGGTCATGCTGCTCAACAACGACGTCGTCGCCGACCCCGACCTGCTCGTGAAGCTGGTGACCGCACTCGCCGAGGATCCGTCCGCGGGGGCCGCCGCACCGCTCATCTATCATGCGCCGCCCGGCGACCTGGTGTGGTACGCGGGCGGGCGCTGCATCCCCGCGCTCGCGCACAGCTCGCACCGCGGCCTGCGCACGCACGACCACGGGCGCTGGCGCGCGATCGAGCCCACGGGGTACCTCACGGGGTGCTGCCTGCTCGCGACCGCCGAGGCGTGGCGCCGCGTGGGCCTGCTCGACGAGCGCTACTTCATCTACGCCGAGGACGCCGACTGGAGCCTGCGCGCGCGCGCAGCCGGCTTTCGGCTACTGTTCGTGCCGACCGCGCGGCTCTGGCACCGCGTGAGCGCCAGTTCGGGAGGGGCGATGAACCCGTGGAAGGTGTACCAGCGCCTGCGCGCCAACCTGTCGCTGTGGAGCCGCCATGCGCGCGGTGCGGGCCGGCTCACCTGGCTGCCCGCCCTGCTCGCGCAGCAGGCGGCGTTCGCGCTGGTCATGCTGCTGCGCGGTCGCCCGGCCGCCGCGGCCGCGGTGCCGCGTGCGCTGCTCGATGCCGCGCTCGGGCGCGATCCGGCGGGGGTGCGCTCGTGAGCCCGCTCGCCGCGCGCCCGGTGCGTGCCGCCGACGAACGCCCGGTGTTCCTGCGCGAGGTCATCGCCGCGCTGCCCGCGGGCGCACGCGTGCTCGATGCCGGTTGCGGCCCGGGCTCGTGGCCGTACGAGCTGCGCACCGACCTCGACATCACCGGTTTCGACATCAAGTTCCCGCCCGGACCGCCGCCCCGCAACGCCCGCACGCGCGTCTTCCGTGCCGACCTCGCGTGCCTGCCGGTGCGCGACGCGTCGTTCGACCTCACCGTCTGTCACTACGTGCTCGAGCACGTCACCGAGCTCGAGGCGTGCTGCGACGAACTCGTGCGCGTCACGCGGCCCGGTGGGCAGCTCTACCTGTCCGTGCCGCGCGCGGCCGCGTTCGACGACCGGCTCTACCGGTTCGCGGGACTGTTCGCGAAGTACGCGCTGTTCAAGTTCCGCAAGCGCGTCGAGCACCAGCAGTGCCTCGACTTCCATGGGGTGATCGACCGGTTCTACGCGCGCGGCATGCGCCTCACCGCCACGGTGCGGGTGCCGGCCGGCTTCAGCTGGATGAACGACCCTCGCACCAAGCCGCTGCAGGGCGCGTTCACCGCCGCGCTGGCGTGGCTGCACCGCGTGACCGGGCTCGACCTCGCGCGCGACGCGAACTTCGTGCTCACGTTCGAGCGCGTGGGGGAGCGCGGCTTCCGCAAGGTGACGCACGTCTGCCGCGAGTGCGGTGAGCACGCGGTGGTCTCGGGTGCCGACGGCCCGACGTGGGACTGCCCCTACTGCGGGCGCCCGAACCCGTTCGGACGTCCCCGCTGAGCATGCGCGTCCTCCACGCCCCGTCCGAGATCGCGGGCCAGCCGAGCATCCTGGCGCGCGCGCTGCGCGACCTCGGCGTCGAGGCGTGGTCGTTGGCGACCAATCCCACGTTCGCCCAGTACCACCCCGATGAGCACCCGCCGCTCGACGCGCTGCCGCCGCTGCCGCGCTACCTCGGCTACGCCGGGTTGGTCGCGCGCCATGCCGCGCGCCACGACGTCTACCACTTCCACTTCGGCCGCACGCTCGTCCCGCCGCACAACCCGGACCTGCCGCTCTACCACGCGCTCGGCCGCAAGGTGGTGTTCCACTTCCACGGCTGCGACGTGCGCGACCGTGCGCACATGCTCGCCACGCACCGCTGGTCCACGTGCACCGAGTGCGACCCGTTCTGCCGGCCCGACCGCCAGAAGCGCGTCCTCGCCTCAGCGCGCGCGCACGCCGACGCCACGCTCGTCTCGACGCCCGACCTGCTCGAGAGTGTGCCGGGAGCCGAGCAGTTGCACGTCGCCGCGTGGCTGCCCGACTACGTCCCGCGGCCGTTCCGCGAGACGCCGCGTCTCGTCCTGCACGCGCCCACCAACCGGCTCATCAAGGGCACCGCGTACGTCGAGGCGGCCTTCGAGCGTCTGCGCCCGCGCTTCCCGGGGGTCGAGTTCCGCACCGTCGAGCGCCTGCCGTGGCGCGAACTGCGCGACCTCATGGCCGAGTGCGACGTGCTCGTGGACCAGATGTTCATGGGCTGGTACGGCATGGTGGCGGTGGAGGCCATGGCGCTCGCGCGCCCGGCGCTCGCCTACCTGCGTCCCGACTTCGAGCCCCGTGCCGAGGGTTGCCCGCTCGTGCGCATCACCGTGGACTCGCTCGAGGCCGAGCTCGCGGGGTTGCTCCTCGACACCCCGCGGCGCCGCGCGCTGGGGGAGGCCGGACGGGCGTGGGTCGAGCGCACGCACGACGCGCGCGTGGTGGCGGGCCGACTGCTCGAACTGTACCGCCGGATCGGGGCGTCATGAGCCTGCGCGAATCGCTCCGACGGCTCTCGGGCGAGTCCCTGGTGTACGGACTGGGGCAGGTGAGCGGCCGCATCGTGAACCTGCTGCTCGTGCCCGTGCTCACGCGCGTGCTGCTGCGGCAGGAGTTCGGCGTCGCGGAACTCGTGACCGGCTACTCCGCGAGCGTGCTGCTCGTGCTCGTGCTCGGCATGGACGGCGCCCTCGCGCGCTTCTTCTACCAGCAGGCCGACACGCGCGCGCGTCTCGTCATGACGTCGTCGTCGTTCGTGTTCCGGTTCCTCACCGGCGGCACGCTCGCGCTCGTGCTCGCGCTCGCGGCCGAGCCGCTCGCGGTGCGCCTCATGGGGGACGCGGTGTACGCCAAGTACCTGCGGCTCGGCGCGCTCACGCTGCCGTTCACGCTGCTCGTGCTGTGGTGCAACGACGTGCTGCGCGTCACCTTCCAGCCGTGGAAGTTCGTCACGCTCAACGTCGCGCAGACCGTGCTCGTGGGCGGCACCACGATCGCACTCGTGGTGGGGCGCGACCTCGGGGTGGCGGGCGTGCTCTACGGCAAGCTCGCCGGCGACGCGATCGCCGCGCTGCTCGGCGTCGTGCTGTGCCGTCACCACATCCGCCCGCGCTTCGACGCCCGCGTGCTGCGCGCCATGTTGGGCTACGGCGTGCCGCTCGTGCCGGTCGCGTTCGCGTACGGCGTCGTGGGCTCGGTGGACCGGTGGGCACTGCAGCACTACGCCTCGCTCGAGGAGGTGGGGCTGTACGCGCTCGCGATCAAGTTCTTCGCCGTCGTGACCATGGCGGTCTCGGCGTTCCACCTCGCGTTCATGCCGTTCGCGTTCGCGCGCGCACAGGACCCCGAGGCCCCGCGCCTGTACGCCCGCGTGTTCGGGTTGTACGTCGCGATCGCCACGGCGTTCGCGCTCGTGGTGGGGCTTGCGGCCCCGCTCGGCATCCGCCTGCTCGCCACGCGCGACTACGACGCGGCCGCGCGTCCGGCGCTCTGGCTGGCCTTTGCCGCGGTCGCGCAGGGGGCCTATTATGTGGCCGCTCTGGGCCTCAACCTCGCGCTCCGCAACACGCTGCTGGGCCTCCCGGCCCTCGGCGCGGCGCTGCTCGCGGCGGGGGCGAACGTCGCCCTGGTCCCGCACCTCGGGGCCGAGGGGGCGGCGATCGCCACCTTCGCGGGCCATGCGGCGGCGGCCATGCTCACCTACGTGATCGCGCAGCGCGTCCACCCGTTGCCGTACCGGGGGGCCCGGCTCGCGGCGCTGTTCGCGGTGGGGGTGGCGCTCGGGGAGGTCACGGTGCGCTGGGCCCCGGACGGGGTCGCCGGCGGGGTGTGGCGCGCGGCCGCGGTCGCGGCGTTCGCCCTGACGGCATGGAAGAGTGACGTGTGGAAGGACCGAGGCGCGATCCGGCACCGGCCGGCCGCCTCCTGATCCCAAGGAAAGGCGGACACCATGTGCGGCATCGCCGGACTCTACGACCGACACGGGCGCGCGGACCTCGGCCGACTCCAGGCCATGTCCCACCTCATGCGCGACCGCGGTCCCGATGACGAGGGCTCGGTGCTCCTCGACCCGGTCGGGGGCCAGTCGTTCACGCACGGCGGCGCGGACACGCCCGCCTCGGTGTTCCGTTCGGGGCTGCCGTGGGCGCCCGGGCAGGCGCGCGGCGCGCAGGCGACCGCCTCGTACGGTGTGGCGCTCGCGCATCGCCGGTTGTCGATCGTCGACCTCGAGCCCACCGGTCACCAGCCGCTGTGCGACGCCCACGCGCACTGCTGGATCGTGTACAACGGCGAGATCTACAACCACGTCGAGCTGCGCGCCGAGCTCGAGAAGGCCGGCGTGCGCTTCACGGGCAAGAGCGACACCGAGGTGCTGCTCGCGGCCTACCGCACGTGGGACGAGAAGTGCCTCGACCGTCTGAACGGCATGTTCGCGTTCGCGATCTGGGATGCTGACCGCCGCCGCCTGTTCTGCGCGCGCGACCGCATGGGCGTGAAGCCGTTCCACTACCAGTACGACGGCACCGTGTTCGCGTTCGCCTCCGAGGCGCGCGCGCTCGCGCTCACGCAGCCGTGGCGCATCCGTCCGCACCTGCCGGCGATTCGCGACCTGCTCGCGCTCGACTGGGTGGACCATTCCACGCACACCTTCTTCGAGTGCATCCGCACGCTGCCCCCGGGCCATTGGCTGTCGGTGGGTGAGGACGGCTTCCGCATGGAGCAGTGGTGGTCGCTCGACCCCGAGCGCCGTGCGAGCGGCAGTGCCGAGGACCTCGCGCACCAGTTCGGCGAGCTGTTCACCGACGCGGTGCGCCTGCGTCTGCGCGCCGACGTCGAGGTGGGTTCGTGCCTGTCGGGTGGGCTCGACTCGAGCGCGGTGGTGACCACCGCCTCGAAGCTCGCCGCCCGCGGGCTGCACACGTTCACCTGTGCCTACGACGAGGGTCCGGCGTTCGACGAGCGCCCTTACGTGCGCGCGGTGGCCGAGGCCGCCGGGGCGACCTCGCACGTCACCGTGCCCGACGGCTCCGACCTGTGGAGCGTGGTGGACACGCTGGCCGATCGTCAGGGTGAGCCCACCGCCGGTCCCGGCGTGTACTCGCAGTGGCAGGTCATGCGACTCGCGCACGAGAAGGGTCTCAAGGTGCTGCTCGACGGTCAGGGCGGCGACGAGACGCTGGCCGGCTACTTCCGCTACCTGCCGTCGCGCCTGCGCGACCTCGCGGTGGCGGGGGAGTGGGGTGAGTTCGGCCGCCTGTGGGGGCCGGTCACCGACCGCCTCGGGCTCGGCACCGTGGCACTGCACACCTTCGAGCCGTTCCTGCCGGGCCCGCTCGTGGCCGCCCTGCGCCGCCGCTTCGGACAGGGCAAGGACCTCGTGTTGTCGTCGGCGCTCCGCAAGGTCGCGTCCGCCGCGCCGCGCGCCCACGCCTCGTCGCGCTCTTCGCTGTGGGACCAGCTCGCGTTCGACACCACGGTGCGTCAGCTGCCGAGCCTGCTGCGCTACGAGGATCGCAGCAGCATGGCGTTCGGCATCGAGACGCGCCTGCCGTTCCTCGACTACCGCCTCGTGGAGTTCGCGTTCTCGCTGCCCGACGCGGTGCGTCTCGAGGGCACGACCACCAAGGCCGTCGCGCGCCGGGCGCTCGGCGACCGCGTGCCGCGTAGCGTGCTCGAGCGGCGCGACAAGATGGGCTTCGAGACCCCGACCGACCTCTGGCTGCGCGGTCGTCACGCCGCCGAGTTGCGTCGCCGCCTGACCCGCAAGGGCCCGTTCCAGGAGTGGGTGGACCCGGCCGTGGTCGAGGCGTCACTCGACGACTTCCTCGCCGGTCGTCGTGCGCTCGGCCTGCAGGTGTGGCGCTGGCTGTCGCTCGAGGCCTGGAGCCAGCACTGGCTCGAGCGCGACCCGCGCGTGCACGGCCGTCCCGCCGACCACTCCGAGCACGCCGGCCGCCACGTCGGGTACGTCGAGGCGGCGGAACGACTCGAGGACGAGTTGGCGGCGGGCGTCCACGCCGGCTGATCCTTGGACCTCCTCGTCCTGTCGGAGGTGCGTTGGGGCTACTTCCGCACGCGGAAGCAGTTCCTGCTGTCGCGCTTCCCGGCGCCGTGGCGGATCCTGTTCGCCCAGCCGCCGGCCTTCTGCGCCGATGACCCGTGGGAGCCGCGGCAGGAGGGGCGGGTGACGGTGTTCACCGTGCCCTTCCTCAAGCCCGGCACCACGAGCGGGCTCTACAACCGGGTGTCCTCGACCCCCGCGGGGCGGGCGCTGCTCGAGACCGTGGCCGAGGCGTGGCTCGGGCGCATGCTCGCCCGGCTGGGCGCCGACCCCGAGCCGGTGGTGCTGGTGTCCAACATCTACGCCCCGGCGCTGCTTTCTCGGCTCCGCAAGAAGTTGGTAATGTACGACTTCAACGACCACCCCCTGCAGTTCTCGGTCACGCCCCCGTGGGCGGGGCCGTACCTGAAGCGCACCTTGGCTCAGGCGCAGGGCGTGTTCGTCGTCTCGGAGTACTACCGGCGGCAACTCGCCGCGGAGACCGACCGCCCCTTGATCATGCTCGGCAACGGAGTCGAGATGGCGCACTTCGAGGCGCCGCGTCCCTGCCCCGACGACCTGGCCGCGCTCCCGCGGCCGCTCATCGGATACGTGGGGCTGCTCTCGCACTTCCTCGACTTCGACACGCTCGAGGCCCTGCGCCGCGCGCGGCGCGGGGGCACGGTGGTGCTCATCGGCCCCGGCACCCCGGCGACCGACGCTGCGGTCGCGGACTTCGCGCGCCGCGACGGGGTGGCGGTGCTGGGTCCGCGCCCGTACGCCGACGTGCCCGCCTACATGCAGGCGCTCGACGTGGGCGTGATCCCGTTCCGTGCCGATGACCCGTTCGTGCAGGGCATCAACCCCAACAAGGTGTACCAGTACCTCGCGGCGGGGCTGCCGGTGGTGACCACGCCGGTGCTCGACCTCGCCCCGAGTCCGCCCGACCTGCTGTTCGCCGCGACCCCCGCCGAGACCGAGCGTGCGCTCGCCACGGCACTCGACGCCACGCCCGACCGCGACCGCCGCCGTGCGCTCGCCCGCCCGCACGACTGGGACGCGCTCGCCGCCCGCATGGTGGCCGAGATCGAGTCCCGACTGCCCGCGGCCTGAGACCCGAGGACCCCCGATGACCGCCGACCCCACCAAGAACAGCAAGCGCGCCGCGCGCCGTCCGGCGTCGCCCGCTGCCCCCGGCCTCACGCTCAGCACGGCGTGGGTCGCGGTGCTGCTCGCCCTCCTCACCGTGGTGTTCTTCCGTGAGGTCGCGCTCGAGGGCCGCACCTTCGTCTCGCCCGACGCCACCGCGCCGCTGGGCTTCGTCCGCATGGGCGAGCAGTCGTTGTGGCAGGACCACGTCTACCCGCTGTGGAACCCGTTCACGTTCCTCGGCATGCCGTCGTTCGGCTCGGGGGCCTACAACCCGCTCATCTACCCGCCCGACTGGCCGCTCGCCTTGATCGAGCGTGTCGTGCCGCTGCCCGAGATGACGTGGATGATCCTGTACTACTTCCTCGGGGCGTTCTTCCTCTACCTGCTCGCGCGCGAGTGGGGGGCGAGGTCCGAGGGCGCGATGATCGCGGCGGTCGCGTTCATCTTCCAACCCAACCTCGTCGCGGTCGGGTCGCACGGCCACGGCAGCCAGCTCGTGGATTCGGCCTACCTACCCCTCATGCTGTGGCTCGCATCGCGCTGGATGAAGCGCGGCACCACGCCCGAGCTCGGCTGGCTGGCGCTCGCGGGCGGCTTCCAGTTCCTGCGCGGTCACGTGCAGATCTGCTACTACACGTGGATGGCGATCGGGCTGTACGTGATCGTCGAGGTCGTGGCCGCCACCCGTCGCCCCGGCACGCTCGGGGGCGTGATCGGGCGCGCGTTCGGCGTGCTCGCGGCGACCGCGCTCGCGTTCGGCGTGGCGGCGGTCTACAACATCCCGCTGCGCGACTACGCGCAGCACTCCATGCGGGCCTCGGCCGCGGGCGGTGGTGCCCCGATCGAGTACGCGACCTCGTGGAGCATGGCGCCGTTCGAGTTGCCCAGCCTGGTGCTGCCGAACTTCGTGGGCTTCGGCAACGCCACCTACTGGGGCGGCATGCCGTTCACCGACTACCCGAACGCGTTCATCGGGTTCGTGATCGCCGTGCTCGCCATCGTCGGGTGGGTGGCGCGCGGTTCGGCGGCCGGGGTGCTCAAGTGGTTCACCGGCGTGCTCGCGGTGTTCGCGCTGCTCGTGGCCATGGGGCGCTACTTCCCGCTCTACGGTCTGCTCTACGACCACCTGCCGCTGTTCAACAAGTTCCGCATCCCGGTCATGATCGTGATCCTGTTCCAGCTCGCGACCGCGCTCGCCGCGGCGTGGGGCTGGAGCGCGCTCGTGCGTCCCTCGGAGCGCGGGCGCACCGATGCCGTGGACCGGGTGCTGATCGGCACGCTCGCGCTCGCTGCCGTGCTGCTCCTGCTCGGCACGCTGGGCGCCGACGGCTTGCGCAAGTGGTACGTGGACCTCGCGCTCGGCATGAACCCGCGCTTCCCGGGTGAGGCCGCGCGCGTGGCCTATGCCGGGTTCCTCCGCGACCTCGTCGGGGTGGGGATGTCCGGTCTGGTGTTCGGCGCCGTCGCGTGGTTCACGCGGCGCGGCCGCCTCCCGGTCGCGGCCGGTTCGGTGATCGTGCTCGTGCTGCTGCTCGTCGAGCTGTGGCCGGTGAGCCGCATCGTCATGACGCCCACGATCGGCGACCCGGTCGCGCGCAACGTCGATCAGGGACGCGACGACATCATCGACTGGCTCAACCAGCAAGGCGACGCCGGGAAGTTCCGTGCGTTCTACCCGGAGTCGAACTGGTTCCAGGACAACCGGCCGGCGGGATTCGGCGTGGCGCTGCTCGGTGGGCGGCACTCGGCCAAGACGCGGCTGTGGCAGGACCTCGACGACCGCCGCGCGCTCTACCAGTTGCCGTGGCTGGCGCTGCTCAACGCCCGCTACTGGGTGTTCTCGCGCAACATCGGACCGCAGGACGTGCCGCCCGGTTGGTACGAGTCGCTCCAGCAGGTGTACGTGGGGGCGGCGGGTGTGGTGTACGAGTACCGCTTCGCGATGCCGCGCGCGATGCTGGTGGGTTCGTGGACGGTGGTGCCCGACACCGGCGCGGCGGTGGTGGACTCGATCACCGCCGTGGAGCGCAACATCGCGGTGCACACCTACCTCACGCGCGACCCCGGCATCCCCTCGGGTGCGGCCGATTCGGTCGGCACCGCCACCGTGACCGAGTACGGCCTGCACCGCGTGGTGGTCGAGACCGAGGGTTCGCGACCGGCCGTGCTGCGGCTCGCCGACCTCTACTACCCGGACTGGAAGGTGACCGTGGACGGGGATCGCGCCGAGTTGCTGCGGGCCGACCATGCGTTGCGCGGTGTGGCGGTGCCCGCCGGGCGACACCGCGTCGTGTTCGAGTTCCACTCCGGGCCGTTCACGCTCGGTCTGTGGGTGTCCATCGTGAGCGCGCTGGCCGCGATCGCGCTGCTCGCCTTCGGCGCGTGGCGGGCGCGCCGCGCCCCGGTCCCGGTGGTGGCTCCGGCGCCCGCCCCCGAGGCGGGAGGGGGCACGGCCTGATGGAGAAGCTCGTCATCGTCCCCACCTACAACGAGCGCGAGAACATCGACCTGCTGCTCGAGCGCCTGCTCGCGCTGCCGTTCGGGCTCGAGGTGCTGGTGGTGGACGACGGCTCGCCCGACGGCACCGCCGACCTCGTGAAGGCGTGGCGCGAGCGCGAGCCGCGCGTCCACCTGCTGCAGCGCCCGGGCAAGATGGGGCTGGGGTCGGCCTACCGCGACGGCTTCCGCTACGCGCTGTCGCACGGGGCCGAGTACATCTTCGAGATGGACGCGGACTTCTCGCACGACCCCGACGCCATCGGGTCGTTCCTCGAGGCCGCGAAGGATGCCGACATCGTGCTGGGCTCGCGCTACCTGCACGGCGTCACCGTGGTGAACTGGCCGCTCTCGCGCCTCATCCTGTCGTACTCGGCGAACCTCTACACGCGCATCGTCACCGGCATGCCGCTCATGGACGCCACCGGCGGGTTCAAGTGCTTCCGTCGGCGCGCGCTCGAGGGCATCCGGCTGGACCGGGTGCGCACCGAGGGCTACGGGTTCCAGATCGAGATGTCGTTCCGGTGCTGGAAGCGCGGCTTCCGCATCAAGGAGATCCCGATCGTGTTCGTGGACCGGCGCGCCGGCGTCTCCAAGATGAACAAGCGCATCATCTGGGAGGCCGCGGGGCTGGTGTGGAAGCTGCGCTGGCTCGACCTGCTGGGCCGACTGGAGTGAACCGTATGCGCCGTCTCGCCGCCGCCCTGGTGCTCCTCGTCGTCACGGTCGTGCCCGCGTTCGCGCAGGGACCGTGGACGACGTACCTGCGCATGCGCACGTGCAACGACCTCATCGCGCTTCGCGACACCGTGTGGGTCGCGAGCGGGGAGGCCGGTCTGCTGCGCTGGTCGCGCGCCAACGGCACGTGGACCGCGATCTCGCGCGTACCCGGTGGGCTCGCGGGCAACGACGTCGGCCCGCTCGCGCTCGATCGCAGCGGCAACCTGTTCTGCGGCGTCCCCGGCAAGGGCGTGAGCCGCCTCGACCGCAACGGTCGCTGGGCGCTGCTCAACGCCTTCGACGGCCTGCCCTCCGACACCGTGCTCACCATGCGTGCGCAAGGGGATTCGGTCTGGATCGGGACCACGCGCGGCCTCGCGCTGTGGGACGGCGAGGGCATCGCGGGCTCGGTGCCCGACCTCGGCACCGCGTCGCCGTTCGCGGACGACCGCATCAACGGCATCGTGATCACCGGCGACACGCTGTTCGCGAGCTCGCCCAAGGGCGTCCACATCGCACGCCTCTCGCAGCGCCTCGCGACCTGGACGCTCATCCCGACCGG
>JBJTRI010000183.1:0-33038 GCA_046076045.1 bacterium
CCAGCGCCAGCCGTTGGCGCAACGGTGGTAGCGGCAGGAGGTTCGCGGACAGTGAGGGGGCACGAAGTGTTGTTCTTCGGCCGTCATGCCCCGACATCAATGCACGCGTCGTGCCCTCAACAATCTTCGCCGCACAATCCAAGCGGAAGGCGCGACTCCCGGGTGGGAGGCGCGCCTTCGTGCTTCTCGATTCCGTTACGACTTACTTGGCCGTCGCCTTGAACGTCTTGATGTAGGCGATCAGGTCCTCGACCTGGGCCGGCGTGAGCTGCTTCGTCTTGCCCCACGCGACCATGCCCGACTTGAGCTTGCCGTTCACGATGCAGTCGCGGAGGAAGTCGTCGGTGCGCGTCGCATCCCACGTCTTCTTGAGCGTCCAATTCGGCGTCGGGTTGCCGGCGGTCTTGAAGCCGCCCGTACCGTCGGCCTTGTGGCACACGGCGCACTTGGTCTTGTAGATGGCCTTGCCGGCCTCGGCCTTGCCCGTCGTGGGGCCGGCGTTGGCGTTCAGGGCGAACAGCGCGGTCGCGAGGGAGATCGCGCACAGCGCGACGGTGGTCGCGCGGAGGTTCTTGCGGAGCGACATCGAGGACTCCTTGTGCTGGGTTGGGCGCGTCGATGGGGAGGGACGCCGACGCGAAGGGACGCCTTGAAATTACGGACGCCGGCCGGGCGGGGTCAAACGGACCGGGTCCGTTGGGAGCCTCTCGGGGCCATGATTGACGCTTGCCGAACAAGTCCGGGTCCGCTCTGCGCCCATCCCCATGGTCCAGTGGTGGCAATGGGGCTCCCGAGGGCGTTCTGCCACGCGAAAGCCGTTGACCATGCCCACCCCGAGGCCGACGCTCGTGGCAGAGGTAGGAAGGACGCCGGGCCGTCCCGTCTCACGACCCGACGCCAGCACCATCAACCGAAACAGGACTCGGGAGGTGCAGCGTGAAGGAGATCGCCACCGGCAACATCCGCAACGTCGCCCTGGTCGCGCACCACGGCGTCGGGAAGACCTCGCTCGCTGAAGCCCTGTTGTACCGGGCCGGAGCGACGAACCGCATCGGTCGCGTCGCGGACGGGAACACGATGCTGGACCAGAGCCCCGAGGAGATCGCGCGCCAGATCACGATCGACCTCGGGCTCGCGCAATTCGAGTACCAGGGCCACCGCATCAACCTGCTCGACACGCCCGGCTATCCCGACTTCGTCGGGGACGTCTACAGCGCGCTGCGCGTGGCCGACTCCGCGATCCTCATGCTGCGCGCCTCCGCCGGCGTCGAGGTCGGCACCGAGGTCGTGTGGCAGGTGCTGCGACAGGAGCGCTCGCCGCTCCTCGTCGTCGTGAACATGATGGACAAGGAGCACGCCGACTTCGACGCCGCGGTGCGTTCGTGCCACGAGCGGCTCGGCCTGAACGCCATCCCGGTGCAGCTGCCCATCGGCACCGGCGAGCGGTTCCACGGCGTCGTGGACCTGATCGAGAACAAGGCGTTCACGTTCAGCGGTCGCGGCATCGACGAGGTGAGCAGCGAGGTGCCCATCCCGGCCGAGCTGCGCGAGCGGGCCGCGGCGGCCCGTGCCCGGCTGCTCGAGGAGGCGGCCACCGGCGACGAGCAGCTCATGGAGCGCTTCCTCGCGACCGGGGACCTGTCGGTCGCCGAGATCCGCAAGGGGCTGTGCGAGCGCGTCGTGCAGGGCGACCTCGCGCCGGCGTTCTGCTGCTCGGCGACGCTCAACCTGGGCGTGAAGGAGGTGCTCGACGAGATCGTGGATGTGCTGCCGAGCCCGCTCGACGTGCCGCCGCAACGCGGTCCGGTGAACGGCTCGGGCGAGGTCGCGATCGCGCCCCAGACCGACGCGCCCCTGGCGGCGACCGTGTTCAAGACGCTGGCCGAGGCGCACCTCGGCGAGCTCTCGCTGCTGCGACTGTGGTCGGGGCACGCCGCGCCGGCGCAGGAGGTCGTCAACACCGCGCGCGGTCGGGCCGAGAAGCTCGGCAACCTCTACCACCTGTGCGGACGCGAGCGCTCCGAGTGCCGGGGAGCCGCGGCCGGCGACATCGTGGCGGCCGTGAAGCTGCGCGAGACGCACACCGGCGACACGCTCGCCGACAAGGTGCACCCCGTGCGGCTGGCCCCGCCCGACTTCCCCGAACCCGTGGCCGCGGAGTGCATCCGCGCGCGCAACAAGGGCGACGAGGAGCGCATGGCGGTGGGCCTCATGCGCCTGCACGAGGAGGACCCCACGCTCTCCAAGCACTACGAGGAGAGCACGCGCGAGACGCTGGTGCGCGGCATGGGCGACCTGCACCTCGAGGTGCTGGTGGAGCGCATGCGCAAGCGGTTCGGCGTCGAGGTGATGCTGAGCCGTCCGCACGTGCCGTACCGCGAGACGATCCGCGGCCGCGCCGAGGGTGACTACCGCCACAAGAAGCAGAGTGGCGGCCGTGGCCAGTTCGGCGAGGTCCACCTGCGCGTCGCGCCGCTGCCGCGCGGCACGCACTACGCGTTCGTCGACGAGGTGAAGGGTGGCGTCATCCCCGGCCCGTACATCCCCGCGGTCGAGAAGGGCGTGATCGCCGGCATGGAGCGCGGCCCGCTCGCCGGGTTCCCGGTGGTGGACGTGCAGACCACCGTGTTCTTCGGCAAGTACCACGACGTGGACAGTTCGGAGATGGCGTTCAAGATCGCCGCCGAGAGCTGCTTCCACCAGGTGGTGCTGGCGGCCTCGCCGATGCTGCTCGAGCCGTTCGCCGACCTCGAGATCCGCGTGCCCGAGGAGTTCCTCGGGGACGTCATGGGCGACCTGTCGTCGAAGCGCGGCAAGATCCTGGGGGCCGACGCCGAAGGCCGCTACCAGGTGGTGCGCGCCCGTGTGCCCATGGCCGAGACCTACAAGTACGCGACGCACCTGCGTGCACTCACGCAGGGGCGCGGGCTCTACCGGGCCCGGTTGTCGCACTACGAGGAGGTCCCGCGCGAGATCGCCGACAAGGTGATCGCCGCGGCCCGCGCCGAGCGGGAGGCGGCGCTGGCGGCGCACGGGTGAGATTCGTCGCCGCCGGGTGTAGGATGGGCGGGCTCCGACCCTCATGGGTCGGGGCCCGCATCGCATCCGGGGCCGGGCCGTCCCCGGGGGCGCGGGAACGGACACCGGGCGGTCTTGGACCGCCCGACGCTCGACGGAGTGGGCATGCGCGTGCTGGGGCTGGACCCGGGCAGTCGCCGGACCGGGTGGGGGGTCGTGGAGCAGGAGGGGCGCGCCATGCGCTACGTCGCCTGCGGCCACATCGCGCCCGTGGCGCGCCTCGGGCTCCCCGACCGCCTGTTCCACATCGTGCGCGAGGTGCGTGAGGTGCTGGAGCGCTTCCGCCCGCAGCAGGTCGTGATCGAGTCCGCGTTCCACCACGAGTTCGCGCGTTCCACCCTCGTGCTCGGCCACGTCCGTGGGGCGCTGCTGGTGACCGCCTTCGAGCACGGGCTCCCGGTCTCGGAGTACGCCCCGCGCGCCATCAAGCTGGCCGTGACCGGTAACGGTGCGGCCGGCAAGGAGCAGGTCGCGCGCATGGTGCAGGCCCGACTCGGGCTCGACGGTCCGCCGCAGTCCGATGCCGCCGACGCACTCGCCGGCGCGCTCTGCCACCTGCAGCGCGCGCGCCTCGACGCGCCGCGCCGCCGGACGCCGGCCGCCGAACGCCTGCAGGCGCTCATCGCGAGCGCGAGGGCCGCGCGGTGATCGCGAGCGTGCGCGGCGTGGTACTGGAGAAGGCCGACGGCCTGTGCGTGGTCGAGGCCGGCGGCGTGGGCTACGCCATCCAGGTGAGCACCGCCACGCTGGCCTCGGTCCCCGAGCCCGGCGGCGAGGTGCGCCTGCACACGCGGCACATCGTGCGCGAGGATGCGCAGCAGTTGTTCGGGTTCCTCGACCCGCTCGAGTTGCGCTTGTTCGACCTGCTCATCGGCGTCAACGGCGTCGGCCCGCGCATCGCCATCGCGGTGCTCTCGGGCCTCGCGCCCGCGCGCTTCGCGCGTGCGGTGCGCGACGAGGACCTCGCAGCCCTGACCGCGGTGAGCGGGGTGGGCCGCAAGACCGCCGAACGGCTCGTGATCGAGCTGCGCGACAAGCTGGCGTTCCTGCCCATGGCCGCGCCGGCGCCGTCTCCCGCACCCGGCAAGTCCGCGCCCGCGGGCCGCCGCACGCGCGTGCTCGAGGGGGCCGAGCGCTGGGAGGACGCGGTCGCCGCACTCGTCACGCTGGGCTACTCGCCGCCGCAGGCCACCGAGACCGTGCGCCGCGTGGCGGAGGACACGGGCGAGGGCGCGAGCACCGAGGACGTGGTGCGCCGGGCCCTGGCCGTGTTGTCGCGCGGTGCGCGGGTGACGCGATGACGCCTCCGCGCAAGCCCGAGGGCGGCGACGACGCCGCGCGCCGTCCGCGCCCCGCCGACGACGCGACCCCGCCCGAGGCCCGGCTCGCCGACCCCGCGCTGAGCGGCGACGACGCGCGCGAGGAGCGCCGCCTCCGCCCGCTCGAGCTGAACGAGTTCGTGGGCCAGCCCAACCTGCGCGCACAGCTCGAGGTCTTCCTGTCGGCCGCGCGCCAGCGCGGCGAGGCCATGGACCACGTGCTGTTCCACGGGCCCCCGGGGCTTGGCAAGACCACGCTCGCCGGCATCGTCGCGCACGAACTCGGGGTGGGCATCACCACCACCAGCGGTCCCGCCATCGAGCGTCCGGGCGACCTCGTCGGGCTGCTCACCAACCTCGGGCCGCGCAACATCCTGTTCGTGGACGAGATCCACCGCCTGCCCACGGTGGTCGAGGAGTACCTGTACTCGGCCCTCGAGGACTTCCGGCTCGACATCATGATCGACCGCGGTACGGGGGCGCGCAGCCTCAGCTTCCAGCTCGACCCGTTCACACTCATCGGCGCGACCACGCGCTCGGGCCTGTTGTCCGCACCCATGCGCGCGCGCTTCGGCATGACGCTGCGCATGGACTACTACGCGCCCGAGGACCTCGTGCGCATCGTCCGCCGCTCCGCGGGCATCCTCGGGACGCGCATCGACGACGCCGGTGCGCACGAGGTGGCGCGTCGCTCGCGCGGCACGCCGCGCGTCGCCAACCGTCTGCTGCGCCGCGTGCGCGACTTCGCGCTCGTGAAGGCCGACGGGGCCATCACGCTCGACGTCACGCGCGAGGCGCTGCGCATGCTCGAGGTCGACGAGCGCGGGCTCGACGAGATGGACCGCCGCATGCTCGAGGCGATCGTCGATCGCTACGAAGGCGGCCCGGTCGGTCTCAAGCCGCTCGCGGTCGTGCTCGGCGAGGACGAGGGCACGCTCGAGGACGTGTACGAGCCGTTCCTCGTGCAGGAGGGCTTCATCCGGCGCACCCCGCGCGGCCGCGAGGCCACGCGCGCCGCGTACGAGCACCTCGGTCGGCCGTACCCCGCGCGTCCGGCGGCCGACGACGGCAGTCCGCGCCTGCCCCTCGACTGACGGCCCCATGGACCCGAGCGCACCCGCCCCCGGCGCCCCCGAGGACGAGTCGGCCCGCCTCATGCGGCTGCTCGACTACGAGCTGCCCGAGGAGCTCATCGCCCAGCACCCGACCGCGCGCCGTGAGGACTCGCGGCTGCTCGTGGTCGAGCGGGGCAGCGGACGGCTCTCCGACACGCGCTTCGGCGACCTCGGGTCGTGGCTGCGTGCGGGCGACACGCTGGTGGTGAACGAGACCCGGGTGCGCCCCGCGCGCCTGCTGCTCCAGCGCCCCACCGGGGGGCGGGTCGAGATGCTGTTCGTGCGGCCCGCCGCGGACGGGGTGGGCGAGGGGGCGTGGCGCGTGCTGGCCAAGCCCGCACGCCATGCCGCGGTCGGTGCGCGGCTCGCCACCCCCGACGGGGCGCTCGTGGTCGAGGTCGTGGCCGAGGGTGGGCAGGGCGAGCGCACGGTGCGCGTGGTGGCGGGCTCGCTCGATGCCGTGCTGCGCGCGCAGGGCGAGGTCCCGCTGCCACCGTACATCCGGCGCGCCCCCGACCCGGCGGACGCCGAGCGCTACCAGACCGTGTACGCGCGGATCGACGGCGCGGTCGCCGCCCCCACCGCGGGCCTGCACTTCTCCGAACCCCTGCTCGCCGCGCTCGCCGCTGCGGGCGTGGCGCGCGTGCCGGTCACCCTGCACGTCGGCCCGGGCACGTTCCGTCCCATCACCTCCGACGACCCGCGCGCGCACGACATGGAGGAGGAGTGGTTCGACGTCAGCGAGGAGGCCGCGGCCGAGTTGCGTGCCACGCGCGCGCGCGGCGGCCGCATCGTGGCCGTGGGCACCACCAGCGTGCGCGCGCTCGAGTCCATGGCCGACGCCACCGGCGGCGCGATCGCAGCAGCGACCGGATGGACGAGCAAGTACGTGCTGCCGCCCTACGAGTTCCGCGCGGTGGACGCGCTCATCACCAACTTCCACCTGCCGCGCACCACGCTGTTGCTGCTCGTGGCCGCGCTGTCGGGCGAGGACCTGCTGCGCGCGGCGTACGCCCATGCGGTGCGCGAGCGCTACCGCTTCTACTCGTACGGCGACGCCATGCTCGTGGTGTGACGCGCATCGGGGGGGAAAGGCGGAGCGGCGGACTCCGCTCCCCGATCAGGAGTGATCACCCGCCGCTCCTGGTGCCGGATGGCCGCTCTAGCTGGCCAACACCGGCACCTCCTGTCCCTTCGCCGCCGGCGTCTTCGGCATGTTGATGGTCAGCACGCCGTTGTGCACCTTGGCGGCCACCTTGGTGCTGTCCACCGCCACCGGCAGCGCGATGTGCCGCGTGAACGCGCCGTACTGGCGCTCGAGGCGGTAGGTCTTCTCGTCCTTGCGCTCGCTCTCGGTGCGCTTCTCGCCGCGGATGATCAGCAGGTTCTCGCGCACGGTGACGTGCACGTCCTTCGCCTCGAGACCCGGCACGTCCACGGTCACCACGAGCTCGGTCGGGTTCTCGACCACGTCGAGCGCGGGCAGCCAGTTGTCGCCGAGCTGCGTGAGGTCGGTCCAGTCACGATCCCAGATGCGGTCGAAAATCCGGTCCATCTCCTTCCGCAACGCCAGGATGCCGTTCCCCGAGCCGATCGTCTTCATGGTGCCTTCCCTCCGGCGCCGAATCCGGTTGCGCCCGGGACCCCGGCGCCTGCACCGGTCCCGGCCTCGCGAGCCTCGTCGCGTGCAGTCACCTGTCTTGCATCGGTCGTGCCGACGCGCGTTCCCCGATGCGGAACGCGCGCATCCCGCGCAGGATGCGTGCGGGTCGGGCCGAACCGCATGTGCGACGGGTGCCTTTCGTGGGAGGTGCCGGGCGACGGTGCGTGACACGCTGACAGCGTGCGGCGCCAGCCCGTCATCATGCCGATGGACCGCATGCCCGAGGGCCCGTGCCGTGCCGGCACGGGCCCTCGCGGTTCGGGTGGTCGTGCGGACTCAGGCGTGGCGGGTGCGGCGTCCGGTCGGAGATGCCGCCCGGACCGCCGCGGCCCGAGGCGCGGCCGCTCGTGGTGCGGCCGCCGCGGGCGCGAAGCGCGCGCTCGGTCGCCACGTGGCGTCGAGCGCCCCCTCGCGATCGGTCCAGCGGAACGTGGTGCGACCGCCGAACGCCTTCTCGAGTTCGGCTGCGATGCGGTGCGCGAGCTTCTGCGAGGTGGTGAGCACCTCGAGCCCCTCGCGCCGCCGCTCGACCTGCACCAGACGGTGCTCGGGCTGCGTGCGCCGGGCGCGCCGCTCGACGTTCCAGATGCGGCGGCGCACCTGGACCTCGCGGTCGGCGGGCAGTGGAGTGGTCACGCGGATGCGGCCGAACCACTCCTGGTCGCGGATCTGGGCGCAGGCCGGGCACAGCGTCCACTGCACGCCGGCGAGGTCGGCATCGCGTGAGCGCGTCCCGGCGGGGCGCCAGACGCGGTCCGCGTACACCGCCTCGCAGCGCTCGCAACGCGCGGGGCTCCGCAACGCACGGGTGCGGCGCGCCACCGGCGGGCGGCCGTCCTGCAACGCACGCGCCGGCTGGCGCGGGACGCGGCTCGCATGACGCCGCGCGCGATCGGTGAGGCTACGGGTCTTCATCGTGTCCCTCCGTTCCTGAGGACTTCCTCCACCACCTGCGTCTCCTCGGGCGTCGCCGCGAGCAACTCCGACACGCTCACGCCGCGCAGCCCGCGTTCCGTCATGTACTTGAGGATGCGCGCGAGCGCCTCCACCGTCTGTCCGCGATCGGCCTCGCCGATCGGACTGCCGTCGTGCAGGATCAGGATGGAACCCGGCGCGAGCCGCACCACGGTGCGCGACACGATGCGACCCACGCCGGGTCGGTGCGGGTCCTCGGGATAGATGTCGCCGAGCACCGGCAGGTACCCCATCGCCGCCACGAACCGCGCTTGGGACGGGAACATGAGTCCGAACGGCGGGCGGAAGCAGCGCGCGCGCACCCCCGCGACGCGTTCCAGCGCGTCGGCCGAGCGCTGCACCTCGAGCCGCAACAGGTCGGGCCACAACGCGGGCATGGGCCAGTGCCGGTCGCCGTGCAGGGCCAGTTCGTGCCCTTCGGCGGCGATGCGGCGCACCAGCTCGGGCAGGCGGGACACGTTCGGCGCGAGGGTGAAGAACGTGGCGTGCGCGCCGTGACGCGCCAGCAGGTCGAGGATGGCCGGGGTGTTGCGCCGGCTCGGACCATCGTCGAACGTGATCGCGACCGCGTCGCGCACCTCGTCCACGCGACACAGCAGGTGGCCGCGGATCCAACTCGAGAAGCGCGGATGGTGGAGCAGCGTCATGACGGCACCCCTTCGGGTGGTAGGTCGTCGTCCTGCAACGTGCACAGGGCGTCGAGCAGGGCGCGCTGCTCGCGTCGCGCGCGCGCCACGAGCCGCGGATGCCGCCACTCGATCCATGCCAAGCGCGCGCGGCCCACCAGCGCGTTGAGCGCGCCCGCATAGCGCAGCGTGAACAGCCCCAGGCCCACGAAGGTCACGAACAGCAGCGGCAGTTGGGCCGGGCCGAGCCCCCCGTTGCGCATGGCTCCGACGCCGAGGACCGCGTACAGCGCGGGGTACAGCACCATGCCCGACGAGATGCGCGCGAACGAGAACCGCACCGGGTCGCGGCCCACGCGGTGCGCGGTCCACTCCCCGATCGCCCACGGCACGAGATGGAGCGCCGCACCCACCATGGCGACCGGCGCGCCGAGCACCACGAACGGCACGAGCGTCCACGTGCGCTGGCGCCACGACGCCGAGTGGCGGTCGCCGTGGATGGCACGGTCGTCGAGCCGCAGTGCGGCGCGGGCGCGTCGGTACGCGCGCACGTGCGAGCCGAACGTCTCGAAGCCGCGCGGCGCGACCGCCCGCAGCTGCGCCAGACGCGCGGCCACGCGCCGCGCGCTCGCGAGCTCCCAGGTCCCACCGCCGGTGTCGAGCGCGGCGATGGGTTCGAGCACCGAGACGGCCGCCGCGAGTGTGGGTTCCGGCAGGTCCAGGATGAGCGTGCGCAGGGCGCGGTGCAGTCGGCCGGTGAGCGCGTGCGCCGCGCCATCGGGATCGGTGCGGGCGAGCGTGAGGTACGGTGCGAGGTCCTCGGCGGGCCCGACGCTCACCGTGACCGTGCTGCCGAACGCCTTGCGGTCGGCGTAGTGCAGTCCGACCGGCAGCACGACCGGCACCTCGTCCGCGGACGAGCACAGCGCCTGCGTGAGTGCGAGCCGGGCCGCGCCCGGGCGCAGCTCGAGCACGGTGCGGTCGGCGCGGCTCACGCCCTCGGGGAACACCGCGACCACCTCGCCGCGCGCGAACAGGTCGCCGCAGACGCGGAACGTCCCGGCGTTGCGCGCCGCGGCGTCGGGCGTCTCGTGGGTGGGGGTGACCGGCAGTGCGCCGTGCAATCGCAGCAGGGCCCCGCGCAGGTGGGGATGGAACAGCGCCCCCTGCGCGAGGAAGTGCAGCTTGCGCCCCAGCGCCACGTCGAGCACGAGCACGTCGGTCCACATCGCGGGGTGGTTCGCCACCACCAGCACCGGACCGGTCGCGGGGAAGCGGTGCCGGTGCCGCACGATGACGTGCGCGAAGTACACGTGCACCGCGGCGCGCATGAGCAGCGTGACCGCCGCGAACGCCACCGCCGCACCGGCATGCCGGGTGCGCGCGATCACCCCGGTAGACCGAGGTCGCTGCCGCTCCGGGGGGTTCGAAGGTGGAGCTCCTGCCAAACCGTCACCGGAAGGCGCACCGAAGCGGCGCGTCGGCTCGGCGATCGGGGGCACGCTCGGCGCGGCGCGGGCCCGCAACTCGTTCGGCAGCGTGGCTTTCATGGACCGTCCTCGGGTGCGCCGCACGCGTTGCCGGACGCATGACCCGCGCCTCTTCACGGCATGGAACATGCCAATAGGGAGCATGAGGCGCCTTCCACCCCCGAGGTATCGCCATGAGGAACATGCTGGGTCCGCCGTGGTTCACCGAGCGATCCCTCGTCGAGCGCACGCGCGAGATCGCACGCGTCCTCTCGGGCCACGGGCTCGGGGTGATCCTGCACCACGGGGGACTGGCGCGGTTCGCGCCGTCGTCGTGGCGCGAGGCGACCGGCGGTGAGCTCACGCAGGCGCAGCGGCTGCGCACCGCGCTCGGCGAGTTGGGGGCGACGTTCACCAAGCTCGGTCAGATGCTGAGCACGCGCGGCGACCTGCTGCCGCCCGACTACCTCGCCGAACTCGCACGACTGCAGGACCACGCCCCACCGGTCCGGACGGCCGAGGTGTTGGCCATCGTCGAACGTGAGCTCGGAGCATCCCCCGATCTCGTGTTCGCACGCTTCGAGCGCGAACCCCTCGCCTCGGCCTCGATCGGACAGGTGCACGCCGCGACCCTGCACGATGGCACGCCGGTGGTCGTCAAGGTGCAGCGGCCGGGGGTGGCGGACCAGGTCGAGCGCGACCTGCGCATCCTGCACAACGTCGTGGAGTGGGCCGAGCGGCATACCGCGGTGGGGCAGGACTACGACCTGCGCGCGCTGTTGTCGGAGTTCGCGCATACCATTCGCGGGGAACTCGACTACGTGCGCGAGGGGCAGCACGCCGATCGCCTGCGGCACGCCTTCGACGACGATCCCGACATCCGGATCCCGCGCGTGTTCTGGGAGACGACCACGAAGCGCGTCCTCACCATGGAGCGCATGCAGGGCATCAAGATCACCGACCTCCCACGGCTCGATCGCACCGGGATCCCGAGACGAGGCATCGCCGAGGCCGCGGTTCGCACGTTCCTGCGTCAGTTGCTCGAGTTCGGGTTCTTCCACGCCGACCCGCACCCGGGCAACTTCTTCGTCGAGCCGAGCGGGCGCATCGCGCTGGTGGACTTCGGCATGGTGGGACGCGTCAGCGAACGGGTGCGTCAACACCTCCTGCGCGCGGGATTGTCGGCCATGGAGCTCGATGCGGAGGGGCTTGCCGAGGAACTGTACGCGCTCGGCGTGGCGGGCCCGCGCGCCGACCGGCGGGCGTTCGAGAAGGACCTCGACCATCTCATCGGCCGTTACGGCACCTACTCGCTGCGCGAGCTGAGTGCGGCCGAGGTGGTGCGCGACCTGTCCGAGGTCGTGCTGCGCCACCGGCTGCAGCTGCCGAGCGAGCTCGCGCTGCTGCTGCGCGTGCTCAGCATGAGCGAGGGCATGGGCCTCATGCTCGATCCGGAGTTCCATTACCTCGAGTACGCGAGCCCCATCATCCGTCGGCACTGGCGCGAGCGCACCTCGTTCCGTCGGCGCATGCAGGAACTGGGGCGCGGGGCCCTGGAGGCGAGCGAGATGGCGGCCGGCCTGCCGCGGCGCACGCAACGCCTCATGAGTCGCATGGAGCGCGGCGAGTTCGAGCTCAACGTGCGGCATGAACGGCTGGAGGAGGTGACGCGCGAGTTCCAGCAGATGACGAACCGGCTGTCCATGGCGCTCATCCTCGCCGCCTCGGTCGTGGCGTTGGCCGTGGCCATGGGCGCGCAGGGGAGCGCCGAGATGCGGCCCTTCCTGCGCGGCCTGTTCGCGGGCGGCTTCGTGTTCACACTCGCCTCGGGGCTGTGGCTCGTCGTGAACATCTGGCGTTCCGGTCGCCGCTGAGCGACTCGTGCGCGTCGGTGGGCCGACGCGCTATGCTCGTGACATGCACGAGAACCGCATCACGGGGCGGGGCGTGTGACGCCCCCGAGCCGACGGCCCGCCGACTGGTACGAGGGTCGCTCACCGCACGCCCGCAGCGCGCAGGTGTGGGCGGACGCCGACGGCCTGTGGGTCGAGCCCGCGGGCGCGCCCGCGCGACTGTGGCCGCACGCCGAGGTGGTGGTCGTGCGCGCCTCGCGTGGCGGGCCCGTGCAGTTGGAGCGCCGCGCCGACCCCGTCGAGGTGATCATCGCCCGCGAGCCGGCCGTGCTCGCCGACCTGCGGGCGGCGGCGCCGACGGCACAGGCCCGGCGCCTCGGCCGTGCCTCGGCCACGGGCGCGCGCCACCTCGTGACCGTGCTCGCGACCGCGGTCGTCCTGCTGCTCGCGCTGTGGCGCTTCGGCATCCCGTGGCTCGCCGATGCGGCCGCGGTGCGCGTGCCGGTGGAGTGGGAGCGGCAGGCCGGACGCACCATGGTGAGCCAGATGGTCCCCGAGGCGAAGCGCGTGCGCGACCCCGCGGTGACCATGCTGCCCACTACGATCCACCACGCGCTGCGCGGACCCCTCGGGGGCGAGCTCCTGGTGTGGCGGGACCCCATGGTGAATGCGTTCGCCGCCCCCGGGGGCACGGTGGTGGTGACGACCGGTCTCCTCGCGCGACTCACCGGGCCCGACCAGTTGGCGGCCGTCGTCGCGCACGAGGTCGGCCACGTCGAGCGTCGGCACCACGCGCGGCGGGTGCTGCGCGACGCGTCCGTGCAGGTCCTGCTCGCACTCCTCGTGGGCGACACCTCGCCGGCCGCCGGTGCATTGCAGGCGGCGGGCCAACTCGCGCAGTTGTCCTACAGCCGCGAGCACGAGCGCGAGTCCGACGACTACGCGGTCGAGACGCTCGCCCGCCACGGTCTGCCCGCCGAGGCGATGGCACAGGCGCTCGAGTGCATCGCGCAGGGCAACGACGGCGCGGGGCGCATGCCCGCGTTCGTCTCGACCCACCCGGGCACCGAGGAGCGCGTCGCCCGCGTGCGTGCGGCCGCCGACGCGCATCCGGTGGCGGGCACGCCGCCGTGGAACGGGGACGGGGGGTGGGCGGAACTGCAGCGCGCGGTCGCGGCCATGGCCGCGGCCGACACGATCGCGTCCGCCCCCGGGCGCTAGAGGCGCGTCCCCTTGCGAAGTGGGCGGTGGTAGTCTGCCGACCCCTCGGAGGCAACCCATGACCTCGGTTCTCGCGTTGGAGTCCCCCGGCTTCAGGCAACGTCTCGCCAAGAGCGAGCGCATGCATCTGGCCCTCGTGTCGCTGGTGCTCCTCGTCCTGCTGCTGAACGTCATCCTGCGGCGGGCCCTCGGCGGCATCGTGATGTCGGCGGACGCGGTCTTCCATCCCACGGTGGGGGTCCTGCTCGGCGGGCTCGCGTTCCAGGGACTGGTGCTCCTGTGGCTGCGCCACACGGAACGGAAGGGGACGGCGACGCCTGCCAGAGCGTCCGACTGGACCCTGTTGACCGAGTTGCTCGTGCCCACGTCACTCATGCTCATCCTGCAGAACCACTCGCCGCGCGGTGAGTACGCGGCGCTGTCCGCCCCGGTGCTGCTGTTGATGCCGATCGTCATCCTGCTGTCGGTGTTGCGCCTGCGACCGTGGTTGTCGTTCGGGACCGGCCTCGTGGCCGGTGGTTTCCATGTCGCGCTCGTCATCCGGGCGTTCCAGCGGACGGACATCCCCCGGGAGCACGTGCCCGTGCTGTTCTCGTACGGACTGCTCCTCGTGCTGACCGGTGTCGCCGCGGCAGCGGTCGCGTGGATGGCGCGTCGCTACGTCGTCGAGGCTGCGAGCGAGGCGACCGCAGCGGAGCAGGCGTCGAAGGCGAAGGCGCTGGTCGAGCGCGAGTTGCAGGTGGCGCACGACATCCAGATGGGGCTCCTCCCGAAGGACCCGCCGAACCTGTCCTCGTTCGACATCGCGGGCATGTGTCGGCCCGCCGCGCGTGCAGGTGGGGACTACTTCGACTGGCAACCGCTACCCGATGGACGCTTGGTGGTGGTCATCGCGGATGTCAGTGGGCACGGCGTCGGCCCGGCGCTGGTGACCGCCGTCTGCCGTGCCTATGCCCGCGCCACGGTGCCGAGCACGCCCGATGCGGGCGAGTTGCTCCAGGTCCTCAATCGGCTGATCTGCGAGGACGTCAAGGGCCTCCGCTTCATCACCATGTACGTGCTCGTGCTGGCCGCCGACGGCGGGGTGCAGATGCTGTCGGCCGGCCATGGGCCCACGCTCCTCTACCGTGCAGGGGAGGAGCGGGTGGAGTCGTTCGGGGGCGACGGCCTGCCGCTCGGCATCTTCGAGGGGGCGACCTACGGCCCGCTGCGCGAGGTCCGGATGGCCCCGGGCGATGTGCTGTTGCTGTCCACGGACGGGTTCTTCGAGTACGCCCGGGCGGGCGACGCGGAGCAGTTCGGCGAGGAGCGGATGCAGGGCGTCCTCGTGTCGAACGCGTCGCAGTCGGCGACGGACCTCATCGCCAGCCTCGATCGCGCGGTGCTGCAGTTCGCGGGCGGTGCACCGCAGGAGGACGACATGACGGCCGTGGCGATCCGCCGCCTGCCCGTCGGGTCGGGCGGTGGGGCCGGAGCCTGAGCGGGGCGCCGGTCCCACCGTGTCCTACAGCGGCAGGTTGCCGTGCTTCTTGCGCGGCTGCTCCTGCCGCTTGTTGCGCAGCATCTCGAGGGCCGCGATGAGCTTGGGGCGCGTCTCGAGCGGGTCGATCACGTCGTCGAGGTAGCCGAGTTCGGCCGCGACCCACGGCGAGGCGAACTTGTCGTTGTACTCGGCCACCAGACGCTTGCGCTCGGCGACCGGGTCCTTGGCCTTCGCCAGTTCCTCGCGGTACAGGATGTTCACCGCACCGTCGGCCCCCATCACGGCCATCTCGGCGCTCGGCCATGCGACGTTGTAGTCGCCGCGGATGTGCTTGCTCGACATGACGTCGTAGGCGCCGCCGTAGGCCTTGCGTACGACCACGGTCAGCTTGGGCACGGTGGCCTCGCAGTAGGCGTACAGCAGCTTGGCGCCGTGGCGGATGATGCCGCCCCACTCCTGACGCGTCCCGGGCAGGAAGCCGGGCACGTCCTCGAACGTCACGAGCGGGATCTGGAACGCGTCGCAGAACCGCACGAAGCGCGCGGCCTTGGTGCTCGAGTCGATGTCGAGCACACCGGCCAGCACCTTGGGCTGGTTGCCCACGATGCCCACCGGACGGCCGTTGAGGCGCGCGAACCCGATGATGATGTTGCCCGCGAAGTGCTCCTGCACCTCGAGGAAGTCGCCGTCGTCCACCACCATGCGGACGAGCTCCTTCATGTCGTACGGCTTGTCGGCCGACTCGGGCACGAGGGTGGCGAGGCGGGCGTCGCGGCGGTCCACCGGGTCGGTGCACGCGCGGCGGGGCGGGTCCTCGGTCCAGTTGCCGGGCATGAACGACAGCAAGCGCTTCACGTGGCGGATGGCGTCGGCGTCGTCCTTGGCGGCGAAGTGCGCCACGCCGCTGCGCGAGTTGTGCGTCATCGCGCCGCCCAGGTCCTCCATGCTCACGTCCTCGGAGGTCACGGCCTTGATCACCTCGGGGCCGGTCACGAACATGTGGCTCGTGCCCTCGACCATGATGGTGAAGTCGGTGATGGCGGGCGAGTACACCGCGCCGCCGGCGCACGGCCCCAGGATGGCCGAGATCTGCGGCACCACGCCCGAGGCGAGCGTGTTGCGCAGGAACACGTCGGCGTAGGCACCCAGCGAGAGCACGCCCTCCTGGATGCGCGCGCCGCCCGAGTCGTTGAGCCCCACCACGGGCGCACCGTTGTCGAGCGCGAGGTCCATGATGGCGCAGATCTTCTTGGCGTTCGCCTCGCTCATGGTACCGCCGAACACGGTGAAGTCCTGCGCGAACCCGTACACGAGGCGGCCGTCCACCTGCCCCCAACCCGCGACCACGCCGTCACCGGTGATGCGCTTGTCGCCCATCCCGAAGTCGTTGCAGCGGTGCGTCACGTAGGTGCCGATCTCGGTGAACGTGCCCGGGTCGTACAACAACTCGAGCCGCTCGCGCGCCGTGAGGCGGCCCTTGGCGTGGACCTTGGCGACGCGCTCGGGCCCTCCGCCCGCGAGGGCCTCGTCGTGACGGCGCTTCAGTTCGGCCAGTCGTTGCTCGCGGTTCACGGCGTCCTCCGGGAAGGGGTGCACAGGGGAGGGCGAGCGTAGGAACGCCCCCCGACAGGGTCAAGTACGCCCCGCGCGCCCCGTGCTATCCTGACCGCGCTCACGGCCCCCGTGGCCCGCAGACCCGAACCGAGGGACGTCATGTCGGAACCGACCATCACCGAACGCATCCAGGCCGCGATGGTGGCGGCCATGAAGGAGAAGGACGCCGAGACGCTGTCCACCGTGCGCATGCTCAAGGCCGCGCTCATGGAGGCCAAGACGGCGAAGCCGAGGGACTCGGTGCTCTCGTCCGAGGAGGAGATCGAGGTCCTGCAGCGCTACGTGAAGAAGCGGCGCGAGACCATGGAGCTCAACGCCAAGGCCGGGCGTGCCGACCTCAACGCCTCCGAGGAGCGCGAGATCGCCATCACGCAGCGCTTCCTGCCGCAGTTGCTGTCCGAGGACGAGGTGGCCGCGATCGTGAAGGAGGCCGTGGCGAGCACCGGTGCGGCGGGTCCGAAGGACATGGGCAAGGTGATCGGCGCGGTCATGGCCCGCGTGGCCAAGGGCACGGTCGAGGGCGGAACGGTGTCGCGCCTCGTGAAGGCCGCGCTCGGCGGCTGAGCCCGCATCCCGCATCCGCGTTGGACGACGCCCGGGACCCGCACGGTCCCGGGCGTCGGCTCATGCGGGCGCGGCAGCGCTGTCCGCGGGAGCCGTCTCCGAGGGCGCGGCCTCGGGCACCGCGTCGGGAGCGGGCGCGAGGTCGCCGGGGCCGAACAGGGTCGAGTCCACGGCCGGGGCCGGCGCCTCGGGGGGCAGCCCCACCACGGCGCGGTACTCGGCCTCGCTGATCGCGCCGCGCCGGCGCAGGCGCGAGGCGAAGGTGCGGATGCGGCGCTCGATGCGCCGGTTGGGGTCGGTCGGTGAGTAGCGGCGCGGGTTGATGATGATGGCGGCGAGCCCGATGGACTGGCGCGCGTCGAGCCCGCCCGCACCGACCCCGTACCAGTGGCGCGCCGCGGCCTCGATGCCGTACACGCCGTCGCCCCACTCGATGGTGTTCAGGTAGAGCTCGAGGATGCGGCGCTTGGGCAGTGCGCGCTCGAGGCGGTAGGCGAGGATCATCTCCTCGAACTTGCGCCACGGCGTGCGCGCCGTGCCGAGCCACAGGTTCTTGGCGAGCTGCTGCGTGATCGTGCTGCCGCCGCGCACCACCTGTCGCGTGCGCAGGTTGCGGCGCGCGGCCTCGCGGATGCCGGCCCAATCGAAGCCCTCGTGCGCGAAGAACTTGTCGTCCTCGGCCACGAGCACCGCGGCGCGCAGGGTGGGCGAGACGCGGTCGAGCCGCACCGGTCGGTGGCGCTCGCGGTAGCGCTGGCCGCTGGCTCGCGCCTCGCGCTCGCGCTGCCGCATGAGGGCGCTGCGCTCGGGGTCGCGCCGGGCCAGCGAGTCCACGTCCACCGCGGCGGTGCGCACCAGCGCGACCGCGACGAGCGCGCCCACGACCAGCGTCAGCGCGACGAGCGCGCGCACGATCAGGCGGCGCACGGCGGGGCTCCGGCAGCGGGGCGGGGGGGCATGCGGGCGAGTCTAGTGCAAGCCCTGCGGGCCCGCATCGGTCGCGGCGCGCGGGGTTGCCGCTCGTCGCGGGCGGTGCCTATAGTCGCGTGTTCGCGACCCGTCCACGACCCTCCCTCCACCGAGGCCCGTCCATGAGCGCCCCCTCCACGACCGAGTACGCCAACATCCTCGTCGAGCACCGTGGCGCGGTCACCGTGCTGTTCGTGAACCGCCCCGACAAGCTGAACGCCATCGACCGCGCCACCCTGGGCGAGATCGCGCAGGCCGCGCGCGCGTTCGTGGCCGACCCGGCGCAGGGCGCCCTCATCGTCACGGGCAGCGGCACCAAGGCGTTCATCTCGGGCGCCGACATCGGCGAACTGGCGCCGCTCGGCCCGGCGGCGGCCGAGGACATCTCGCGCTTCGGGCAGGAGGTGGTGCTGCTGCTCGAGCGCAGCCCCAAGCCGGTCATCGCGGCGGTCAACGGCTTCGCCTTCGGCGGCGGCTGCGAGCTGGCGCTGGCCTGCCACATGCGGCTCGCCTCGGACAACGCGGTCATGGGGCTGCCCGAGGTGAAGCTCGGGATCATCCCGGGCTACGGCGGCACCCAGCGCCTGCCCCGGCTCGTCGGCCCCGGGCGGGCGCTCGAGCTCATCCTGTCGGCGCGCAGCATCAAGGCCGACGAGGCCGCGGCGATCGGGCTGGTGAACCGCGTCGTGCCGCAGGAGCAGTTGCTGCCCGAGGCGGTCGCGCTGGCCGAGGCGATCCTCAAGAACGGACCGCTCGCGGTCGAGGCCGCGCTCGAGTGCGTGGTGCGCGGCATGCAGATGCCGCTCGACCAGGGCCTGCGTTTCGAGAGCGGGCGCTTCGGCATCCTCGCGGCCAGCGAGGACATGCACGAGGGCCTGAACGCGTTCGTCGAGAAGCGCAAGGCGGAGTTCCACCGCCGCTGAACCCGGGAGTGCACGCATGGATGAAGTGCTGAAGGACCTCGTGCCCATGGTGGTGTCGCTGCTGCTCGGCACCATCGTCGGGCTGGAGCGCCAGATGGGCCGCAAGCCGGCCGGTCTGCGCACGCACGTGCTGGTCTGCCTCGGCAGCACCATGTTCGTGCTCACCACGCGGCACGCGGTCGAGGCGTTCGGCGGCTCGACGCTCGACGCCTCGCGCATCGTGCACGGCGTCGTCACCGGCGTGGGCTTCCTCGGCGCGGGCAGCATCATGCGCACCGAGGGGTTCGTCTTCGGGCTCACGACCGCAGCCAGCATCTGGATGGTGGCCGCGATCGGCGTCGCGGTGGGCGTGCAGGCCTATCCGCTCGCGGTCGTGGGTGCGGTCATGGCCCTCGTCGTGCTCGAGGGCTATCGCTGGCTCGAGCGCATGACCGACCACAACGACGACTCGCACGAGTGACCTGGGCCGCACACGCGAGCGCCCGGCGGGGACGAACCGCCGGGCGCTCGTGCGTTGGTGGGAGGGGCGGCTCAGCGGCCCGCGCCGGCGCCCTCGAGTTCGCCCAGCACGAGGTCGGCCACCTGGTCGGTGCCGAACCCCGAGTCCATCCCCAGGTTGGGGAGACGGCGCGAGCGCAGCACGCGGACGACCGCGTCCTCGATGCGTCGTGCACCGCCGGTCTCGCCGAGCGTCTCCAGCATCATGCTGACCGCCATGATGGTGGCGAGCGGGTTGGCGCGATTCTGGCCCGCGAACTGCGGGGCCGAGCCGTGGATGCTCTCGAACAGGCTCACGCGTCCGGGGTGCAGGTTGGCGCTCGCTGCGATCCCGAGCCCGCCCACCAGAGCGGCCCCGAGGTCGGTGAAGATGTCGCCGAACATGTTGCTCGTCACCACCGTGTCGTACTGCTCGGGTGCGGTCACCACGAACATGCACGCCGCGTCGATGTACTGGTGCTCGCGCGTGATGTCGGGGTACTCGGCGCCGACCTCGGCGAACGTGCGTGTCCACAGCTCCATGGCGCGGACCGCGTTGGCCTTGGTGAGCAGGGTGAGCTTGCGACGACGGTTGCGCGCGCGGCAGGTCTCGAACGCGTGGCGGATGACGCGCTCGACACCCTTGCGCGAGAAGATGATCTCCTGCGTCGCGATCTCGTCGGGCGTGCCCTTCTTGAAGTGCCCCCACATGCCGGCGTAGGCGTCCTCGGTGTTCTCGCGCACCACGATGAAGTCGAGGTCCTCGGGGCGCTTGCCCTTGAGCGGCGTGAGCGACTCGTCGTACAGCTTCACCGGGCGCATGTTGGCGAACAGGTCGAGCCCGAAACGCAGGCGCGCCACGATGCCGAACTCGAGGAAGCCGGGCTGCATGCGAGGATCGCCGATGGCGCCGAGCAGCACCGCGTCGTGGCCGCGGACCTCCTCGAATGAGGCGTCCGACATCACCTCCTGCGTCGCCAGGTAGTGCTCGGCGCCGAACGGGAAGCGCGTGGTCGTGGCGGTGAAGCCCTCGATGGCGGCGACGCGATCGAGCACGCGCAAGCCCTCACGGACGACCTCGGGACCGATGCCGTCTCCCGGGATGACGGCGATGTGGTGGCGGCGGGACATGGGGGCTCCTCGCGGACGCGGCCGAGGCCGCGCGCGTTCAGGGTTGCAGGACGTACTCGACCGAGGCCCACGAACGCTGGGGCTTGTCGAACTTGCGGGCGGGGATGAATCGCCACTGACCGATCTGACCGACGACGTGGTTCACGACCCCGGCGGGCACGGTCTCCTCGGTCCCATAGGGGAGTTGCACGAGCACCGGTCGGCCGGTCTCGCCGATGAGCACCTCGACGAACACCTGCAGCGGCTTGCGCAGCCCCATGCGCGCGCGCAGCGAGTCGGCGGGCTGCGACATGGGGTTGAAGGCCAGCATGGGGACGGCGTCGAACTGCTGGTACTCCTCCTGCTTCGGACGCTTCGCCGAGGTGAGCACCGCGCACGCGCGCGCTCCGTGGAGGAAGCGGCGCGGCAACGAGTCGGCGCGCGTGCCGGGCAGGCTCAGGCGGGCGAGCGCGAGCACCGGGTCGCGCCAGCTCGAGTCGAGCGCTGCGGCGGTCGCGAGCGCGGTGCGCGCCTCGGCGCGACGGCCGTTGCGCCATGCCCACAGGCCGGCGAGGTGGTGCGCCTCGGGCAGCCACGGTTCGAGGTAGGCCGCCCAGTTCGCCGCGGCCTCGCCCAGTTCGGCGTCGCCGGCGTGGCTCGCGGCCAGCGCCAGCAGCAGCGCGTCCTTGCCCGAGAGCGGTCGCGCCTCGGCCGCGCGGCTCGCCATGCGCACCGCCTCGGGCCAGTCGCGGCGCGCGAACGCCAACTCGGCGCGGGCGCGCGCCACGTACCAGTACCAGCCGTTGAACCCCCCGTTCACCCACGCGTGCTCGCGCTGGAACGGGTAGTCGTGTCGGCGGGCGAGGCCCAGCGTGTCCTCGAGCGCGGCGCTCAGCACGGGCCCGTACAGGCGCGCCCACGCCGAGTCCACCAGCCCGATGCGGGCCTCATCGAGCGCGAGCGCCAGTTCGAGGTCGGCGTCGGGGGCCTGGCGTGCGCGCAGGCGCTTGAGCTCCTGCGCGGCGGCCGCGTAGTTACCGCCCTCCTCGTGGAGCTTCGCCTGCAGGGCGAGGTCGAGGGGGCGCTCGGTGGGCGGGGTGGTCGCGGGCGTGCGACGCGCGGGAGCGGCGGCCGTCGCGAGTCCCGCGAGGGCCAGCCCGAGCGCGAGTACCGCGACGCGCCGCATCACGACACCGTCGTCCCGTCCACCGCGGCCAGCACCTCGCGGATCTCGCCGTCGCTCAGCACGCGGTCCACCGACTTGGCGCGCTGGAACACCGCCTTCACGCGCTCCGGCGTAGCGGCGATGCGGCGGCTCTCGAGCCAGAACACCACGTTGCTCTCGCCGCTCATGGGCCCGACCTCGATCTCCTGGTGACGCCCGACCATCTCGGCGGGCACGCCCGAGTAGACGCGGTCGGCGAGCCAGTGGTCGCCCTTCTTGAACGCCTTGATGACCGCGGCCGCGTGCACGCCGGTGCCGGTGCGGAACGCGTCGTCGCCCACCACCGGGTAATTGACCGGGATGGGCACGCCGGTGCCCTCGCTCGTGAGGCGGCAGTACTCGGCGAGGGCCGAGAGGTCGTTCGTGATCCAACCCATGAGGCGCAGGTTCACGAGCAGCTGGTCCATGGGGGTGTTGCCAACGCGCTCGCCGATGCCGATCGCACAGCCGTGCACGCGCGTCGCGCCGGCGCGGATCGCGGCGATCGTGTTGGCGACCGCGAGCCCGCGGTCGCTGTGGCCGTGCCAGTCGAGTCCCACGTCGGCCCCGCTCTCGGCCACGACCTGCCGGGCGAAGCGCACCAGGTTGGCGGCCCCGGTGGGCGTGGCGTGCCCGACGGTGTCGCACAGGCACAGGCGCTTGGCCCCGCACTCGATCGCGGTGAGGAACAGGCGGCGCAGCGTGTCGGGGCGCGCGCGCACGGTGTCCTCGGTCACGTACATGACCGTCAGCCCCTCGCGGACCGCGAACGACACGGCCTCGCGCGTGTGCGCGAGCATCATGTCCTCGGTCCAGTTCTCGGCGTACTGCCGGATGGGCGAGGATCCGATGAAGGTGCAGACCTCGATCGGCAGGCCGGTGCGCTGCACGACCTCGACCACCGGCTCGATGTCGCGGATCATGGTGCGCGCGGCGCAGTTCGCGGCGATGGACAGCTTGGCCGAGACGATCTCCTCGGCCAGTCGCGTCACGTCGCGCACCACGTGCGGGCCCGCGCCCGGCAGGCCGATGTCGGCGGTGTGGATGCCGAGCCGGTCCATGAGGTGGAGGATGCCGATCTTCTGCTCGATCGTCGGCGTGCGCACCGACGGCGACTGCAGGCCGTCGCGCAGCGTCTCGTCGTCGAACTGGATCTCGAAGCCGGGCTTCTCCCAGCGCTCGCCGTCCTCGTTCCAGTCGTGGATGAGGTCGTGTTCGGTGTTCATGGGGTTCCTCCGGTGCGGGGGAGAGCGGGGCGCCGTGCGGCGCCCCGCGATCCCGTTCGCGTCAGGCGCGCTCGACCAGCACGGCCATGCCCTGGCCGCCGCCGATGCACGCCGAGGCCACGCCGAAGCGCTTGCCGCGCAGGCCCAGCTCGATCGCCACGCTGTGGATGAGGCGCGTGCCGGTGGCCCCGAGCGGATGTCCCAGACCGATCGCGCCGCCGTTCACGTTGACCTTGTCGCGGTCGAGCCCGAGGTCCTTCTCGACCGCCAGGTACTGGCCCGAGAACGCCTCGTTGATCTCGAACAGGTCCACCTGGTCGAGCTTCAGGCCGGCGCGCTCGAGCACCTTGCGGATCGCCGGCGCGGGACCGAAGCCCATGAGGCTCGGGTCCACGCCCACGTACGACCAGCCGCGCACGTACGCGATCGGGCTGCGCTTCGCGGCCTTGGCGTGGTCGGCGGTCGTCATGACCACGGCCGCGCCGCCGTCCACGATGCCCGAGGCGTTGCCGGCGGTCACCATGGAGTCGGGGCCGAACGCACCCGGCAGCGCGGCGAGCTTGCCGATGTCGGTGCTGGGGAAGAGGTGGTCGTCCTTCTCCACCATCGTGCTGCGCTTGCCCGCCTTCACCTCGACCGGGACGATCTCCTGCGCGAAGCGGCCGTTCTGGTTGGCGGCGTTGGCGCGCTCGTGCGACCTCAGCGCGAACTCGTCCTGCTCGGCGCGCGAGATGCCGTACTTGCGCGCCAGGTTGTCGCTCGTCTGCGCCATGTAGAAGCCGCAGTAGGTGTCCTTCAGCGCCACGAACAGCGAGTCCTCCAGCATCGAGCCGGGGCCCAGACGCAGGCCGCCACGCGCGCCGCGCAGCACGTGCGGCGCCTGGCTCATGCTCTCCATGCCGCCCGCGATCACCCAGTTCGCCTCGCCCAACTGGAGCAGCTGGGCCGCGGTGGCCACCGACTGCAGGCCGGAGCCGCACAGGCGGTTCACGGTGAGCGCCGGACAGGTCTCGGGCACGCCGGCCTTCAGCGCGACGTGGCGCGCGCCGTAGAGCGCGTCGCCCGAGGTCTGCAGGGCGTTGCCCATGACGACGTGGTCGATCTCGGTGGCCGGCACGCTCGCGCGCTCGAGCGCGCCGCGCGCCGCGACCGCGCCGAGGTCGAGCGCCGAGACCGCGGCGAGGGCGCCGCCGTTCTGGCCGTCGCCGCGCTTGCCGCCGACCCACTCGGCCATCGGGGTGCGCGCGCCGGCGAGGATGACGATGTCGGGGAACTTGTTGGAGGGCAAAGGAATGCTCCTTGGGTCGAAGGTGTCGCATGAGGGCCGGTCGGGGCCCATGGTGGGTGCGGGGCGGGGGGCGCGTCGGCGCATCGCCTGCCGTCGCGGCGCGCGGACGCTAGCACCCGCTCCGGGGGGCGACAAGGTGCGCGCGGGCCGCTACCCTGCGCCCCCGATCCGGCGTCCCGACGCCCCGTCCCGCCCCCCCGAGGATCCCCCGTGAAGAGTCTCACCCGGCACCTGACGCTCGAGCTCCCCGCTCGCCGCGCCTTCGTCAACATCACCCCCGAGGTCGAGCGCGCGGTCGCCGAGTCCGGCGTGCGCGAGGGGCTCGTGCTCGTGAACGCCATGCACATCACCGCGAGCGTGTTCATCAACGACGACGAGTCCGGGCTGCACCACGACTACGAGGTGTGGCTCGAGCGTCTGGCGCCGCACGCCCCGGTGGGGCAGTACCGCCACAACGACACCGGCGAGGACAACGCCGACGCGCACCTCAAGCGTCAGGTCATGGGGCGCGAGGTCGTGATCGCGATCACCGCGGGCAAGCTCGACTTCGGTCCGTGGGAGCAGGTCTTCTACGGCGAGTTCGACGGCCGTCGTCCGAAGCGCGTCCTCGTCAAGGTGATCGGCGAATGACGGCGACCCCGCGGGACCCCGCCGCCGCCGTCACGGTGCGCCCGGTGCGCGCCGCCGACCTCGACTACGTCTGGGAGATGGTGCGCAGCCTCGCCGAGTACGAGCACATGTCCGACGTGCTCACGGGCTCGGCCGAGCGTCTGGCCGGACTGCTGTTCCAGGAGCCGCCCGCGTTGTTCGGGCTGGTCGCCGAGCGCGGCGACGGCCGTCTCGTGGGTTTCGCGCTCTACCACTTCACCATCTCGTCGTTCCGCACCAACCGCCGCATGTGGCTCGAGGACATGTTCGTCGAGGAGTCGGCACGCGGCAGCGGTGCGGGCGAGCGGTTGTTCCAGGCGTTCGTGGCCGATGCGCTGGCGCGCGGCTGCCACCGCTGCGACTGGCACGTCACCGAGTGGAACCCGGCGCGCGCGTTCTACGAGCGGCTGGGCGCGCGGCGCTCCGACACGGGACTGGTGCAGTACGGGCTCGACACGAGCGCGATGAAGCGCATCGCCGAGCGCCCGTAGCTCAGCCGCGCGTCGGCGGCAGCGCGCGCAGGCGCGCGGCGAGCTCGTCCGGCAGCGGCTCCGCGAGCAACTCGGCGATGCGGTCGGCGTCGGCGCCCTGCTCGCCGAGCCACGCGAACAGCAACTCCGCGCGCGTCGCACGGCGGGCGCGCTCGGTGGGCTCGTCGTGACGGCCCATGATCCAGTACGCGCACGCCCAGCCCTCGGGGCTCGCGATCGGCAGCCCGTCCCAGACGCGGCTGCGGTGGAGCGGGATGCGCACCGTGCCCTCGGGCGTGGCGAACGCGAAGCGCACGATCACCTCGACGCGCTCGGGCCCGAACGCGAACTTGTGGTCGGCGTGGCAGCCGCCCGCGCCGTGCAGGGTGTGGGGGAGTGCAGCGAACCGGAACCGCAGCGGCTCGGGGTCGGCGTCCACCTGCACGTCCCAGTCGTTCACACGGTCCACCAGTCCGAGCGCGGCGAGCAGCGCGCTGCCGCCGAGCGCCCACGGCACACCGGCCTCGTCGAGCCGCTCGGTCACGCGCGCGAGCCCGGCCCGCGGCGGCCACTCGAGCTGCGGGTCGTCGGCCTCGAGGACCGCGTGCGTGGCGCCCTCGGCGAGCGTCTCGAGCAGCGGAGCCAGCGCATCGCGCAGCGCAGCCGCGTCGGTCGCGCGGATGTGCGCGGCGCACGCCGCCGCGACCGCGTAGGGCACCGTCGCCGCGCCGCCCTGGCCCAGCGAGCGGGCAAGCCCGTCGTACTCGGAGTAGCGCTCGGCGAGCCCGGCCCGGCACGACTGCGACTCGTGCTCGGGGCCGAGTTGCCCCGAGGCCAGCACGAGGTCGTGGAACGCGTCCACCACGTCGGCGGTCACCTCGGGCGCGGCGTCGGTCGCGACCGCACCGCGCACGCAGGCGTGCAGCGCCGCCCCCAACCACTCGCGCCGTGCGCGCTCCGGCTCGGCGCCCTCGAACACGCCCGAGTCGAACAGGTCGGTGGTGCCGCGCGGCGCGACCTCGGCGAACAGTCCGGCGAGCGCGTGCGCGCGCGCCTCGATGTCGCGTCCGGGGACGATGCCGTCCTCACGGTCCATCGTCAGCGGCTCTCGTCGCCGAACAGCTCGCGCTCGCGTTCGGTCGCGCGCCGCGTCGCACGCACCACCGCCTTGAGCATGGCCACGCGCAGACCGCCGTCCTCGAGTTCGAGGATGCCGTCGATCGTGGTGCCGCTCGGCGTGGTCACCGCGTCCTTGAGCATCGCCGGGTGCTGGCCGGTCCCGAGCACCATCGCACCCGCACCGAGCACGGTCTGCGCCGCGAGCATGAGCGCCACGTCGCGCGGCAGTCCCACCTTGACGCCGCCGTCGGCCAACGACTCGATCACGATGTACAGGAACGCCGGCCCGCTCGCCGACAGTCCGGTGACCGCGTCCATGTGGCGCTCGTCGAGCACGACGGTGCGTCCCACCGCGGCGAACAACTGCTCGGCGCGCGCGAGGTGGCGCTCGCCGGCCCAGCGCCCGCCGGCCAGCGCGGTCATGCCCTGACGCACGAGCGCGGGCGTGTTCGGCATCGCGCGCACCACGGGCACGCGCGCCTCGAGGTGGCGCTCGATCACCGCGGTCCCCACCGACGACGCGGCCGAGACCAGGAGCTGCCGGCTCGAGAGCAGCGGGCCGACCTCACGCAGCACGGGCACGACCTGCTGCGGCTTCACCACGAGCAGCACCACGTCGGCGCCCTCGACCGCCTCGGCGTTCGAGGCGGCGGCGCGCACGCCGAGCCGCCGAGCGAGGTCGCGCGCGCGGGTCCGGTGGGCCGTCGTGACGGTGACCGACTTCGCGTCGGCCAGCCCGGCGTCGAGCAGGCCGCGCACGAGGGTCTCACCCAACTGGCCCGCACCGAGTACGGCGAGGCGCAGGCGGGGACGGGTACGACGGGACGGGCGGCGCGCGGTCATCGGGGGAGCCTCGGGGGAGGAAGGACGCGGGGCCGGAGCGACGAGCGCTCCGGCCCCGAAGGACTCGCGTGCCCTCATGTTCTCACGACGGCGGGTTCGTGCTCCAGTCGTAAAAACCCTTGCCCGTCTTGCGGCCGTGCAGCCCGGCGAGGACCATGCGCTTGAGGAGCGGCGGCGACGCGAAACGCGGCTCCTTGAACTCGTCGAACATGATCTCGCTGATGTAGTACGTGGTGTCGAGCCCCACGTAGTCGGTCAGGAACAGCGGCCCCATCGGGTAGCCGCAGCCCAGCTTCATGGCGTTGTCGATGTCGTCGCGGCTCGCCAGGCCCTGCTCGAAGACGCGGATGGCGTCGAGCATGTAGGGCACGAGCAGACGGTTCACGACGAAGCCCGTCGAGTCGCCGCAGTTCACGACCGTCTTGCCGATCGCCATGCACCACGCGTTCGCATCGGCGATCGCCGCGGCGTCGGTGCGCACCGTGCGCACGACCTCGACCAGCTTCATGAGCGGGACCGGGTTGAAGAAGTGCAGCCCGATGAAGCGCTCGGGGCGCTTGCAGAAGGTGCTCATCTCGGTGACCGAGAGGCTCGAGGTGTTCGAGGCGAAGATCGCCCCCGGCTTCACGATGCCCTCGAGCGCGCCGAACAGCTCCTTCTTGAGCGCGAGGTTCTCGGGCGCCGCCTCGACGATGAGGTCGCAGTCCGCGAGGTCCTCGAGCTTCACCGTGCCGGTGAGGTTCTTCTTCACCTTGTCGAGCTCGTAGGGCGCGACCTTGCCCTTGTCGATGCCGCCCTGCAGGAACTTGTGGATGGAACCGATGCCCTTGTCGAGCGCGTTCTGCGAGACCTCGCGCACGACCGTGGGGAAGCCGGCCTGCGCGCTGACCTGCGCGATGCCGCTGCCCATGAGGCCGCAGCCGATCACGCCTACCTTCTGGATCGCCATGGAGTGGTTGCCTCCGGGAATGGTGCGTTGGGGGTTGTCGAGGACGGGCGAGGATAGAACCCGGACCGGGGACCGACAAGCGCGTGTGCCCTGCGTGCTAGGCTACGGCCTCGCGTACCCGCGCTCGACCCCCGCGAGCGGACCACCTGACTCCCGGAGGTCCCGCCATGCGTCGTCCGCTCCCGTCGTCCGCCCTGCTCGTGCTCCTGCTCGCGGCGTCGTGTGCGTTCGCCGAGGTCTCGTCCGCGCCGCACGCCGACCGGGTGCGCTACCGGCTCGCACTGTTGCGCCGTGGGCCGTCGTGGACGGCGGAGCGTACCCCGCGCACCGATAGCATCCAGGCGGGGCACATGGCGAACATCCGGCGCATGGCCGACCTCGGGGTCCTGCTCACGGCCGGCCCGTTCGAGAACGGTGGCGCGCTGCGCGGCCTGTTCGTGTTCGCGCCGGGCGAGGCTGCCCTCGGCACGCTGCTCGCCGGCAATCCCGCGATCGCGAGCGGTCGCCTCGCGTGCGAGTTCCACGACTGGTGGGCCCCGCGCGGGCTCGGCGACGACTATCGTCGTCGGGCGGCCGAGGGCATGAGGCGCGACTCCATGGTGACGTTCGCGTTCGTGCTGCTGCGCCGGGCCGAGGGCGCGGTGGACGAGCGTGCGCCGCGAGGTGGGCGAGGCGGGGAGGGCGCCCCGCGCGGTCCCGAACGCATGTCGCGTGCGCCGCGTCCCGAGGGCGGACCCCTCGTGTTCGCGGGCCGCATCGAGGGCGCGGGCGAACTGCGTGCCGTGCACGTGTACGCCTCGGATCGTGCGACCGCCGAGCGCGCGCTCGCGGAGGATCCGGGGGTGAGGAGCGGGCGTCTCGTCCCCGAGTGGCTCACCTGGTGGACCGCATGGGGCACCGTGCCGGGGTACTGAGTCGCGCCCTCAACGCCGGCGAGGGCGCGTGCTAGTCTGAACGTTCCGACACGGTGCCCCCGACCCTCGGGCCGCCGCGACCCCCATCCCGGGATGCCATGTCCGCCAACCTCCTCGTCCGCCGTCTCCACTACTGGGCGACCGCGTTCGTCTCGCTGCCCATGCTCGTGGTCATCGTCACCGGTGTCCTGCTCCAGGTGAAGAAGCAGGTGCCGTGGGTGCAGCCGCCCGAGCGTCGCGGCTCGGCGACCGAACCCACCGTGGCGTTCGAGGCGCTGCTGCGCGCGGTGCGCACGCAGCCGGGGCTCGAGGCCACCGGGTGGGACGACGTCCGGCGCGTGGACGCGCGGCCGTCGCGCGGCATGGCCAAGGTGGTGCTCGACTCGGGCCACGAGGTGCAGGTGGACCTCGCCTCGGGTGAGGTGCTGCAGACCGCGATGCGACGCTCCGACCTCATCGAGTCGTTGCACGACGGTTCGTTCTTCGGCGGTGACGTGGGACGCTTCGGCGTGTTCCTGCCCACCGCGATCGTCCTGTTCATGATGTGGTGCACCGGACTCTGGATGTTCGCGCTCCCGTACGTCGTCCGTCGTCGCCGCGCCGCGCGCGCGGCCCGCGGCACGCCGGGGGCCTGATCCCGTCGCTGGAGAGGAGCTGAGTTCCGACCATGAAGGGTCTCATCGAATCGCTGGTCATCGAGGGTCGTTCCCGCATCGTGTTGCTCGTGCTCGACGGTCTCGGCGACCTGCCCGACGCCGCGCGCGGAGGGCGCACGCCGCTTGAGGCGGCGCGCACCCCGAACCTCGATGCGCTCGCGCCCGCGAGCGCGCTCGGCCGCCTGGTGCCGGTCGCCCCGGGCGTGACCCCGGGCAGCGGTCCCGGCCACCTCGGGCTCTTCGGCTACGACCCGCTCACGCATCCGGTCGGACGCGGCGTGCTCGAGGCACTGGGCGCGGGCGTGGACCTGCAGCCCGGTGACGTCGCGGCGCGCGCGAACTTCTGCACCGTGGATGCCGCAGGCGTGGCCACCGACCGGCGCGCGGGCCGCATCCCCACCGAGACCTGCGTGCGACTCGTCGAGCGGCTGCGCGCTGAAGCGTCGCGGTTCGAGGACGTCGAGGTCGTGCTGCTGCCGGGCAAGGGGCACCGCTTCGTGGCGGTGTTGCGCGGCCCGGGGCTGGGCGGCGCGGTGAGCGATGCCGACCCGCACAAGGAGGGCAAGCCCATCCCCGCGGCGCGTGCGCTCGAGCCCGGGGCGGGCCACGAGAAGGCGGCCCGCATCGTGAACGCGTTCGTCGCGCGCGCCGCCGAGGTGCTGCGCGCCGAGGCGCCCGCCAACGCCGTGCTCATGCGCGGGCTCTCGGAGCGCCCGTCGTTCCCGGGCTACCGCGAGCGCTTCGGCCTGCGGGCCGCGGCGATCGCCGCGTACCCCATGTACCGCGGGGTCGCGAGCCTCGCCGGCATGGACCTGTTCGTGCCCTCGGGCGAGGGCGCGGCCGACGCGTTCGCCGTGGCCGAGCGCGAGTGGGCGTCGCACGACTACCTGTTCCTGCACGTGAAGGGCACCGACATGGCCGGCGAGGATGGCGACTTCGACGCCAAGGTCGCGGTCATCGAGGCGGTGGACGCCGCGCTCCCGCGCCTGCTCGCGCTGCGCCCCGACGTGCTGTGCATCACCGGCGACCACTCCACGCCCGTGCCCATGAAGGGGCACTCGTGGCATCCGGTGCCCGCGCTCGTGCATTCCAGCGTATGCTTCGCCGACGGCGAGCCGCGCTTCCACGAGAAGGCGTGTCGCGCGGGTTCGCTCGGCACGCTGCTCAGCAAGGACCTCATCGCGGTGCTGCTCGCCAATGCGGGCCGCCTCGACAAGTACGGAGCCTGACCATGACCTCCCGACGCCTGCCTCCGCTCTGCCCGTTCGTGCTCGTCGCGTTCCTCGCTCTCGCCCTCGGTGGTGTCGCGCAGGCCGCGACGCCGCAGCCGATCGCGAACCCCGCGTTCGGGTTCCCGGTCCCCGGCGACGCGGCCGCGCCGTCCAACGCCGCCTCGGCCGGACTCGCGCTCGCCGACCGCTGGCTGGGGGAGACCGCGTTCGAGAACCCCGCGGCCGGAGCCGCGCGCGGCTTCGCGCTGCAGGTCTCGCCGGTCTTCCAGCGCGTGAACCGCCAGGACCTCGCCTCGACCAACCGTTCGACCGTGCAGAAGCGCGGCTACCCCGACGTGGCCGGCGGTGCGCTCGCGTACGGTGCCGAGCGCTGGTCGGCGACGCTCTACGCGTGGCATCCCGTGCTGCGACTCGAGCAGCTCGTGTACGAGTCGGGCCCCATCGCCACGCCCGCCTCGGTCTCGCAGGAGGCGTTGCAGCGTGAGTTGCGCGCCGGGCTCGCGTTGTCGTTCGCGATGGGCGATCGCATGCGCGTCGGCGTGGCGGGGGAGTGGGTGGACCGTCGCGACTCGTACACGACCGAGGTGCAGTCGGGCGGGCCCGGCTCGGGCAACCGCTCGCTCACGCTCGAGGGCAGCGGGATGGGCGCGAGCGCGGGCCTCACCTACGCCAACGACCCCGATCGTCCGTGGGGCAGCTGGTTCGGCGCTGCGGTGCGCTGGCAGGGCGAGCTCGACCTCGACGGCACCTACGAGGAGAGCCTGATCGCGGGCGACTCCACCGGCACGCTCGCGACCACGCGCTCGTCGGCGTTCTCGGGCGGCGCCTCGGCGCGCCTCACGGTCGCGCCGGCCACGCGCGTCGTGGTCGGGCTGTCGGCGAACGCGGGTCAGGACTGGGCCGGGTTCGACCGCGCCACCGACGCCGGGCTGTCGTACGGCATCGGGCTCGACTGGAAGACGCCCGAGCTGCCGTGGGGCGTGCGCTTCGGCGTGGGGCAGGAGCGCAACCCGGGGGCCCTCGAGGAGAAGGCCGGTCTGCTGTCGGTCGGCTTCACGCTCGTCTCGGGCGACATGGTGTTCGACGTCGGGTTGCTGCACCGCAACCTCGAGCGTGCGGGTTTCGCGCGCTCGGCCGACGACCGGGCGGTCGGTTCGGTGCGTATCGCCTTCTGAGCGAACCCCTTGCGTTGTGCGGCGAAGATTGTTGATGCCCCCGGTGAGGCTCGCGCCCGCCGGGGGCGTTCACTCGTCTCACATCGCCAGCTTCAGCTCGTGCCGGCGCTCGTTGCGGATCCGGGTCGTGCGCACCTCGCCGCGGTAGTAGGTCGCGTAGGTCTCGGGCAGCCCGACACGCATGGGGAACAGCCGCCAGCGCAGGAGTTGCGCAACGGTGTACCGCCTCCTTGCCAGTTCCAATCTCATAGCGGGCGTGCCGCCGTCCCGTCGCTCCGAGAACGGCTTCACCAGGTTGAGCCACGCGATCAGCCACGCTGCCCGCTCGACGACCGACTGGTGCCGCTTTGAGAACGCGATCGTCTCGCGCTTGTGGTTCGCACTGTTGTGCCGCAGCTGCAGGTCGAGCCGGTTCACCGGGAACAACGGATTGCCTGCGGTGCGCGCCACCGTGCTGTGGGTGCGCTCGTGCAGGATCCGGTAGCCCTCGAGTCGGCGCAGCGCCCGCGGGTAGGCCTGATGCTCGTCCGAACGCACGACCAGCGTCTGCGGTGAACGAGCCGCGAGGCGCAGCGCCTCGTGCGTGCCCGACTCGATCGCCCGCGGGTCGGGACGCCCGTCCTCGGCCTCCATGCGCGCCCGGCGGCGCTTCTGCCCGGCCGTCATGCTGCCCTTGCGCCGCATGGGCGAGTGCGTGAACGCGTACACGAAGTGGCTGTGTGCGCCCACCACGAGGTTCAGGTAGAGCGGGTGGTACTGGCTGTAGCCGAACGACTCGAACCCGTCCACGACCAGCGGCTCGACCACGGGCCCGGCCGGCCGGTGCTGCTCCAGCAGAAGGAGCGCATGCCTCCC
>JBJTRI010000184.1:0-8272 GCA_046076045.1 bacterium
CCGGCGTTCGTGCTGGTGGGGCTGTTCACGCGCTGGGCGGCGCTGCCCGCGGTGGTCACGATGGCGGTCGCCGCGTTCGTGGCGCACGCCGGCGACCCGTTCGGGGACCGCGAGATGGCGCTCGTCTACCTGGTGATGTTCGCCACCGTCGCACTCACCGGTCCGGGGCGGTTCTCGATCGACGCGCATCGTCCATGAGCCGCGGCCTCGAGGAGGTGACGGCCGTGTCCCGCTCGCTGCCGATCGTCGTTGCACTGTCCATGCTGTCGTTCACGCCCGTGGCACGCGCTGCCGAGCCGACTCCCGGGTGGGTCACGAAGGGCGTCGTGGGGCTGTCGCTCACCCAGTCCGCCTACAGCGCGAACTGGAACGGCGGGGATCGCGGCAGTTGGGTGTGGGTCGCTCGATTCGATGCGTCGGCCGAGCGCGCGTTCGGTCCGCGCTTCCATCTCGCGAACACGCTTGCCCTCAGCTACGGCCAGAGCAGCCAGCAGCAGGAGGACCCTGCCGACCCGACGCGCCGGGTGTGGGATCCGCCGAGCAAGACGAACGACCGCATCGCGTTCGAGACCGTGGGGCGATTCACGCTCTCGGCCCCGGTCGACCCGTACGCCTCGCTGCGCGCGGAGTCGCAGTTCCTCGACCAGTCGCAGCCCAACGGCAACCTGTCGCTGAACCCCGTGCGCACCACCCTCAGCGCCGGCGTGGCGCGCGTGTTCGTGAAACGCGACGACCGAGAGGTCATCGGTCGAATCGGTGTGGGCGGTCGCATCGCGGCCGGGCGCGATTACACGCAGGCGCCGCCCTCGACGCGCACGGCCTCGTATCGCAACGGTGACGCCGGGCTCGAGTGGGTGACCACCGCGTCAGGGCCGATCGTGCCGGACCGGCTGCGCTTCCAGGGGCGACTCGGCGTGTTCCAGCCGCTGTGGTACTCGGACACGGACGCGCTCGAGCGCTACGACGCGGTGGCCGCCACGGCCCAGCCGGGGCATCGCGCCATCGCCTCGTACTGGCGCACGCCCGACGTGGACCTGGAGGGCACGTTCACGGCGCGCATCACCGCGCTGCTCGGCGTGGAGCTGTCGGCACGTTTGGTATACGACCGCTTCGACACCTCGGGGCGTCTCGACACGGCGCAGGATCCCGCGGTCCTACTCCCGCAGGTCGAGCGCCGGGTGCGGCGTGCAGGGCAGTTGCGGCAGAACCTTGCCATCGCGCTCACGCAGCGATTGTTCTGAGCGGGTACCGTTCGCACACGAGGGGCCGCCTCCCGGTCGGAGGCGGCCCCTCGTGCGTGCGTGACGATCACTTCGTGGGCGTCTGCGCCATGAGCATCTCCTTCATGGCACCGAGCGACCCCATGGTGCCCGCGGCCTCGTAGGGCAGGAACACCACCTTGTCGGCGCCGCCCGCGATCTGGCCGAGCGATTCGAGGTACTTCTGCGCGATGAGGTACTGCGCGGGGTTCGACGGGCCGCCGGCGAGTGCCTGCGCGACGACACGGATGGCCTGCGCCTCGGCCTCGGCCACGCGCAGGCGCGCCTCGGCCTGTCCCTCGGCGTGCAGGATCGCGGACTGCTTCTGGCCCTCGGCACTCACGATGGACGACTGCTTCTGGCCCTCGGCGCGCAGGATGGCGGCCGACTTCTCGCCCTCGGCGGTGGTGACGACGGCGCGGCGCGTCCGCTCGGCCGTCATCTGCTTCTCCATCGTGAGCTTGATCTCCTCGGGCGGATTGATGTTCTTCAACTCGACGCGGATGATCTTCACGCCCCACGGGCCGGTGCTCTGGTCGAGCGCCGCGCGGATCTGCGTGTTGATGTTGTCGCGCGAGGTCAGCGTGTGGTCGAGGTCGAGGCCGCCGATGACGTTGCGCAGCGCGGACAGCGTGAGCTGCTCGAGACCCCACTTGAGGTTCGAGACCTCGTAGGTCGCCTTCACCGGGTCGAGGATGATGTAGTAGATGACCGCATCCACCTCCATGGTCACGTTGTCGCGCGTGATCACGGGCTGCGGGGCGATCTGGCTGATCTGCTCGCGCAGGTCCACCTTGGAGCGCACGGCGTCGAAGAACGGCACGATGATGTTGAGGCCGGCGTCGGCCGTGTTCCGGTAGCGCCCGAGGCGCTCGATGATGAGCGCCTCCTTCTGCGGCACGATGCGCACGGAGCGGCTCAGCACGATGAGGGCGAGGATCACGAGGCCCAGCACGACGAACTGCATGGCGTGTTCCTTTCCGGGTGGGTGGGTCGGCCCCTCGGGGCCGACGACGATCACGAACGGTGGGTTTCGACCACGAGCACGACGCCGTCCTGCGCACGAACCACGACCTCGGTGCCGACCGTGATGGGGTCGGCGGCGCGTGCGGCCCAGTCGGCACCGGCCACGGTGACGCGGCCCGTGCCCGTGACGGGGTCCACCGCCTCGGTGACGCGGGCACGGTGGCCGACGAGCGCGGCCGATCCCGGCGGCAGGCCCGGTGCGGGCGCGACCTTGGCGATCAGGCGCGGCCGCACGAACACGAGCAGCAGCACGAGCGTGACCACGAACGCCACCAACTGCACGGCGAGCGGGGCGTCCAGCGCGGCGGCCAGTGCGGCGGGCAGCACCGCGACGGAGATGAAGATGAAACCGAAGACCGGGCTCAGCACCTCGACCGCGGCGGTCGCGATGCCGATCGCGATCCACACGGCCCAGGCAGGGAACGAGTTCGGGTCCATGGGCCCTCCTTGCTGACAAGGATAGCGCAATACGGAACGCGTTGTGCGCCGCATGGTCCCATGCGACCACTCCCGGGGTCGCCGATGCGCGAGAATCTGTTCGCCGTGAATATGAACGGCGATCGTAACGCCGGTTTGACGATGATTTCACGCGGCGGACACGCGTACCCTGCTACCTTGCGCGCGTCGTTCCATCCACCCCCACACATTCACGGAGGGGAGTCGTGCCGAGTTCGAAGCCCCGTACCACGAAGACCACGAAGACCACCAAGACCCCGTCGTCCACCACGCCCCGCAAGGTCGTCGCCCGTCCGGCCACCAAGACGGCCGCCACGAGCACCACCGCGATCAAGCGTGCGCGCGCCACGGTGGCGCCCGCGCCGTCGGTCGTGTCCGTGTTCACGCACCAGGACGTGGCGCTGCGGGCGCACGACCTCTACGTGCGCTCCGGCCACGAGGGGCACCGTCACGTGGAGTTCTGGCTCGAGGCCGAGCGTCAGCTGCGCGACGGCGTCTCGTTCGACTGACGCACCGTGAGGACGTGACGACCCCGGCGGGCGCGAGCCTGCCGGGGTCGTCGGCGTCAAGCGCCAATGAAGGGGTCAGCGGACGCGGGCGATCCGCAGCGTGCCTGAGGACTCGGGGGTGCGTGCCCGCACCAGATAGAGCCCGGCCGGCGTGACACGCCCCGCCTCGTCGCGCCCGTCCCAGCGCAGCGCGTGCGCGCCGGCGGCGCGAGCTCCCTGCGCGAGCGTTCGCACGCGGCGGCCGCTCACGTCGAGCACCTCCACCGTGACGTCGCCCTCGCGTGCGAGCGCGAGAGTCACCACGGTCTCGTCGCGGAACGGGTTCGGGGTGCTCGCGAGCGCGAGCGTGGTCGGGCGTGGTCGGGGCGGAGCCGACAGCGACGCGTCGATCGTCGCGTACTGCATGCCCGGCACGGTCTTGAGCGAGAACGGCGTGTACCCGAGCGGGGCGGTGCCGGGGGCGAGCGGCGGCAGGAACTGGGTGCCGAACTGACCGTCGGGGCGCACGATCGTGGCGAGCAGCTTGAGCGGTGTGCCGGGACCGTCGCGCCCGAGGTCGGCCCACGGTAGCAGCGCCTCGAACCCGCTGGTCGCGGTCGGGGCATCGGTGGCGCTGGTGTTCGTGACGCCTCCGGTGTTCGCGTTGCTCAGCGACGCCAGCAAGCCCGCGGGGTTGCTGCCCCCGGTGAGTGCGGGCTGCGCGCTGCCCACGACGCCGCTCCCGAGGTAGCGCTTCGAGCCTCCGCCGCCGGTCGCGAGCGTGAACAGGTCGAGGTAGAGGTTGCCGCCGTACGCGTTCACCCACAGGCACAGGTCGGGCGCGAACCCGGTGTCGAACCCGAGCCCGTTGGCCTGCGGCATGCCGGCCGGGGGCTGCGGGAACGACGCGGTCGCGAGCGAGTCCTGCCCGCCGGGCGCGGTGTCGAGGAACAGCGCGAGCGCGCTGCCGTCGGTCGCGAGGTTGCCGGTGATGCCGACCGCGAGCCCCTCGGTGCGCGGCTGCACGTACAGGCGGTCGAGTTCGCTCACGTTGTCACCGAACGTGGTCGGCAGCACCTGGGTGGCGACGAGCGCGGCGGCCCCGAGATCGTTCGGGATGGCGGCCCCGTCCCACGGCGAGGGCGGTGGCGGGACCGGCGTGCCGAGGCGCACGGACAGCACGCGATGGCCCGACGCCGGCATGCTCACGGGGTAGGCCGACTGGTTCGCCGCGGTGACCGCCGCGAGCGTGGCGCCGCTGACGACGTCGCGCACCGCGCTGCCACCCGCCGGCAGCGCGAAACCCGAGAGGTCGAGGTTCACGGTCGCTGCCGTGGGGGCGAGGTGGATCGCGACGAGCAGCGTCTCCTCGGGCGCGGTGCGCGCGAACGCCCAGGTGGCCGGGTTCGCGGCGGGCACCGCGTCGTAGCGACCCCGGCGCAGCGCGGCGTGTGCCCGCCGCAGCGCGCCGAGCGCGCGATAGGTCTCGAGCAACGAGCCCGCGACGCCGCTCTGCTCCTGCACCGAGCGCCCGTCGTTGTTGCGCGAGACGCGGGCGTTGTAGGCCGTGCTGTTGAGCACGAAGTAGTTCGACATGGGCGGGCCGGCGACTGCGTTCCACTTGAACGGCTCGCGCATCGGGATGTCGCTGTTGTCGCTGCCGAAGTCGGCCTTCGCCCCGCGCATGCCGATCTCGTCGCCGTAGTAGATCACCGGCGGGAACGGCTGCAGCATGAGCACCGCGGCCGCCACGCGCGCGCGCGCGACGTCGTTGCCGAGACCGGTGACGAGTCGGTCCACGTCGTGGTCGCCGAGCGAGCCCAGGTAGGTGCGACCGGGCGGCAGCGACGCCACGGTGGCGGCCATCTCCTGGTAGAGCCCCGCAGCGCTGCCCGAGGCGATGGCGCTGCGGGCCGCGAACAGGAAGGGCTTCGTGAAGGTGGCGTCGTGCGGGCCCAGCAGCTCGGCGCCGCGCGAGCCCCAGTCGGCCTGTTCGGCGAACGAGAACACGTCGGGGTACACGGTGCGCAACGAGTCCTTCCACTGCTGCCACCACGCGAGGTCGTAGCCCAGCCCCTTGTCGGGCAGCACGTGGTCGAGGCGGAAGCCGTCGATCCCGTCGGACGGGTCGCCGTCGCCGTTGGGGTCGAGCCAGCGCGCGGTCCACGCCTTGAGCGTCGAGGCCACGGCGGGGTTCGAGTTGCGCCAGCGGATCTGCCCGACCGACGAGCCGTTCCACGTCGTGTACACGGCGCCGTCGTAGGTGGTGTTGGCGGCGTTGGTGTACGCGAGCCACGGCGTGTAGGGCGAGGCGGGGTTCTGGAACGAACCCGTGAAGTAGGGCGTGTCGTGCGAGACGTGGTAGGCGACGAAGTCGATGAACACCTTGATGCTCTCGGCGTGGGCCGCCTGCACGAACGACAGGAACTGGGCCTCGCTGCCGAACCACGGGTTGATCTGGTCGGCACGCCCGTGCTGATAGCCGTGGTAGGCGGGCGACGGGAAGATGGGCGTCATCCACAACGCGGTCACGCCGAGCGAGCGCAGGTACGGCAGGCTCGCGGTCATGCCGCCGAAGTCGCCGAAGCGCTGCGCGTCGTTGTTCGAGTCGCGCCAGGCGATGGGCATGATCTGGTAGAACACGTCGTCCGCGATGGGGCGGAAGCGCGGGGCGGCGGCCGCGGGGACGGCGCACCACAGGGCGAGGAGCAGGGCGAGGAGGGGGCGGCGCATGGATCCGTTCGGGGGCGGGCGGGGGTGGGGCGCCCGGGCGGCGCGCACGACCCCATGAGCTTACCTTGCGGGGCGGGCGGGGTTGAAGCCCTCGTTGCGAACGAGCCCCCGCGGACCGAGGGGTCCACGGGGGCTCGGGGGGTGCGTCAGGTGCCTACTTGCCGGCGGCGAGCCCGATGGCGGTGGCCAGCATGGCCAGCATGGCCTTGATGAGCGACTCGCCCGCCACGAGACCCGAGGCGAGCGGGATGTTGTAGCGCTCCTGCTGCTCGGGCTTCCAGCGCGCCCACAGCCACGCGATCACGGCGCCGATCGAGAACGCGAGTGCGTTGCTGAAGAACACGACCCAGCCCAGGCCGAGCCCCATCGAGGACGGCAGCCAGGTGCGCGCCTTGGGGAACGAGCGCTCGAGCACCGGGAGCAGGATGCCGAGCAGTGCGCCGATCACGATCGCCCACCGGGCCGACATGGGCAGGCTCTCGATGCCGTTCGACAGCACCTGCGCGACCGCGACCCACGACTGCGTGGCGGGCAGCGGGTACTTGTCGAGCGCGGCGGCGTTGGGGATGAGCAGGTACCACGCCGGGACCACGGCGAGGGTGCCGAACACGATGCCGATGGACTGCGCGATGAACTGCTTGCGCGGGTTGGCACCGAGCAGGTAGCCGCTCTTGAGGTCGATGAGTAGGTCGGCCGACGACGCCGCGCTGTTCGCGCCTGCACCCGCCGACATGAGGTTGTGCGTCACGTTGCCGGGCGAGAGCACCGCGAACAGCAGCTGCATGACCTTGCCCATGGCGCCGATCGGCGTGGTGTCGGTCTCGCCCGTGGCGCGGCTGGCGACCATGGACAGCACGAACGACATCGCGACCGCGATGAGCCCCGCCCACCAGTGGATCCGGAACGCGATCATGAGCACGATCACCATGGCGATGGTGATGGGCACCATGCCGGCCACGAACCAGCCGTTCGGGACCTCGATGGCCGCCATGCGCGCGTCGGCGTCGTCCTTGGGCTGCGCGTTCGCGGCCGGACCCCGGCGCAGCACCGTGAACGAGCGTGCGACCGTGCGCCACTGCAGCGCGAGCGCGGCGAGGCTGGCGAATACCATCATCGAGGTGCCGCCCCACAGCGCCCAGTTGCGCGGGTGGAAGAACGCCCCGCCGCCCGCGGTCGGGATGGAGGCGATGTAGCCCTGCACGCCGGCGTTGGCGGCGTCCACCGACTGCAGCCACGGCGCGATCACGAAGTACAGCAGCGACGAGGCCGCCAGCATGGACAGCGAGACGCGCAGCCCCACGATCATGCCGGCCGAGATGAGCAGCACGCTGGGTTCGAACCCGAACCCGATCATGGGCTTGCCGGCGAGCAGCCGGAAGCCCTGCTCGGGCACCTGCTCGGGCAGGTGGACGTTGAACAACCGCGTGCGCATGAACTCGAAGAACCGGCCGAGTGCGGCGAACTGGTCCTCGGCGGTGTTGAGGATGCCGACCAGGGTGCCCGTGAACAGGCCGGCGACGAGCGCGTAGGCCTTCTTGAGCGCGTCCCCACCGCGGCTGTAGAGGCTGCGCAGGGTGGCGGCGGCCGCGATGCCCGAGGGGAACGGCAACTGCTCCTGGTTGATGAGCTGGCGCTTCATGGGGATGGCCAGCCACACGCCGAGCGCGCCGGTCACGAGGGTGAACGAGGTCACCACCCACCACGGCTGGTGCTGGTGCGCCGGGTCGAGCAGCAGCAGCGCGCCGAACGCGGTCGCGATGGTGGCCCCCGTGGAGTAGCCGGCGGCCGACGCGGTGCTCTGCATGCAGTTGTTCTCGAGCACCGACATGTTGCTCACCGCCCGCCCGAGCACGGTGCGGATGGTGTTCCAGATCACGAACGACAGCACGCACGAGGTGATGGCGACGCCGAACGACCACCCGACCTTGAGCGTGGTGTACAGGTTCGAGATGGACATGAGCATGCCGAGCACCGCGCCCATGGCGACCGCGCGGAACGTGAGCTGCGGCATGCGGTCGCCCATGTAACAGGTCTCGTACCAGTACCGGTCCTTCTCGGCCGGGCTGGCGTCGTCCGGCAGCGGCACGAACTCCGGTGGCAGGTCGGGGTACTCGTTCGGGGGGGTGGCGGCCATGGACTCCTCGCGGGATCGGCGGGACGTTGCGGTGGACCCGGATGCGACCGCGTCAGGCTAGGCCGCGAGCGCGCGGCCCGCAATGCCCGAATGCACGAGCGCCACAGGAACCAGGGTTCCCCGGCAATCGGAGGAAAGGCGGGCTCAGTGCGAGGGTTCAGACTCCCCGACCTTTA
>JBJTRI010000185.1:0-26655 GCA_046076045.1 bacterium
TCCTGCTCGGCGTGGACGGGTGCGGCGAGTGCGGCCATGGCCAGCAGCGCCATGGCGAGGCGGAGGAGGCGGGACGACTTCTTCATCGGAGAACCCCTTGGTTCCGGGATGAACGGATTCGGCGGTCGGGCACGTGACGCGTGGGGTCGTGCGCACTCGCCACCCGGGATGGGACTGGAATCGCGAGACGATTCCGTTCCCTCAGGTGGGTAATGTCGTACTAAAATACATCGCGCTCCATGAAACTCGTCCCTCCGATCGCAGTCACAAGGAACGTTGTTCACCACGGGTGACCTCGGGGTGAAGTCGTATCGTACGATGTTGTTCCACACCGTACCTGTGTTCGGCTCAGGTAAACATCGTCATGCACGGTCGAACACACTTCACGCGCCGAAGGCGGAGGTGGACGGTCCGGGTGTGCCCCGAAGCCCTCGCGGGGCGGTGCGCGCGTTCAGTCGGCGCGGGGAGGGGCGGGCGGTGCGGGCGGGACGACGTGGCGTCCCTGGGCCAGCGCGAGGGCGCCGGCGAGCGCGATCGCGAACGCGCCCACGATGAGCGTGGCGGTGGTGCCCACGCGCGGGGTCAGCAGGGTCGCGAGCGCCATGGAGACCAGCAGGAGCGAGCGCATCGCGAAGTCGCGCAGGCTGAAGACGCGGCCGCGCTGGCGCAGGTCGGTGCCCTCCTGCACGAGCGTCTCGGTGAGCGCGAACGCCGGCGCGACGCAGGCCCCGATGAGCAGACACGCGACGGCGAACACCGCGTAGCGCGTGGACACCGCGAGGCAGGCGAGGAAGCCCCCGGCCAGCACGAGCCCGAGCCCGAGCAGCCATGCGCGCGGGATGGTGCGGCCGCGCGTGTTCGTCCACCATGTGCCGATCGCCGCACCCAGCCCGAGCGCGCCCCCGAGTCCGGCGATGCGCTCGGCACCGGGGATGCTCGCAGCGCGCTGGATGTGCTGGATGCCCGCGACCTGCACGAACCCGCCGCACAGCCAGATCGCCCCCAGCGCGATGAGCGACAGCCGCACCGTGGCCGAGCGGCGCACGACCGAGAGACCCTCGACGATCTCGTGCCAGTACCCGCCCAGCGTGACCTCATGGGCGGCGCGCGGGCGCTGCCGGTAGCGGATGAGGGCGAGCGAGACGACCGAGGCGCCGTAGGTGACCGCGTCCATGGTGAGCGCGACCTGCCAGCCCCAGTGGTCCACGATCCAGCCGCCCATGGCGAAGCCCAGCACCGTCCCGGCCACACCCGCGATGGCGAGCAGCGTGTTCGCGGTGAGCAGCTGGTCGGAGGGCACGAGTTCGGGCGTCATCGCGCTCTTCGCGGGCAGGAAGAACACGTTGCAGGTGAACATGAGGAACACCATCGTCCAGACCGGCCCGGCGTGGTGCGTGGCGGCGTACACGATCGGGATCGCGAGCACGAGCAGCGCACGCAACAGGTCGGAGACGATGAGCACCGAGCGCAGGTTCCAGCGGTCCACCCACGGGCCCACGAACGGCGAGAACATGAGCACGGGCAGCACCGACATGGTGCCGTGCAGTGTGAGCATGAGCGAGGAGTGGCCGGGGTCGCGATAGCCCGCCGTGTGCTCCTGCACGAGGCCGTTGAGCGCGAGGTAGTTGATGCGGTCGCCCCACAGCGAGATGAGCTGACCCCACCACAGCGCGGCGAAGTCGCGCTGCAGGAGCAGCGGGCGGGGACGGGACGCGCCGGACGGGCCGGGCATGGGCCCTCAGGCCGCCGAGGTGCGCGAGGCGGTGGTGGCGCGGCGGCCAGCGGCCTCGCGGTAGACCTGCTCGATGCGGTCCACCACGCTCGGCCACGAGAACTCGAGCGCGCGCTGGCGCCCGGCCTCGGCGACCCGGCCGCGACGGGCGGGGTCCTCGACCAGCTGCGAGAGTGCGCGCGCCAGCGCGGGCACGTCGCCCGGCGGGAACGTGACCGCGTCGCGGTTCGTGGTCACTACGGTGCGGTAGCCCGGGATGTCCGAGCACACGACCGCGCGCCCCGCGGCCATGGCCTCGACCAGCACGATGCCGAAGCTCTCGTTGCCGGTGGCCGGCGAGCAGAAGATGTCGCCGGTCGCGTACCAGCGCGGCAGGTCGGCGCTCGGCACGTGGCCGAGGAAGTGGATGTGCTCGCGGACCGACGACGGCACCCCGGCCATGATCTGCGGGCGCAGGTACGAGTCGCCCACGACCAGCAGGCGCGCGCGGCCATCGGTGCGCTGCACCACCTCGGGCATGGCGGCGATGAGGTCCTGCACGCCCTTGCGCGGGTCGAGCCGGCCGACGAACAGGATGTTCGTGAAGTTGGGGTCGCGCCACTCGGCGAACGGCGGCACGAGCGGGTGGAAGCGCTCCACATCGACGCCGTTCGGGATCACGTGGTACGGACCCGGATGGTAGAGCTGTGCGGTGGCGAGCGCGGTGGACGACACCGCGATGCGCGCGTCGAGGCGCTCCATGGCGCCCACGACCATGGGGCGGAACAGGTCCTGCAGCGCGGTGCGCCCGCCCGTGGAGTGGAACGTGCCCACGGTGGGGCGGTCCGAGACCTGGACCGCGAAGATCGGCAGCGTCGGCGCGGTGGGGCAGTGGATGTGCACGACGTCGAGGTCGAGGTCGCGGATCGCCTTGCGCAGGCGGCGCTTGAGCGAGAACCCGATCGCGAAGTCCACGAACGCGCGATTGAACGGCACGAGGATGTTCCAGCCGATGCGCAGCACGCCGTCCTTGAACCCCTTCTCGCCGCGGCGGAAGAAGCTGGTGATGATGGTCACCTCGTGGCCGCGCTGGCGCAGCTCGTGGGCAAGCGCGTGCACGTGCTCGGTGACGCCACCGTAGCGCGGGTAGTAGGACTGCGAGACGATCCCGATCCTCACGCGTCCGCTCCGCGTTCGACGCCGACGGGCTGCACGGCGGGGGCGGGCGCGGGCTCGTCCCACAGCGGTCGGAAGATGCACCACTGCCCGAGGTGCTCGCGGATGTGGCGCTCGGCGGTCGCGGCCACGGCCTGATGCAGCTCGGCGGTGGTGGCGTAGGCGGCCGGGTCGATCGGCGGCTCGATCACGAGGCGGAAGCGCCCCGGCGAGGTGCGCACGCAGTAGCCGCACATGAGCAGCGCGCCGGTGCGCTGCGCCAGCACGCCCGGTCCGGAGGGGAAGGGCGTGGTGCGCCCGAACCACTCGACCTGCGCGCCGTGCGTGTAGAGGTTGCCGTCCACCATGAGCGCGACCGGGTCGTTGTGGTCGAGGGCGCGCACGATCTTCCGGAACCCGTCCTCGGGCGCGATGGTCGTGATGGAGAGCTCGGTCTTGGTGTCGCGGACCGCGCCCGAGAGCCAGCGCGACAACTGCACGCCCGCGACGGCATGCAGGGCGTAGCCCCACTGCGCGACCATGACCGCGGCCAGTTCCCAGTTGCCGAGGTGGGTGGAGGCCAGGATGACGCCGCGGCCACGCTCGAGACCGCGGTCGAGGTGCTCCTTGCCGACGACCTCGACCGAGGCCAGCAGTTCCTCGCGCGACAGGTGCGGCAGGCGGAAGAACTCGTACATCATGCGGTTGTAGCTGCGCATCATGTCGCGTGCCACGCGCGCGCGGTCCCGGCGCGAGGCGCGCGGGAGGATGACGGCGAGGTTGGCCATCACGGCGTGACGGCGGCCCGGGAAGGCCGCCCAGTGCAAGCCGGTGGCCATGTCCGCCAGGGCGTATCCGAGCCACGGCGGGAGGCTGGCGATCAGGGCGGTCAGCCAGCCGAAGACGATTCGGGACATTCCTTTGCCTCCAGGACCCGCACGGGGCCGGGAGGGGGCCCCCCGCGCGGGGAGTGGAGGGCGACCGTAGGCGGGGCATGGGGGGGTGTCAAGGCTCCCGCGCCGGTCCGACCCGTGTCCTCCGAGCGCTCCACCGCCGCATTCACGGTGCCCCAACCTGCGGTGGCGTAGTAGGATGAGGGAGCCTGCCGCCGCCACCCCCAAGAACCCGGCGGGCCCGCTCGTTCCCCGGAGGTCCCATGTCGAGTCAGAAGATCGTGCGTTGCCACCTGCGTCGGAAGGGATCCACGAATCCCGGCCAGGTGCGCTACGTGCCCCTCGAGATCTACGGCCTGTGGGAGCACCTCATGACCTCGAAGCACGGCTTCGAGGTGCACGACTCCAAGGCCTCGCTGTGGCTCGACATGGACCACTCGCCCGAGGCCGCCTACACGCAGAGCCAGTACGACCCGGTGGTCGAGGTCACGGCCTACGTCTACTCGCAGCGCGACGACATGTTCACGCGCGCGCGCCGCTACTTCCGTGCCGACGAGGCCGAGGACCTGAAGCGCATCTTCCTCTCGCACTACACGGGGGAGGGTTCGCGCATCCAGACGCAGGTGCACGAGCGCACCGGCATCTGGATCGTCCGCGAGGCGATCGCCGGCCCGGCCTGACGCCCGCCGAAGCTCGACCTTCCCGACCCCGGGGCCTTCGCGGCCCCGGGGTCGATCGTTCGTGTTGCGGTTGGTCTTGCGGTGCTCGGTCGTGCTGCGGTCGGTGGTGCGGTTGCTTGCGTGCTGCGTTCGGTCGTGCGGTGCTCGTTCGTGCTGTGCTCGATTGCGCGGCTGCGGTCGTGCTGCGTTCGGGCGTGCGGGGCTCGGTCGTGCTGCGTTCGGGCGTGCGGGGCACCGCCCGAGTGCGGTGGGGTGTCGTCCTCGTGGGGCCCCGTCGCTTCGCTCCAGCCCCACTCCGGTTCCACCCCACCGCACCCGGGCTCCGGCCTCGTGCGGACCGGTCGTGCTGCGTTCGGTTGCGCGGCTGCGTTCGTGCTGCGGACGGGCGAGCGAGGTTGCTACTTCCTTCCTTCCTTCCTTCCTTCGGCGGGTGGCGGGGTGTGCTTCGTGCGGGGAAGGAGTGGAGAGATGGGCAAGCGGTGCGAGATCGTGGGGCGTAACGAGGCTGCGAAGCGGACGAGTGGCGAGCTCGGTGGAGGCGTGGGGGGTGACGCGTGTGCATCTCGTGCGAGGGGGGCGAGGTCCCGCCGAGCGCAGGGGCGGCCGGGGGTGGGCGGGTGTGGACCCGGAGTGGGGCTGGAGCGAAGCGACGGGGCCCCACGAGGAAGCCACACTCCCCACCTCCGGCCGCGCCCCCGCACCATGTGACCGCCCTCCCGAACCACCGCGCCACCGCATAAACCCCTCAGAACCGCGTCGGAACGAGCACCCCGCCACGCCTCCCACCGACCCCGCCACCGCCTCCCGACACCCCCGTGCGAATTCCGCTAAAGCCCCGCGGCACACCGCGCCGATACATCCCCCGCAGCGTTCGTTCCTGCAGGATCCAGAGCAGGGAGGCTCCGGGCCGCAAGCCCGGCCGTTGTGGCGACCCCATCCGTGATCGGCTTCGCCGTTCACCTCGAGGCCCGTGGAGAAAGGGCGGCAAGGGGCTCCATGGGACCACCTCGCGAAGGGGTGGGGTCACCACAGGGAAGGAGATCGACGTGGTCGTCGTCAGCTATTCGGGTAAGGAGATCAACGCGAAGCTGGTCTATTACGGGGCCGGCCTCTGCGGCAAGACGACGAACCTCGAGGCCATCTACGAGGCGGTGCCCGACACCAGCCGCGGCAAGATGGTCAGCATGAAGACGCAGTCCGACCGGACGCTCTTCTTCGATCTGCTGCCTCTCGATCTCGGCGAGATCATGGGTTTCAAGACCCGCTTCCTCCTCTACACCGTCCCCGGCCAGGTGTTCTACAACGCCACGCGCAAGCTGGTGCTGAAGGGCTCCGACGCGATCGTGTTCGTGGCCGATTCCGAGGTCGGGAAGATGGAGGAGAACAAGGAGTCGCTCGCGAACCTGCGTGCGAATCTGGCCGAGTACGGGCTCACGCTCGACTCGATCCCGTGGGTCATCCAGTACAACAAGCGCGACCTGCCCAACGTCTACTCCGTCGACGAACTCAACGCCGAGCTGAACCCGACCGGCGTGCCGTGGTTCGAGGCCGTCGCGAGCGAGGGGCGGGGCGTGTTCGAGACGTTCCGCGGTGTGTCGCACCTGCTGATGGAGAAGGTCACCAAGGACCTGCGTCGTTCGCCGTCGTCGCCCTCGCGCCCCGTGTCCACGCCGGTGGCCGAGGAGCCGGTGATCGCGAAGTCGCCGGTGTTCGCGCCGAGCCCCGTGCCGCCGCCGCCCGCTCCCGTGCAGGCGATCCGTCACGAGGTGCAGGCCACGCCCGAGCCGGTGTCGATCGACTCGGAGCGCGTGGACTACGGCACCGAGATCGAGCTGGCCCCGCCGGTGCACGCGGTGGAGTCCACGCCGGTCGCGCCCGCGCTGCCCGAGACGCTCGCCGTGCCGTCGTCGTTCCATACGCCGACGCCCGCGCCCGTCGAGAGCACCACGGAGTCGGTGACCACGCCGGCCGTCGCATCCGAGGCGATCCGCAGCATCCCGCTGCCGCGCCCGTCGTCGTCGTTCGCGCGTCCCGAGGTCCCGGCGCACGTGGCCCACACCACGGCCACCGTGTCGGAGACCGCGCCCGCGCCCATGCCCTCGTTCACCGTGGAGCCGACCTCGCTGGCCACGCCGACGCCGGTGATGGAGCCGACGCCGATGGCGATGGTCGAGCCGACGCCGACGCCGGTGATGGAGCCGACGCCGATGGCGGTGGTGGAGCCGACGCTGATGGCGGTGGTGGAGCCGACGCCGATGGCGGTGATCGAGCCCACGCCGACGTCCGCCGTCACGACGACGCCCACGACGGTGACGAGCAACGTCGTCGAGGTGCGCCAGATCGTGGTGCCGGTGCGTGTCCAGGCCGGCGCGCAGTACGAGATCGTCATCAAGCTCGAGGTGGACCCGCAGGTCTGAGTCCGGGTCCGCCGATCGCACGACCCCGGTGAGCCCGCGCTCGCCGGGGTCGCGTGCTTCCCGGCCCCATTGACAGGGGATGCCGCGGTTCCTAGCCTAGAGGGGAGGAGGTCACCCATGTCGCCCCTTCGCACGTCCGTCACCGTCTGCCTCGCCCTCACGCTCGCGCTCGTCGCGTCCGCGGCGCGCGCCAACGTGCTCTCGGACCCCAGCACCGCCGGCTTCGCGCCGCGCGTGCCGATCTCGGCATTCGCGCGCCCCGCGGCGTGGTTCGACCCCTCGCGTCTCAAGTTCTCCTCCACGGTCGCGTTCGGCACCGGCTGGGGTGGGCGCTCGAGTGCGCTGCAGACGCTCGGGTTCACCTACGCGTTCGCCGCGCCCGTCACCATGAACGTGAGCATCGGCAACACGTTCGGCACCGGCTTCAACGACTCCGGGCGCAATCCCTTCTTCCTCGAGGGGTTCGACGTGACGTGGCGGCCGAGCCGCAACGCGACGTTCCGCGTCGAGATGCGCGACATGCGCTCGCCGCTCCAGTACGGCAACAGCGGGTACATGCCGGGCTACGGCTACGCGCGTCCGGGCTTCGACCCGTTCAGCACGCCGTACTGACGCGCGTGCCCGCATCCCGTCTGGGCGCGGCGTTCGCGTCGCGTCGCGTCACCACCGGACTCATCCCGTTCCTCACCGCCGGCTACCCGTCGCTCGAGGTCTCGCTCGCGATGATGCGGGCGTTCGAGCGAGCCGGTGCGCTCGCCATCGAGGTCGGCGTCCCGTTCTCCGACCCCATCGCCGACGGCCCCGACATCCAGCGCGCCTCCGAGTGGGCGTTGCGCGAAGGGGTGGGGGTGCGCGACGTGCTCGCGCTCGTGGCCCGGTTCCGCGAGGGCTCGTCGCTGCCGGTCGTGGTCATGACCTACGCCAACCCGGTCGTGCGCGTCGGGGCCGAGGTGTTCGCCCGCGAGGCCGCTGCGGCGGGCGTGGACGGCGTCATCCTCTCCGACCTGCCGCCCGACGAACTGCCCGGGACCTGGGCGGCCTTCGACGCGGTGGGGATCGACACCATCCTGCTCGTCGCCCCGACCACGGGCGCCTCCCGACTGCCCGCCCTGCTCGCACGCAGCCGCGGCTTCGTGTACTGCCTGAGCCGCACCGGCGTCACGGGCTCGGCGGGCGGTTACGCCGGCTCGCTCGACGAACGCCTCGCCGCGCTCCGGGCCGCGACGCCGCTCCCGATCGGGGTGGGCTTCGGCATCTCGACCCCGGCCGACGCCGCCCCGCTCCGCGGGCGCGCCGACGCGGCCATCGTGGGCGCGGCGTTCATGCGGCTGGTGCAGCAGGACCCCGCGAACGGGGTGGAGGAGCGCGTCGAGACCCTGGCGCGCGACCTCGTGGCCGCCCTGCGCTGACGCGGGCGCGGCGGGCCGCTCCCGTCGGGGTTCCGGGGGCGCGCTCTCCCTCTGGCTAACGGCCCACGCGGGTGGGTCCCGGGCGGGCGTTTGGACGGGCCCCCGGGGGATGGGTATTCTCCCTTCAAGTCGCTTGCATCCCTTGCCGATACGCAATGCAGTCCGCGCGGAGGGGTGTCTGGCGTCCGTGCGGTGGTCGTGGCATCGCACGCGCAGCACGCGGTGCTGCATCCGCGGTCCGATCGGATCGTGGACTCAGAGCGGAGGCTCGTTCGACATGCTGGTCCTAACAAGGAAGTTAGGAGAGAACATCCGGATCGGTGATTCCGTGAAGATCACCGTTCTCGAGGTGCGCTCGGGGCAGGTGAAGCTCGGTATCGAGGCACCGCCCGAGGTGAAGGTGCACCGCGAGGAGATCTACGCGCGCATCCAGGAGGAGAGCCGCAAGGCCTCCGGTGCGAGCCCCAAGCCCGATCCGGGGAAGAAGTGAGCCCGACCCGCTCCGCCGTGTCCCGCACTCCACGAGGGTCCATGAGCGCACGTCGTTCGCGCAGCTCCGCCCGCACCGCATCGCAGCCCCTGCCCGCCGTCGTTCGACTCGATCGGGTCCTCGAGGCGCGTCGTCGCGTCGCCGAGGGTTGGTACGACCGCCCCGAGGTCCGTGACCGACTGGTCGAGGCCCTGCTCGGCGAGATGCAGTCCGACTGATCGCCGCACCAACGCTTCCCCGAGCGCCGTCGGTCCCGCGTGGACCGGCGGCGCTCGTGCTTCCGGTGCGCACGAGGCTGCGCTAGTCTGCGCTCGCCCACGGAGGGAGCCCATGACCGAGCAGTCCCCGCGGCCGCGCGCCGCACGCACGCGCCGTTCCCCGTCCGGATTCCCGGCGGATGAGGCGTTCCGGCTGCTCATGGAGGGCAGCGAGGCGGGCGTGCTCGTGCTCGATGCCGACCGGCGCGTCGTGTCCGCCAACCAGGCCGCGCTCAAGCTGCTCGGTGCGACCGTGGCCAAGGCCGTCGGCGCCGAGGGTGCCGCGATGCTCCGCACCGTGGTCGCCGGCGAGGACCTGACGCGGGACGCCTTCGCGTCGCCCGCGTTCGAGCGCGAGGCCGTGCTGCATACGCCGGGGGCGGGGGACGTGCCGGTGCTGCTGCGGGCGTGGCGCTTCGGCGAGCCGCCGTCGGTGCTCGTGACGTTGTCCGACCTCACGCGCATGCACCGCATGCAGCAGGAGCTGCGTCGTCACGAGCGCCTCGCCACGCTGGGACAGCTCTCGGCCGGTGTCGCGCACGAGATCCGCAACCCGCTCGCGGGCATCGGCACGTGCGCCCAGGTGCTGCTCAAGCGCCTCGAGGACGGGGACGACCGCGCGCGCTTCGTGCAGGTCATCCTCGGAGAGGTCGATCGCCTCGACCGCATCGTGACCAGCCTGCTGCAGTACGCGCGTCCGCGGCAGCCCGAATTGCGCGCGGCCCTGCTCGCCGACGTCGTCGAGCGCGTGCTCGCGGTCGAGCGTGAGCACGCCGAGCAGCAGGGCGTGCGCATCGTGTTCGAGGCCGACCCGCGTCTGGCCCCGGTCTACATCGACGCCGACCTCATCCAGCAGGTGCTGCTCAACGTCACCAAGAACGCGCTGCAGGCCATGCCCTCGGGCGGCGAGTTGCGCTACGAGGTGCGACTCGTGCGCCACCGTCGGCTGCCGCGGGGCACCGGGCGGCGGGCGGGCGACACCACCACCCACCCCGGACGTCGCGCCTCGGACCATGCGGAGGACGCGGGGGGGAGCCCGTGGGTCGAGACCCAGCAGGTGCGCGTCATCGACACCGGCGTGGGCATCCCGCCGGGGCACCTCGCCAAGATGTTCGATCCGTTCTTCACGACCAAGGCCTCGGGCACCGGGCTCGGGCTGAGCATCTCGCAGACCATCATGCAGGAGCACGGCGGGTCCATCGCGGTGGACAGCAAGGAAGGCCGCGGGACCACGGTGCTCCTGAACTTCCCATTGGAGAAGCGGAATGGTGAAAGACGACAGCCCGACGCCGGCGACCTCGAAGGGAACGCTCCTCCTCGTCGATGACGAGCAGACCCTCCGGTTCAGCATCGGGGAGTGGGCGCGGGATGAGGGGTACGTCGTGCTGGAGGCGACGAACGGCCGCGAGGCCCTCGAAGCCGCCCGCAGGAACGACCTCGACGCGGTGGTGCTCGACCTCAAGCTGGGCGAGGACGACGGCCTCAAGGTCCTGAAGGACCTGCGCGACCTCGACGGTCTGCTGCCGGTCGTCATGCTCACCGGGCACGGCAGCGTCGAGCATGCGGTCAAGGCCATCCACATCGGGGCGAACGACTTCATGCTCAAGCCCCCGAACCTCGACCATCTCGGCATCGTCCTCACGCGTGCCATGGAGACGGCGCGACTGCGGGCGGAGAACATGCACCTGCGCGCGCGCGCGCAGAGCAAGGTCGAGCTGATCGGCGCCGCCGGCGGGTTGCGCGACGTGCTCGCGCGTCTCGACCGCGCCGCGAAGGCCGCCGCGAGCACGGTGCTCATCCACGGCGAGACCGGGGCGGGCAAGGAGCTCATGGCGCGCTACCTGCACGACCACAGCGCGCGCGCCGGGCAGATGTTCGTGGAGCTCAACTGCAGCGCCATCCCCGAGCAGCTGCTCGAGAGCGAGCTCTACGGGCACGAGAAGGGGGCGTTCACCGACGCCAAGGTGGCGCGCAAGGGGCTGTTCGAGCTGGCGGACAAGGGGACGCTGTTCCTCGACGAGATCGGGGAGATGGCCCCGCAGCTGCAGGCCAAGCTGCTGCGCGTGCTCGAGCAGCGCACGTTCCGTCGGGTCGGCGGCAGCACCGACATCACCGTGGACGTGCGCGTCGTGGCGGCCACGCACCGGGACCTCAAGGCGAGGGTCGCCGACGGCCGTTTCCGCGAGGACCTCTACTACCGTCTCAACGTGGTGCCGGTGAGCATCCCGCCGCTGCGCGAGCGCGTCGCTGACATCCCGCTGCTCGCGGCGCACTTCGTGGAGCGCTTCTGTCGCGAGCTCGGGCGCACGACCGCGCGAGTCACGCCCGAGGCGATCGCGCGCATGCAGGCCTATCGCTGGCCGGGCAACGTGCGCGAGTTGCGCAACGTCATGGAGCGCGTCGTGCTGCTCGAGGCCGAGGACGAGATCCGCGTCGAGCACCTGCCGCCGGAGCTCACGCACCCGGCGGTCTCGGGTGGCACGGCCGCGGGCACGGGCGCCGACCCGTTCCCGGCCGGGCGCGTGGTGAAGCTGGCCGAGATCGAGAAGATGGCCATCGAGCACGCGCTGGCGGTGTGGAAGGGCAACAAGACGAAGGCCGCCGACGCACTCGGCATCGCCCGCCAGACCCTGCGCACGAAGCTCAAGGAGTACGAGATCGGCGACGACGGGGACGAGGCCGAGGGGGCCTGAGGGGGGGCGTCGGCCCCTCCGGGGAATGGTCAGGAATCCATCGCCCCCGGCCGGGGGCGGTGCGGAATCGAGCGGCCGGGCGTCCTCGACGCCCGGCCGTCGTCGTGACCGGGCGTCCTGCCCGCCCCGTCCTGCCATCCTGCACGAAGCCGGCCCGTTCGGCGCAACCCTCGTTCCCGAATGGGGTTGCGACAATCCGCTCAAGTCCGGGCGCGGTCCGGCCATGGGGCGGAGGGGCGGGCCGCGGGGTGCGTCGGGGCCGTGGCACGGCCGGTGCAGAAGGGGAAGGAGCCGATGTCCGCGCCCCCCCACGACCGACCGGAGCCGAAGATGCCCCACATCCTGATCGTCGAAGACGAGTCGACGACGTCCTGGGCCCTCGCCGAGGGTCTCTCGGACGACGGCTACACGATCGACACCTTCCGCACCGCGGAGGAGGCGCTGTTCTGGCTGCGCTCCCACCGCAGCGACCTCGTCATCTCGGACTTCCAGCTCCCGGGCCTCTCGGGCCTCGAGCTCGCGCAGAAGCTGACCCGCGGCCGTCACGCGCAGCCGGTCATCGTCGTCACCGCCTATGGCAGCCCCGAGCACGTGCGCGACCTGATGCGCGCCGGCGTGTCCGAGGTGTTCCCGAAGCCCTTCCACGTGGACGAGCTGCGCCGCGCCGTGCGCCGCGCGCTCCTGTCGCGTCCGGAGCGTCGTCGCTCCACGCTGCGGAAGGCCGCATGAGCGCGCGCCTCCCGAAGCAGGTCCGCGAGCTGCCCGTGCGCGTGCGTCTCGCCGCCGCGATCGAGGCGCTCCCCGAGGCCGACCGTCTCGTGCTGACGCTGCGTCTGCTCGAGGGCCTGTCGGTCGCCGAGACCGCGGCCGCGTTGAAGCTGGATCGTCGGGAGGTCGAGCGTCGCACGGATGCGTCGCTCGGTCTCCTGGGTCGTGAACTCGGCGTCGAGACGACGCTTCGGAGGGCCGCATGAAGCCGTTCCTCGCCGTCACCCCGCTCGCGGACCCGCGCCGCGAGATGCCCGAGTCGCCTGCGGCCCGCCTCATGGCGGCCGAGGCCGCCGTCGAGTCGCTCTCCGCCGAGCAGCGTCGCTGCGAGCGCATGGGCCTCGAGTGGCCGCTCGCCCGCACGCAGCTCCAGCTGCGTTACTGGAAGTTCGTGCGCGCCCTGTGCGCCGTCGCCGCGGAGGCCGCGTGAGCACGGGCCGTTCGCGCAAGGGCAACCCGCCCATGCAGGTGGTCCGCGGCAATGCGTCGGCGGCTGAGGTCGGCCCCGAGCACGCCGCGCACCAGTCGCGTCCGCGCGTCCGCACGATCGCGGTCGTGAGCGGCAAGTCGGGGGTGGGGAAGAGCAACCTGGCCGCCAACCTCGCGGTCGCGCTCGGTCAGCGTGGGGCGCGCGTCCTGTTGGTGGACGCCGACTTCACCAACGCCCAGCTCGACCTGGTCCTCGGCGTGCACCCGCGTCACGACTTGTCGCACGTCGTGACGGGCGCGCGTCCGGTGGACGAGGTGCTCGTCAACGGTCCGCAGGGCGTCACGCTGGTGCCCGGGCCGGGCGCGGGCAAGCCGGTCCAGGCGCTCGACGACTTCCGCCGCGAGGTGCTGTTCCGCGCCCTCGGCACGGTCGGCGAGAACGCCGACCTCATGATCGTGGACACGCCGGCGGGGCCGGACGCCACGACGCTCGAGTTCTGCCGTCTCGCCAGCGACGTCGTGGTCGTGACCTCGACCGAGGTCATGTCGCTGCCCGACGCCTACGCCATGCTCAAGACGCTGCAGCAGGGCAACGCCCTGCAGCGTTCGCCGCGCCTGGTCGTGAACATGGCGACCACGCCCGACGAGGGGCAGGAGATCGCCAACCGCATGCGCGTGTTCGCGCGTCACTTCATGCGGCTCGAGATCGACACGCTCGGGAGCATCCCCGAGGACCACGCCATGATCCGCGCCGAGCGCGCGCAGGAGCCGCTCGTCGTGTCGCAGCCCGATTCGCCGGCCGCGGTCGCCATCCGCGCCCTGGCCGCCCAGTTGTGGAAGCCCCTCGCGTCGGGTCCCGAGTTCGACGCGAAGTCGGAGTCGTCTCACCGCCTCGAAGCCTAGGAGACATCCGTCATGCCCCGCGCCGCCACGATCGCCACCCCCGCCCGCAAGAAGACCGCGACCTCGCGCCGTCCCGAGCTCAAGCTCGTGACCGGTCGTCGCACGGCCACGACCTCGCGTACGACGACCTCGTCGCGCGCCACGGTCGCGCGTCCGACGACCACCCGTGCGACGGCCGCGCGCACGACGACGCCGCGCGCCACCACCGCGCGCGTCGCCGCTCCTGCGGCCCCGGCGCCCAAGGCGGTGACGTACAACAAGAACGACCTGCTCAAGCGCTTCGCGCCGCTGGTCCGTCACGTCGTCGAGCGCGTCGCCGCGACGCTGCCGCGCAACGTGGACCACGAGGACCTGTACTCGGCGGGCGTGCTCGGTCTGCTCGACGCGCATGCGAAGTTCGACACCGGCAAGGGCGTGAAGTTCGAGACCTACGCGGTGTGGCGCATCAAGGGTGCGGTGCTCGACCAGCTGCGCGCGCTCGACTGGGCGTCGCGTTCGATGCGTCGCAAGGCCCGCAACCTCGACGGCGTCACCCGCAAGCTCGACCAGAAGCTCGGCCGTGCGGCGTCCGAGGACGAGGTCGCGCGCGAGCTCAAGATGTCGCGTGAGGACTTCTACCGTCTGCTCGATCACGTCCGCGGCGCGGTGCTCGTGTCGCTCGACGAGTCGCGCGGCAACGACGGTGACGACCAGAGCACGCTGGCCGACCACCTCGCGGACCCGAACGTCGTGGACCACGAGGCGCGCCTCGAGGACGATCAGACCCGTCGCGTGCTGCTCCACACCATCGACCAGCTGCCCGAGCAGGAGCGCCTGGTGGTGGCCCTCTACTACTACGAGCACCTCACGCTCAAGGAGATCGGCCGCACGCTCGGCATCTCCGAGTCGCGTGTCTCGCAGGTGCACACCCGCGCGATGTCCCGCCTGAAGCTCCGCATGGCCAAGGTGGCGTTCGCGTTCGACGAAGCGGCTTGAGCATGGAAGGGATGGACTCGCGCGCGGGGCTCACGCCCCCGTGGGAGGCGCTCCGCGACCGCCTCGAGGACGCCGCCACCGCGATGGAGCGGGCGGGTTCCCAGGAGCACGCGGAGGCGATCCGCCGGATCGTCGCCGACTGGGAGCGCGAGCAGGACGAGTGGAACCGTCGGGTGGGTGAGGTGCTGGGCGCCCATCACGACATCAACAACGCGTTGGTGGGCGTGCGCGGCAACGCGCAGCTGATGCAGCGGAACCCGTCCGGGCAGGTGCCCGGCATCCGTGAACGACTGGAGGTCGTGCTCCGTGAATCCGGCCGAATCCAAGAAGCGTCAGCCCGTCTCGGGGATCTCAAAGCGGTCCTCGTTCGCCCCGTCGGACGACCCCATGCCGCGTGACAACGCCTCGACCGACGCCCCCGTGCGTCGCAAGGGGGATGGCACGACCGGCGACGCCGCCACGCCGCATGCCGACCGACGCGCGGCCTCCGGCTGCCTGTGGGACGCCTGCGAAGCACTGCTCTCGTCGCGCGCCGAACCGGCCGCGCTCGAGCAGGCGCTCGACGCACTCCTGTCCGCGTTCGAGTGCGACGGTGTCGCCCTGCACGTGACCGGGGACGACGGCGAGATGACCACCTGGTGCTCGCGTGGCGCGTGGGAGCGCGGCGTGGGCGACCTGCGCGAGGCCATGAGCGTGCCGCTGTTCCGCGGTACCGAGCGCGTGGGTGCACTCGACCTGCTCGCCAAGCCGCGTCAGCGCTGGCGTGCGGACCAGCGTTCGCTCGTGCGCACCGCCTCGGGCGCGCTCGGCGCCGCGGTCGGTGCGCGGGTCGAGTTGGAGCGTCTGCAGCGCGAACCGCATCGCGATGCCGTGACCGGTCTGGTGGACGCGCGCGGTTTCCGGCACCAGCTCGTCGAGGGCATGGGCCGCGCCGAGGAGGACGGGACGCCGTACGGCATCGTCACGCTCGACCTCGACCTGTTCTCGGCGATCAACGAGAAGTACGGGCGGGCCACCGGTGACCAGGTGCTCGCCGAGTGCGCGCTCGTGCTGCGTCTCGCGCTGCGCGAGGGCGACACGTTGGCGCGTCTCGCAGCCGATCGGTTCGCGGTCGCGCTGCCCGACTGCGATCTGGCGCCCGCGCGCCGCCTCGCCGAGCGCCTGCGTCACACGCTCGAGGAGCACCGCTTCCCGCACGTCGGTCGCATCAGCGTCTCGGCCGGTGTGGCCGCCTCGCCGCGCGACGGCATGGAGCCCGCCGAGCTGCTCGCGTCCGCCGAGCGTGCGCTCGGTCTCGCCAAGAAGGCGGGTCGCCACCGCACCGCGTCGAGCGGTCCGACCACCTCGCACTGAGGAGCCCATCCCGTGTCCGCCGGTCACGAGCCCACGCCGCACGAGTCCGTCCCCGGGGAGGGGACCGACTGGCCGCGCGCGCGCGTGCTCGTGGTCGAGGACGACGCCACGGTCGCCGACCTGCTGGGGGAGGTGCTGCACGACGACTCGTGGGTGCTCGAGGTGGTGGGCACCGGCGAGGACGCCATCCGGCGGCTCGACGAGTCCGGGGCCGACCTCGTGCTCACCGACCTGTCGCTGCCCGGCGTCTCGGGCATCGAGGTCATGCGGCACGCGCGCGCGATCGACGGGGACACCGCCGTCATCCTCATGACGGGCCATGCCTCGCTCCAGACCGCGATCGAGTCGCTGCGCGGCGGAGCCGGGGACTTCCTCACCAAGCCGTTCGACGACATCTCCGAGATCCCGCGGCTCGTGCGCAAGCACCTCAACGCCCGCCGCCTGCGGCTCGAGAACGTCGCGCTGCTCGCCAAGCTGCAGATCCAGAACGAGGCGCTGCAGAAGCACGAGCAGGTGCTGCGCGAGCGCGTCGCCCTGGCCACCGGCAACCTCGACGCGCTCTACCGCGTCAACATGGAGATCGGCGCCGAGCTGGAACTGCGCCCGCGACTGCAGTCGGTGGCCGAGGTGGCCGCCCGGCTCGTGGACGCGTCCGCGTCGGCGATCTGGTTGCGCGACGAGTCCGCCGCCGACCATCGGCTGGCGGCCGTGTTCGGGTTCACGCGTCCCGAGGGCGAGGACACGCACCCCGCGTTCGCCATGGGCGAGGGCCTGCTCGGTCGCGCCGCCGCCACACAGGAGGCGTCGCACGAGGGTTCGCCCGACGGCGCCGCGATCGTGCTGCCCGGTCTGCCCGACGCCGCGCCGCGCGAGCTGATCGTGCTGCCCATGGTGCTGCAGCGCCAGACGCTCGGCGTGCTGGTGGTGGCCGACCGCACCGGGGGCTTCACCGCCGACCACCTCGAGTTCCTGCGCAAGTACGCCGCGCAGGCCACGGTGCAGGTGCACAACTCGCAGCTCTACGAGCGCACCAAGGTGCTCGACCGGCTCAAGTCCGACTTCGTGGCCGTGGTCTCGCACGAGATCCGCACGCCGCTCACGTCGGTGAAGGGCGCGCTCGAGCTGCTCTCGGACGGGCGCTACTTCAAGAACACCGACCAGCAGGTCAAGCTGCTCAGCATCGCGCACGCGAACGCCGAGCGCCTGCTGCTGCTCATCAACGACATCCTCGACTTCTCCAAGCTCGAGTCGGCCACGCTCTCGCTGGCCATGGAGCGCCAGCGCCTGGAGCCGGTGCTGGAGCAGGCGACCATGAACCTGCGCACGCTGCTCGAGGAGCGCCGCATCCGGCTCGACCTCGAGATCGCCGACGAGTTGCCCGAGGCGATGCTCGACGCACACCGCATCGCGCAGGTGGTCACGAACCTGCTCTCGAACGCGATCAAGTTCTCGCCCGTGGGCGGCGAGGTGCGCATCGCGGTCGCGGCCAGCGACGAGACGCTGCGCGTCTCGGTGACCGACAAGGGCGAGGGCATCGCGCCCGAGAACCAGGCCAAGCTGTTCCAGAAGTTCCAGCAGCTCGACTCGGGTTCGACGCGCAAGGCCGGCGGCACCGGGTTGGGGCTCGTCATCTCGAAGGCGATCGTCGAGCAGCATGGCGGGCGCATCGGGGTCGAGAGCCGGCTGGGAGAGGGCAGCACGTTCTGGTTCACGCTGCCCGTCGCGGGCAACGCCGCGCGCGAGGTCCCTGCCGCCGCCTGAGTTGCGTGTGCTCGGTCGCGGCCGCTAATCTCGCCGCTCGGCCCGCACGACGCGGGCCCCGACCACGAGGCAGGGAGGCGCGGTGCGCGAAGGGTCCGCGCGGACGGGTGTCCGCGCAGGGGTGATGGTGGCGGCGGTCGTGCTCGGTGCGCTGGTCGGCGCCGCGTTCACGATCCCGTTCGTGCCCGCCCGACTGCCGCTCTACGAGGCGCGCCTGCCGTGGGCCCATGCCGCGCCCACCACCGCCGACTGGCCGCGCCCGGCGCGCCCGGGCGAGAGCGCGTGGATCTCGTACCCCGCGGGCCGCCCCGCCGAACTCGTGGTGACCGCGCCTCGTCCCGCGGTGGCGCGTGGCCTCGTGCGCGCGTTCGCCACGCGCGGTGCACCCGCCGCCGAGGTGCTGGCCGAGCGGCGCGAGGGGCTGCGTGCGGTGTGGGTGGGCGAGCTCGTGGCGGGCCCGCGCCCGAACGTGCGGCCCACGGCCGCCAGCGCGTCGTGGTTGCTGGCGCGCGCGCGGTGGGGGCGTGCCTTCGCCGGTGAGTTGCCGGTGAGTGCGGGGGCGATGGTGATGGCCGACCCCGCGCCGCCCGCCGAGGTGCTCGCGCGCTGGGGCGTCGTGCACCGGCTCGCGCTCGAGGCGCGTCCCGAGGCGCTCTCCGACGCGATCGTGGCGGCCGACGTGGCGGAGTTCGAGTGGTTCCGCAACGCGCCCGTGTGGAACTCGTGGGGCACCGCCGAGCGCGCCGAGGCGTGGCGCCGTCGTCAGGTCGCGCATGCAGCCTCGCTCGAGGCCACCGCTGACCTCGCGCTCGCGCAGGTCGACGACTTCCAGCGCGCGCAGGGCTTCGCGACCGCGCGCGAGCGACTGGTCGAGTTGGAGCCGCGGCTGGCCGAGGCGTGGGCGCTGTTCGCCGCCCCTGCGCCGCGCGGGATCCGTCCACTGGTCGCACCGGTGCCGCGCGCCTGGGCCCCGTGGCTCGCACTCGGAGCGCTGCTCGGCGCGCTGGCGTCGGCGGGCATGCTCGTGCTCGGGGCGCGTCTCAACGCCTCGCCGCGCGCGACCATGAGCGTGCACGAGGTCGCGGTGCCCGCGCTCTCGGTCGCGGGCCCGCGCCTGCACCTCGTGTGCGGTCGCGACCGCGAGGGCACGCTGCGCGCGGCGCTCGAACTGGCGGCGCACCGCCTCGCGGCGGGTGACCGCGTGCTGCTGGTGGACGGCTCCCCGCGGGCCCGCCTGCACGAGCGGCTCGGCCGCGACGCGCGCTGGGGGCTGCTCGAGTGCCTCGTGGCCGACATGCCGGTGCTGGGGCTGGTCCAGTACGCCGGCCACCCGGGGCTGTACCTGCTGCCGCACGGCCAGGCCGAGCGGGCGGTGGGCTGGTCACCGCTTGGGCGGAAGCTGGACGAAGTCCTGCCGCACTTCGGCCGGGTGGTGTTGCTGCTCGAACCGGGCAGTCCCATCGAGGTGGGGGACGCCCTGCGCGGCCGGGCCCTCGAGGGCTGGTGGGCGGGGCTCGGTGGGCGCTCGCGCCGGGCCGCGGACCGGGCCATGGCGAGGTTCGGCATCGTGTTCCATGGCATGAACTTGAGGGGGACGGCTGAGGCGGTCCTCGAAGCCCTGCCGGGGCGCGTCGAGGCGCTCCGGCCCGCGACCCCGGTCCCGACCCCGGCGCCGGTCCCGGTCGTACCGGCCCCGCGGCGGCCCGAACCGGCCCGTCCGGCCCTCGAGCCGATCGTTCTGGACTGCGACTTGCAGGTGCGTCAGCGGCTCCGCTTCCTGGCGTGGACACGCCGGGTCCAGGCGGACCGCCGCCGCGCCGAGCTCGTGGTCACGACCTAGGGCCCCCGCGGCGGGAGTACACGACCCGCTCCGGTCACGGAGCGCGTCGCGCCGCGACCGGTGCACCGGACCGCCCGAGGGGCGGCGAGGACGACCGGCGCGATCGCCGCCGACGCCGCGCGTCGCGACGGAGCGCCCACGGGCGCGCCGGTCGCCCGCCCCTCGAGGGCCGCACGGAACCGCGGAGGTCCCGCCTCGCTCGCGCGCGACGGAACAACGAGGGCCTCACCGTGTCCGTCACTCCCCGTATCCTGCTCGTGGAACACCTGGACGCCACCGGATCGTCGGCGTCCGACCTGCGCCCGAGGGCGAACCTGCTGAAGGGTCTCGGCGCCGAGGTGCGCATGATGACGATCGCCACCGAGACCGCCGACACCGACCTGCAGCACGGCACCGCCGAGCGGCGGCAGACGGGCATCGAGCGCGTCGCCGAGGAGCGCGGCGGCGACGTGGTGCGCAAGGCCGCGGCGCAGTGGCGCGCCGACGCCGTGGTGTGGGTGAGCGCCACGCCGGGTGCGGGCGATGCCGCGCGCTGGCTGGGGCCGCGCATGGCGGCGTGGTGGTGGCCGAGCGGTTGGTCGCCCGTGCGCGCGGTCGGCACCATGCCGACGCTCGCACCCGGGCTCGAGCCCGGCGACGCGGTCGTGGTGGACGGTGAGCGCCCGCGCACGCCGCGCCTATCGCTGTGGGACGGCCCGTACGCGCTGGTGGCCTCGCCGCTGCGTGCAGCCGACGCCGGCGTGCTGATCGACGGGTTCGCACGTGCTGCCGACCAGCGCGACGAGGTGGACCTCGTGGTGCTGGGCCACCCCGATCCCGAGTGGGAGGCGCTCGCGCGCGCGGCCGGCATCACACAGCGCGTGCACTTCGTCGGGCCCGCAACGCGCGAGGCCGAGATCGCGTGGATGCAGCACGCGCGCATCGTGTTCGTGGGCGTGCAGGCCCCGCTGTCGGCCGGGCTCGTCTCGCGCGCGCTCGCGGCCGGCTGCCCGGTGCTGCCGGTGGGCACGCTCGCCGAGCCGGTGCACACGTTCCTGCGCGCGCACGGTGCGTCGTGGGCTCGCGAGGGGCTGGCGCGACTGTCATGGGACACGGTGGCGGCCGCGCTGCATCGCACCCCGGCGGTCGAGGCCGCCATCGCGCGCGGTCGGGAGTTCGCGCAGACCGTCAACACGGGGGCGCTCGCCACGCGCTTCGCGCCCGTGATCGCCGGCCTCGGCCACGACCGCCAGCGCGCGGCCTGATCGTTTGCGGCGGCGCGACGGGGCGGCTAGCGTCCCGTCGCGTTCGCGGCACGACCCTTCCTGAACCCGGAGAGACGAAACGTGCGTATCCTCGTGACGGGCGGTGCGGGCTTCATCGGTTCCAACGTGGTGGACCGGTTCGTGGAACTCGGCCACGAGGTCGCGGTGTTCGACGACCTCTCGAGCGGCTTCCGCGAGTTCGTGAACCCGAAGGCCCGATTCTTCCCGGGTGACCTCGCCGACGCCGCGGCCATCGAGGCCGCGATCGCCGAGTTCAAGCCCGAGATCGTGGACCACCACGCCGCGCAGATCGACGTGCGCAAGTCGGTCGCCGATCCGGTGTTCGACGCGCGCGTCAACATCCTCGGCTCGATCGGCCTGCTGCAGGCCTGCACGCGCCACGGTGTGCGCAAGGTGGTGTACGCCTCGACCGGCGGCGCGCTCTACGGCGAGGGGCGCCAGTTGCCCGCGACCGAGGACCACCCGGTGAACCCCGAGGCGCCCTACGGCGCCAGCAAGCACACGGTCGAGCACTACCTCTACCTGTGGAAGCTGCTCCACGGCCTGGACTTCACCGTGCTGCGCTACCCGAACGTGTTCGGCCCGCGCCAGAACCCGCACGGCGAGGCCGGCGTGAACGCCATCTTCATCGGGCTCATGCTCGAGGGGAAGCGCCCGCGCATCTTCGGCGACGGCAACGCCGTGCGCGACTACCTGTTCGTGTCCGACGTGGTGGACGCCAACGTGATCGCACTCGAGAAGGGCAGTGGCGAGATGCTCAACCTCGGCACCGGGATCGGCACGTCGGTCAACGACATCGTGCGCGAGCTCAAGGTGATCCTGGGCTTCGCCGAGGACGCGATCCACGAGCCGCCGCGCCCGGGCGAGGTGCAGCGCATCTACCTCGACGCCTCGCGGGCCAAGAGCGTGCTGGGTTGGGCCCCGCGCGTCTCGTTCGCCGACGGTCTGCGTCGCACGGTGGAGTGGACCCGGCACAACCCGTTGCCCACGAAGCACTGAGGCGACCGTGTCGCGCCCGGGTTCCGGTCTTCCCACGCTGGCGGCGGTGCTGTGGTTGGTGGGCGCGTACGCGCTCACCGTGGCGCTGTTCGGGGGCATGTCGCGCCCGCGCCCGGCGGCGGTGGGCGTGGTGCTGGGCACCACCGCGCGCGGTGACGAACCCGGGGCTGCGCTCGCGGCCCGGCTCGAGGCGGCGCGTCGCGCCCACGCCGACGGCCTCGTGCCGGTGCTGTTCGTGAGCGGCGCGAGCCGTGCCGGGGGCTACGACGAGTCGCGCGTCATGCGGGCGTGGCTGGTAGCGCACGGGGTGCCCGACTCGGCGGTGGTGCGCGACAGTCTGGGTGCGACGACGCGCGCCACGGCCCGCCACGCGGCCGCGTGGCTCGCCGCGCACGGTGGGGGCGAGGCGCTCGTGGTCACCCACGGGTTCCACGTCGCCCGCGCCACGCTGGCGCTGCGACAGGCCGGGGTGCGTTCGAGCGGGGCGGCACCCGCCGACACGCACGCGAGCCCCGACCTCGGCGCGCTCGCGCGCGAGTTGGTGGCACTGCCGCTCTACGCCGCGGGTTATCGCGACGAGTAGTACGTCGCACCGAGTGACGCGGATCCGGCCACGGGGCGTGTCGCGCACCGCGCCGCGGCGACATGCCTTCCGCGGATCGTGAGGCCCGTCACGTCCCGCAGCGCGCCCTGCCACGCTGGGTGAACGAACGGACCCCGTCGGGACGATCCGCCGGGGTCCGTTCGCTTCAGGGATGGAGCGACCTCACCAGATGCGCGCGCGCTGATCCTCGGGCCGCACCATGCCGTCGCCGTCCTTGCAGCCCCACGCCTCGTGGAACTCGGGCAGGTTCGAGAGCGGGCCGTTCACGCGCCACCTGGCGGGCGAGTGCGGGTCGGTGAGCACGCGCGTACGCAGCCCCTCGGGTCGGTCCATGGCGCGCCAGATGCGCGCGTACGACAGGAAGAAGCGCTGCTCGGGCGTGAACCCGTCCACGAGCGTGCGCGGCTTGCCCGCGAGCGCGCGCTGCATCGCGGCGTAGGCGACCGCGAGCCCGCCCAGGTCGGCGATGTTCTCGCCCAGCGTGAGCCGGCCGTTGACGCGCAGCGAGTCGAGCACGGTGTACCCGTCGAACTGCTCGACGACGCGCTGGGCCTGCACCTTGTAGGCGGCCGCGTCCGACGGCTGCCACCAGTCGCGCAGGTTGCCCTCGTGGTCGAACTGCCGACCGCGATCGTCGAAGCCATGCGACATCTCGTGCCCGATGACCGCGCCGATCGCGCCGTAGTTCACCGGATCGTCGGCATCGGGGTCGAAGAACGGCGGCTGTAGGATGCCGGCGGGGAAGTTGATGCTGTTGAGCTGCGGGGAGTAGAACGCGTTCACGGTGGGCGCGCTCATGCGCCACTCGCCGCGCTCGACCGGCTTGCCGATGCGCTGCAGACCGCGCGTGGCCTCGGCCTTGCGGGCCGCGAGCCGGTTGGGGTAGAGCGGGCCGCGGCGGATGGTGACCTTCGAGTAGTCGCGCCACTTGTCGGGGTAGCCGATCTTCTCGTCGAACGAGCCGAGCTTGGTGCGCGCGGCCTGCTTGGTGGCGTCGCTCATCCACGTGAGCGCGTCGATGCGCTCGCCGAGCGCGGCCTCGAGGTTGTGCACGAGTTCGAGTGCCCGCTCGCGGGCCCGGGCGGGGAACGCCTCGGTCACGTAGGCGCGCCCCAGGAGGTCGCCGAGGTCGCGGTCCACCGCCGCGAGGCAGCGCTTCCAGCGCGGCTGCTGCACCTTGACGCCCTGCAGCAGCTGCTCGTAGCGGAACGACTCGTCGGCGAACGCCTGCGTGAGCATGGGGGCGGCGTCGGACAGCGCGGCCCAGCGCAGGTAGGCACGCCACGTCTCGATCGGCACCGTGTCCACCAGCCCGTCCACGGCCGCGAAGAACCTAGGCTGCGTGACGTTCACGACCTCGGGCGCGAGGGCGCGGGCGGCGAGGTAGGCCGACCAGTCGAAGCGCGGCGTGAGCGCTCGCAGCGAGTCGGTCGCCATGAGGTGGTAGACCGCATTGGGGTCGCGGCGCTGCACGTTGGTCATGCTCGCCTCGGCGAGCGCGGTCTCGAGCGCCATGACGGCATCGGCGGTGCGTGCCGCCGCTTCGGGCGTCTCGCCGCCGAGCACGAACATGCGTGCCATGTGCGCCACGTACGACGCGCGGGTCGCCTTCGAGACCGAGTCGGTCTTCGTGTAGTAGTCGCGGTCGGGCAGGCCCAGTCCGCCCTGGCCGGCGTGCGCGATCACGCGCTTGCTGTCCTTGGCGTCCTGGTTGCCGAAGAACCCGAACAGCGTGCCGACGCCGTGCGCGTGGAACCACGCCACGGTGCGCGCGAGGTCCTTCTTGGAGCGCAGGTCGTCGACGGCGTCGAGCAGCGGCGCGACCGGGCGCAGGCCGGCCTTCTCGGCCGCCGCCGAGTCCATGCAACTCGACCAGTAGTCGCCGAGCCGCGCCTCGTCACTGCCCGCGCGCGCCTTCGAGGCGGCCGCGCGCGTGACGATGTCCACGAGCGTGCGCTGGTTGCGGTCGGAGACCTCGGTGAACGCGCCGTAGCGCGAGTAGGACGCCGGCATGACGAACGTCGCGCGCCAGCCGCCGTTGGCGAACTGGTCGAAGTCGCGGCAGGGGGCGCAGGTGGTGTCGCGGCTCGTGGGGTCGAGCGAGTCGGCGAGCGCCGGGGCCGCGACGAGCGAGAGCACGAGCGCGGCGGCGAGGAGCGGACGGGGCATCGGCGGATCCTCTCGGAGGGTGTGAGGGACGCTACGGACGGGCGGACGGTGCGACCGGCCCGCGCACGGCGTCAAGCCCGCCGGCACGGGGGCGGCACGACGACCGACGGGCGCGCTCAGCGCGTGAGGCGGAACGCGAGCGAGCCGAAGCCGTCGCGGCGCGTGGCGCCGAGCACGTGCCCAGCGTCGTCGGTTCGGCGCACGCCGAGCGAGAGCGACAGGTCCACGCCGCTCGCGGGCCACCAGCGCACGGTCGCGGTGAGGTCGTCGCTCACCTCGGGCACGCCCTCGAGCGTGCCCACGGGGGGCACCGGTCCGCCGGGAACGAACGGTTCGTCGAGACCGTTCTCACCCTGCCACGTGCGGCCGGCGACCGCGCTCACCTGCCAGTCGGTGGACGGGTCCCACGACAGGCGCGTGCGCAGTCGGCGCGAGTCCGGTCCGGTGGCGAACCCCAGCGGCGCACCCTGTGCGGTGAAGTCCCGGTCGTAGTACGAGGTGTAGACGTAGCGCGACAGCCACGTGTACTCGGCGTTCCACGTCAGTCGCGTGAACCCGCGCGTCCACACCCCGTCGAGCCCGAGCTGCCAGCCGTACTTGTCGGGGAACGCGGCGCTCTTGGCATGCACGTCGTCGAGCAGCAGTTCGCCGTACACGCGCGTGCCGTCGGCCACGCGCCACGAGGCGTCGAACGACATGAGCACGTTGTTGCGGTTGACGCCGATCGTGTCGCCGTCCTGCGAGAGCAGGCGCTGCGCGAGCGAGTAAGGGATGACGCTGGCGAGGTACACGCCCTGCCAGCCCCCGGAGCGGTAGCGCGCCGCCTCGCTCAAGCCCAGCCGCACGCCACGCGCGGGCTGCCACTCCAGTCGGTGCGCGGCCAACTGCTCCTCGCGACCCGGATGGGTGGTGGCGTTGATCGAGATGAGGTCGGCGCGCAGCGCGGGCAGGCGCCAGTGCGCGTGCAGCGCGGTGAGCGGTGCCGCGGTGCGCGACAGCAGCAGCGAGCCCTCCTCGCCCGGTCCCCAGGCGAAGCGTTGACGACCCAACGCGACGCTCCAGCGACCGTCGCCCCCGTGGTAGGCGGCGTAGGACTCCTCGGTCTGGAGGGCGAGGTCCGAGCCTTGCAGCAGAACGTCGGTGTAGCGCGCCGCATCGCGCAACTGGCCCGCGGCGAGGTGCGTGTACAGGATCCAGCCGTCCACCTGCACGCCCGCGCGCACGTGGAGTCCGGTGCCGTCGCGCCAGCGGCGGGCGTCGTCACCCCACGCGTCGTCGTGCTCGGCCGCACCCTCGAGGCCGAGCGAGACCTCGGCGCGTTCGTCGTCGGCCCACTCGCGCGACCACGCCCGCGGCGTGGAGCGGAGCGCGCGCGCATCGGCGAACGCGCGCGTGGCATCGCGCTGGAGTTCGCGCTCGAGGCGATCGGCGACGCGACGCCGCACCGGGTCACCGCCCACCGGGGCCCCGCGCCCCATCAACTCGTAGCGCGCGATCGGCCAGGTGTTGAAGTGGGGCAGGCGGAACCGCCCGGAGTCGGCCGGCAGGTCGTACGACTCGAGCACGCGCAGTTCGGCCGCGAGCGGGTCGCGCGGGGACACGAACTGGAGCGGCGAGGCCTGGGCGAGCGCGGGGAATGCGAGCGCGAGCGCGCAGGCGAGGGACGGGAGCGGGCGCGCGGGGCGCACGGGGCGGCGGTCCATGGCCGGCGACGATAGACGGTCGCCGCGGTGGATGCATCCGCGCGCGCGCGCCGTTAGTGTCGTGCGCGTCCATCTGTTAATCCTGTTCCGACGGCATCTGTATTAGCAAATGGTCCTATTTGTTCGGGTCAGAATGCCGTGTTTACCATCACGGGCACAGCAGGAGCAACTGTGACGTACA
>JBJTRI010000186.1:0-2545 GCA_046076045.1 bacterium
CGACGTCATCCGGCGTTACGTCGAGAAGTGGATCGGGGGCGACGAGCACATCACGGTCGTGACCTCCGACCTCGAGGTCGCTCGGCACGCGCGCGCCATGGGCGCCGACATCTCGCTCGGCGACCTGTTCCTCGCCTCGGCATTCCCGACCCGGCCCGCCACGGCCGACGGCAAGGGCGGCGAGGACGACAAGCCCGTGTCGCTGTCGCGCAAGGAGCTCGAGGAGTGGTCCGAGTTGTTCGTGCGGCGCTCGTCGAAGCCCGCGAGCTCCGAGTCCAAGGACGCCGAGGACGACGACGACGCCTGATCCCTGCGGACGCTCCCGACCGCACGTTCCCGCACCGCACCGCCCCACGGAGGTCCGCATGAACCGCTTCCTCGCCCGAGCCCCCATCGTGGCGGTTGCAATCGCCTTGCTGGGTTCCGCGTACCTCGCGCCCCTCTCCGTGGCCGCGAGCCTGCCGATCGCTGCACCCGCGGCAGCGCGTGCGGACGACCCGAGTGGTGCGCGCTCCGAGGCGGTCGCCTACGCAGCGTCGGCCACGAAGGCTGACGGCGCACCCGTGGCGCGTGCGGGCAAGTCCGCCAAGCCCGCGCCGGCCGCAAGGGCGGCGACCGCGGTGTTCGCGATGGGCTGCTTCTGGTGCGGCGAGACGCAGTTCGAGGAACAGCCGGGCGTGCTCACGGTGGTCTCGGGCTACACCGGCGGCCCCGAGCGCAACCCCACGTACGACCAGGTCAGCGCGGGTGCGACCGGCCATTACGAGGCGATCGAGATCCGATACGACCCCGTGCGCACCGACTACGCGACGTTGCTCGACCTGTTCTGGCGCAGCGTGGACCCGACGCAGGCGAACGGGCAGTTCTGCGACCACGGTCCGCAGTACCGCTCGGCGGTGTTCGTGGCCGACAGCACGCAGCGTCGCATCGCCGAGCAGTCGAAGCGCGCGCTCGAGCGCTCGGGGGTGCTCAAGGCGCCCATCGTCACCGCCATCCTGCCCGCCGCGACGTTCTGGCCGGCCGAGGACTACCACCAGGACTTCTGGCGCAAGGATCCGGTGCGCTACCGCAGCTATCGCGAGGGTTGCGGGCGCGATCGTCGCCTGCGTCAGTTGTGGGGCGAGCGCGCCGCGAAACCCCTGGTGCACTGAGCCCTCGGCCTGCGAGCGAAGCGGCCCGCCCCGCGAAGGGACGGGCCGCTCGTGCGTTGCTGGAGCGCGGGGACTAGCGCCGGTCGACGGGGCCCATCTCGGGCAGGGTCGCGATCGCGAACATCCACGCGTCCGAGTCGTACGGCGCCTGGTCATCGAACAGCGTGCCGCGCGACAGCACATCCACCCCGATGTGGCGCAGACCGAGGAAGCGGCCGCTCGGGAACGTGAACGAGTGCTGGCCATTGCCGAGGTTCGTGCAGCGCCGGCGCAGCTCGCGACCGTAGAACAACACCACGTCGTCCGGGCGGCCCGTGGTGACGGTGAGCGTCACCGGCGTGTCCGGACGCATCACGAGGATGCGGCGCAGACGGTGCATGGCGAGCGGATCGACGATCGTGGTGTCGAGTCCGGCCGACTGCACGCGCACGCTCTGGATGCGCGTCTGGCCGCCGTTCGTGCGCACCTCGACGCCCGAGGTGCCGACCAGGCGCCAGTGCACGCTATCGCCGCGCACGACGCGCGCGAGCAGCAGCTTGCGCGTGGCGACGTCGTCGAGCGGCTTGGCGACCGATCCGCGCGAGGTGTCGGCCGAGTCGGCCGCGCCGTACGCGAGCAGGAAGCGACCCGTGAGGCGACGCGTCACGGTGACGAGCGCCAGCGTGGGGCGGCCCGCCGAGTCCGGCTGGCTGTACTCGGTGGTGACGTTGCGCTGCACGTCGTCGATCACGCGCTTGAAGCGCAGCGGACGCACCGCGGCGAACGCGCCGAGCGGCGAGTTCACGGCCATGTCGTTGGCGCTCTCCCAGACGTCCTCGTTCACGTACTCGGGGTTGTTCGAGAGCACCGAGGCGACCTGTGCCTGATCGGCGACGGTCGCGCCACCGCCACCGCTCGACTGGACCGTGTCGGTGGACTTGCCGCAGCCGGCCAGCACCACCGTCGCGCACATCGCGACCACCACCATCCAACGATTCGACATGATGACCTCCGTGAAGCCGCCGTTCGCAGAGGAACGGCAAGGGTGCCCAGGGACTCGTGGAACTGCGTGCATGAACGGATTGCACCGTTCGTGCCACGGCACGCACCGGCCAAGTCGTTGTGCCGCAACGGACAGGAATTGCGCCGGGTACCCTCACCGTACCGTTCGGGACAGCCCGGGCGTGCAGGATGCAGGCGCGGTGTACGGAACGGTGCGGGGCGCCGGAAGGACCCTTGGGGGCGACCCGGGCCGCGTCCCACGCCCCGCGTCCCGCTGCGCTGCGAGACCATGCCCTCGTTCGCGCGGCAGTGCTTCGCGTGACGCGCGCCCGCGGTGCTGCAAGCACCGCGGGGGGGCCCCGGTGGGGCGTGCCACGTTTGAATCCCTCATCAGCCCCCTTCAATAAGGCTTT
>JBJTRI010000187.1:0-5880 GCA_046076045.1 bacterium
GTCACATTCCCCTTGCCGCTCGCGCTCGCGCGGGTCTAGCCTTCCGGGACCGGGCGTTCGTGGGCCGCGGATCCTCGAAGGCGACATGACGTCGCTGGGCGGGGTTCACGGTCCACGCGTCCGGTCTTGCTTTCTCCACGGTTGCATCCGCCCCGCACCGGGAATCGTGAAAGGCACCATGAGTCCTCGCGAACTCCGTCGTCGCATGCCCCTGCTCCTCATCCTCGCCGCACTGGTGGGCGCGATGCTGCTGCCGCGCGCCGCACGCGCCGACTGGATGCCCGCCGAGCCGGGCCCCAACGGTGAGCCGCCCATTCCTGCGGCGGGGGATCCCGACGTGCCGACCGGGAGCGGTCGCTCGAAGCCGGGCATTCGCCCCGGGCCGGGGCCGGCCAGCGCGCCGCGTCCGACCTCGCTGACGCCCCAAGCGCCGGGCCTGTGGTTCGAGTTGTGGGTGCGGGGCATGCGTGCCGCGCATCCGACGCTCCATCGCTTCCTGCTGCCCTGGTCGTGACCGCGGGCGGTTCGCCGCCCGCGGTGAAGCACCCGTCGTGACCTGAACGAACCCCCGTCGTGGACCGGAGAGACGTCGTGCGGATGGACGACCGAGACAGGATCGCCTCGTTGGAGCGCAGGCTCGCGGAGCGCCCGGCCATGCCGGATGCGCTCCTCGACGACCTCGCCCGCTTGGCCGACCTGTACGTGCAGGTCGAGAGCCATCTGCCCGCGCTCGAGACGCTCGACCGCTTGCGCGCGCTGCCGGCTGCGCGGCGGCTGTCGCCCGCGCGGCGGGCGGCGTTCGAGTTGAAGGCCATCCGCTGCCGTCTCGCCAAGGGCGAGCCCGCGGCCGCCGTGGCACAGGCGCGCGAGGCGTTGCGCGACCTCGGGGGGGACGCGCCGGTCACGCAGGTGCGCCTCACGCTCGCCCTGGCGCAGGGCCTGTTCAAGCTCGGCCGCATCGCCGAGTCCAAGGAGCACGCGCAGCGGGCGTTGCGCACCGCCGAGGGCCTCGGCGACCTGTCGCTGTGCGCGCACTCGCTGTCGGCCGTCATGCTGGCCGCCTACCGCGAGGGCGACCTCTCGCTCGCTCGCGAGACGGGCGAGGAGGCGGTCGCGCTGTTCCGTCGGCTCGGCGACGCCCTGAGCGTCGCGCGCGTGCGCAACTCGCTCGGGCTCGTGTACAAGCAGTTCTGCGAGTGGGAGCCGGCCATCGCGCACCTCGAGGCCGCGCTGCAGCACTACCGCGACAGCGCGCGCATGGCCGAGACCGCCGCCCCGCTCATGAACCTCGGCATCGTGCACCAGAAGACCGGTGCGTGGGCGCGCGCGGCGCAGTGCTACCGCGAGGCGCAGCAGGCGTGGGTGGGCGTGGGGGACGACTTCCACCTCGCCATGGTGGACATCGGGTTGGGCAACGTGGCGCGTCTCGAGCGCCGCTTCCCCGACGCCGAGACGCACCTGCTCGCCGCACTCGAGCGCGCGCGCCGCCACGGGGCGCAGCGCGAGGAGGTGCTGGCGCTGGAGTTCCTGGGCGAGCTCGACTTCGACCGTGGCCGGCCCGAGGCGGCGGTCGCGCGCTACCAGGACGCGCTCGCGCTCGCCGCACGCACCGCGCCCGAGGGCGACCTCGTGGTCGAGATCGAGCGTCGCCGTGCCGAGGCCCTGATCGCGATCGGCCGTCTCGACGAGGCCGAGCAGGCACTCGACCGCGCGACGCGACTGGCGCGCTTCACCGACGACCGCCTCGAGCACGCCGTTGCGCATCGCGTCGCGGGCGAGCTCGCGGCCGCGCGCGGCCAGCGCCACGACGCGCGCGAGCGTTGGCAGCAGGCCGAGCGCCTGCTCGCCGCCTGCCGCGACCGCTACGAGCACGCGCGCGTGCTGGCGCGCCTCGCGGCCCACGCCGACGACGCCCGCAGCGCGCGCACGCTGGCCCTGAGGGCCTGCGCCGCGTTCGCCGAGATCGGGGCTGTGCACGCACAGGAGCAGGCCGAGGCCGAGCTCGCGCGCCTGTTCGGGCCCGCGCCGCCCACCGCGCCCGCGCGCACCGAGTCGCTGCTCGGCCGCCGCCAGCGCGCCCCGGGGTTGGTCGCGTGCTCGCCGGGCATGGCCACGGTCGAGCGGCTCGCGCGCCGTGCCGCCGCCACCGAGCTCTCGGTGCTCGTCACCGGCGAGACCGGCACCGGCAAGGAACTCGTCGCGCGCACCATCCACACGCAGTCGCCGCGCGCCGCGCGTCCGTTCCTCGCGGTCAACTGCGGTGCGCTACGTGCCGACCTCGCGCTCTCCCAGCTCTTCGGGCACCGCAAGGGCGCGTTCACCGGCGCGCACGCCGAGGGCACCGGGCTGGTCGAGGCCGCGAACGGCGGCACACTGTTCCTCGACGAGGCCGGCGAACTGCCGCTCGACGTGCAGGTGACGTTGCTGCGCTTCCTCGAGACGGGCGAGTACCTGCGCCTGGGCGAGACCGCGGTGCGGCGCGCCGACGTCCGCATCATCGCCGCCACCAATCGCGTGCTGCGCGGCGAGGACGGCGAACGCGCGTTCCGGCGCGACCTGCTCTACCGCCTCAACGAGATCGAGATCCGCCTGCCCGCGCTGCGCGAGCGCGTCGAGGACGTGGTGCCGCTCGCGCGTCACTTCCTGGCGTTCTACGGCGGGCTCGAGGGTCCGCGTCTGGAGCCCGAGGCCGAGTCGCTGCTGCTGTCGTACGCCTGGCCCGGCAACGTGCGCGAGCTCGAGAACGTGATGAAGCGCATCGCCGCGCTGCACGAGGGCGAGGGTGTGGTGGGCGCCGCGCAGGTGCTGCCGCTGATCGCCGAGCCGCCGGCGCGGGTGCACGACGCGGCCGACCGCCGCATGCAGGAGCGCGACGCGATCCTCGCGGCGTGGCGTCAGGCGCACGGCAACAAGAGCCGCCTCGCCGACCTGCTCGGTGTCAGTCGCAAGACGCTCTACGCGCGGCTCAAGCGTCTCGACCTGCGACTCTGAGCGAGCCGCGCGAGGCGCGCTCGCTCCCTCGGCGACCTGTACGACACTCGAGCCCGTCATGAACGGCGTCCCCGCACCGGGGGCGCCGTTCGCGTTGACGGGTGCGACCCCGTGTCACCTCGCGCGTCACCGTCACCCCGGGGGTGACGGTCGTTCGCACGTTGTGCGCCAACGGGATGCGCGGGTTCGCGCCCTCGAGGTGTCACCTCGAGGGGGTGACAGCGTGCGTGCACGGATCGCTCACGCGGGCTTCACACGGTCCGGCATGGGTTCGTGAACACGCAGCGCGACAAGCGGTTGGCGTGTTCGATCGGATACGGCCTCGCGGATGGCACGCGCGATGCAGTAGTGGACCAGCGGATATCGTCCGTGGGTCGCCGCTCGCGACTCGCGGGGGGTGGGGCCCCGGTGGGGGATCGGGGACCCGGCCGGAGGACACGCGCACGAGGTCACCTCCATCGGCGCGTTCCTCCCGGCACCCTCGCAGCCCACGGCATCGCTTCGCCGAAGTCGAACGACCCGGCCCTCGGTCCGCACGAGAGGTCGGGGGAGCGTGACGCCTTGCCGCCGCCCCTCGGGGCGCGTCGGGGCGATGCGGGGGGCGCGCGAGCGCCCCGGGCTCGTACCCGAACATCGTCCACTCCCCGCACGGCCGCACCCTCGGGTGCCCGAGCGGGGCCTGATCGAACACCTCGGGAGGGACCGTCGCACCGAGAGTCACGGAGTCCGCGCCGCGACAGCGGCGCATCGGAAGTGGTCCGCAGCAACGCAGTCAAAAATCGAATACGCCCGGTCAACGAAGCCGGGGATGTGAGGGGTTCTTCCCGGTCACCTCGAGCATCCTCGGGAGAAGGCAGTCGGAGTCGAGTCCGCTCGACCACCGGCTGCCTTCTCGCTTGTACGTCGCGACGGTCCCGTTCGCACGACACGCTTACGTCGCATGCGTCACATAGGATCCGCATGCGCGTCCCGCACGCGCCGCGCACGCGTCCCGCACGCGTCCCGCACGCGCCTCACGCTGCGGAGCACTGCGCGCATCGTCGCAGCCCCACGCGGATGCGCCCTTCGCATCCCCTCTTGATGGGACTGGCTCGCGAGCGGGAGTCGGTGTAGCGTCCCGGTATGCGCACTCCCACGAACCACCTCGTCCGCCCTCTGGGCCCCGTCCCCGCCGCGCTCGTCGCGGTCTCCCTGCTCGTCGCGCTGGCCGCCGGTTGCGGTGGCGGCACGCCCGCGGGCTCCGACTCCAAGCCGGCCGCCGAGTCCGCGCCCCCGGCGGCGACCACGCCGCCCGTGGCCGAGCCGGCCGCCCCGGCCGCGCCCGCCGACCCCGCGGCGCTGGGCGCCAAGGTGTTCGCCACCCGCTGCGCGCTCTGCCATGGCGCCGAGGGGCGCGGCGACGGCGTGGGCGCGAAGGGCCTCAAGCCGGCCCCGCGCAACTTCCACGACCAGGCCTACATGGCGACCCGCACCGACGCCCAGTTGCTCGAGGTGATCCACAAGGGCAAGGGGGCCGGGATGCCCAAGTGGGAGGGGCTGCTCTCCGAGGCCGAGATCGCGGCGGTCCTCCAGCACGTCCGGAAGCTCGGCGAGAAGCCCTGAACCACCCGCGGCCGCCGCGCCCACGGTGCGACAGCCGCGCGAGGATGGCCCCCTGCAAGGGGCGTCCGGGCCTGCTCGATCGCTCGGGCGGATCGTCCCCGGGCTCCGGGCGGGCTACTGCCCGGTCGCTGGGGCGGCCGCCCGTCCACGGGCTCCGAGCGGGCTTCCGCCCGGTCGCCGACCCGTCGGGCGGGAGCGGGCGAACGAGCCCGGACCGCGGTCCATCTTGACGGTCCCGGCGCGCGTGTCTATCTTGCTCGGGCGATTCTCCGCCGTCGTCTGCTGGCGTAGCTCAATTGGTAGAGCATCTCATTTGTAATGAGGTGGTTGGGGGTTCGAGTCCCTTCGCCAGCTCAGCATTCCCGCCGATCTCCACGAGGCGGGGCCGGGCCCAGCCCCGGCGACGACCGGCGCCGCCCCAGGGGCGGCCGCGTTCCGGCGCGACAGTCGTGGAGGGGTGCCCGAGCGGCCAAAGGGAGCAGACTGTAAATCTGCCGGCTCACGCCTTCGAAGGTTCGAATCCTTCCCCCTCCACCATCCATCCGAACGCGTAACCCATTGAGCGGGAATAGCTCAGCGGCTAGAGCATCGGCCTTCCAAGCCGAGGGTCGCGGGTTCGAATCCCGTTTCCCGCTCCATCTTCGACAACCGTGCTCCGCGCGGTGAATGGCATCCTCCGAACCCCGCTCCCGGCTGGCCCGGGGACCGGGGTGGGAGGGCTCCCGAACCCCGTCGGCACCCCCTCGGGATCGGGTCGGTCGCGCAAGTGACGAATTCCTTACCTGTTCCGGGTTGACGACTCGGGCGGTAGTCACTAGATTCCCCGATTCGCACGACACCCCCAGACGACTTCCAGCGCGGAGGTCGCCTCCGGGGTTTCGTGTCCTTTCCGCTCGCATCCGGGCTCCACGAGCCCTCCCGCAACGAACGCATCCGTACCGTGCCTCGTTCCTGTCGGGTCTCCCGCAGGGATGCAGCGGTCCTGTGCGCCCACGTAGCTCAGTCGGTAGAGCATCTCCATGGTAAGGAGAAGGTCACCGGTTCGACTCCGGTCGTGGGCTCCATCCTCATGTCAGTCGTGTCCGCTTCGCGGACACGGGATCCAGGAATCCTCGTTCCAATCGGTTCCCGAAACCAAGGAGTCGCAGCGATGGCGAAGGCGAAGTTCGAGCGCACGAAGCCGCACGTGAACGTCGGCACGATCGGCCACGTCGACCACGGCAAGACGACGTTGACGGCGGCGATCACGACGGTGCTGGCCAAGAAGGGCATGGCGCAGGCGCGCGC
>JBJTRI010000188.1:0-6768 GCA_046076045.1 bacterium
TTTCCTCGGCGCGGGTGAGATTGGTGAACTTCATGAGCGGGGTAGGATCCGGCCGAGGACAAGGCCGGCCAACAAAGTCCCAATCGACGGCACAAAGGGCAAGAGCAGACCTTGCGAGGCGAAAGAAGCCAGGGCGGCGAGGAGGTAGATAAAGAACACGGCCGCGGCAGTCCCGATCAGCCCCAACCAGCTTCGGGGCTTGGCCCAAAAATAAAGAGCGAACGCGGCAATGGCCAAGAGAGCCGCATACCACCACCCCGGCAAAAGAAACAAGCGCCCGAGGCGCAAGGCATGCCACGTTTGCGCCCACAGTTCGATCGGCGTGGCAGCCAGCGCGGTGGACGAATCTTTGACCCGCGTCACTTCGGGAGTGGCACGCGCCAGCACCACGATATGCCCGGCGAGCGGCGGTTGTCTGCCCTCGCGCTCGTATTTCTCGGACGCGACCAGCAGTTCGTTCATACCCATGACAACAGCCGGAGCTGCGGGGAAAAAATTGGCCCGGCCCAGCGAATCGAGCGGAAGTTTGCGCTTTCCGCAGTGCAGCCAGCCGGACTCGACCGCGGGCGGTTCGACACGGCTACGCAACGAAGCCGCCCAGGAAAGCGCGAGAAAGGACGGAACCGCGCGATCGGTATTGCGCGCAGCGAGCAGCACCGACCTTGGACCGCTCGCGCCATCCGGAGCGGTGACGAAACCGCGGGGAAAACGCGTGGAGGCCGGCCCGACCAAACCCGGAAGTTCCTGCCACCCGGGTTCGGGTCTCCCGGCCCACGGTGTCCATCCCGTGGCCGGGGCTTTGTCCAGATCATAGCCGCCGAATAAGGGCATGCCGCCCGCCGCCTCGATCATCCGCGCCGGATCACCGGGAAGATTTTCCACGCCGGCCGCGATCGCGCCTACTCTGGCCGCAGCCCGCGCGAAAAGCGCGACGTCGAGTGCACCCATGCGCTCGGCCCCGGCCACAGATGAAGCTTTCTCAACGGTCGGGTGCCCGTGGCCTTCCCAAGGCCCCTCCCGTCCCGGTCCGAGCCGGGCCATCGCCCTTCTCGTGGCGTCATAAGTGATTGCGGTTTCGTGCACAAGCACCCGGACCCGAGCCGGTCCGCGCCGCGTCCACCGACCTTCGCCAGGGTAGCTCAGCGGTAGAGCAGGGGACTCATAAGCCCTTGGTCGGGAGTTCGATTCTCCCCCCTGGCACCACTCCGGGAGTCGGGGCCCCGTGCCCCGACCCCCTTCCCCGGTCCGCCCCTCCGGCGCGTCCCGCGCCCGATGGGTCCGCACCGCGCGGAGGCCCCGTGAAGCCGACCGCCCCGCGAGTCCGCCTGCGCCGGCTCGAGCCCGTGGTGCGGGCCGCCCTGCGCGCGGCGCGCTGGCCGCGCGGCAGCACCGTGCTGGTGGCGGTGAGCGGCGGCGCCGACTCCAGCGCACTGCTCGCGACGCTCGCGGCCCTCGCCCCGGCGCACGACCTGCACCTGCGCGCCGCACACCTGCACCACGGCCTGCGCGGGCGCGAGGCCGACCTCGACCTCGCCCACGTGCGTGCGCTGTGCGCGGCGCTCGGGGTGCCGCTCGCGAGCGCTCGCATGGACGGGCGTGCGAGGCTGCGCGGGCGCGGCCTCGCGGGCGAGGACGGACTGCGCACGCTGCGGCGCGAGTGGCTGGGGCGCGCCGCCGCGCGGGTCGGCGCGGTGGCGATCGCGACCGCGCACACCGCCGACGACCAACTGGAGACGCTGTTGCTCCGGCTCGGGCGCGGCACCGGCGCGGCGGGCGCGGGCGGCATGCGCGCGCGCCACGGGCGCTGGTGGAAGCCGCTGCTCGAGGCCACGCGCGCCGACGTCGAGGCCGACCTCGCGCGGGCGCGGATCGCGTGGCGCGACGACGCCAGCAACGCGAGCCCCGAGTACACCCGCAATCGCGTGCGCCACGGCGTGGTGCCGGCACTGCTCGACGCGCTCGGCGTGCCGCCCGGGCCCGCCACCGCACGCCGCGCGGGGCTCGCCAGGCGCGCGCAGGCGCTGGCGCGCGAACTCGGCGAGTCGCACGCCACACTCGAGCGCGCCGCCGCACGCGCGCTCGCGCGCCTCACGACCGCCACCGGGCTCGAGCGCACCGGGCTCGCCCGCCTCCCGCTCCCCGTGCTCCGGCTGACGCTCCGGCGCTGGTGGCGCCACCACGGTCCGCAGGGACCGGCCGCGCCGGGCCTCACCCTGCGCCACCTCGGACCGTGGCTGGCCGCCGTGCGCGGCCCCCGGCGCCACGCCGAGGTCGCCCTGCCGAGCGGCTGGCGGGCACTCGTGGAGCCCACCCGCACCCGGCTCGCGAGCCCCGCCGGGACCGCGCGGGGCGCGGCCCGGGCGCGGCGGCACGCCAGCGCGACGGATGCTAGACTGCGGGACCGGCGGCCGAGCCCCCCGCGTACCCCGCGGGCGCGGGCCTCGCGCGTCGCCGGCCCGTCCGGACGACATCCCTCCCTTGCAGGCCGCCAGGCCCGGCCTTCCGCTCAGGAGTAGTGCCATGTCCCAGCCCACCGTGAAGACCGAGCCGCGCATCCGCGTCCTGTTCTCCGCCGACCAGATCCGGGAGCGCGTGCGCGAGATGGGCCTCCAACTCACCAAGGACCTCGAGGGCAAGTACCCGCTGTTCGTGGGCGTGCTCAAGGGGGCGTGCATGTTCCAGATGGACATCGCCCGCGCCACCCCGATCGACCTCGAGCTCGACTTCCTCGCGGTCTCGAGCTACGGCGAGGGCACGGTCTCGAGCGGGAACGTGGAGCTCATCATGGACCTGCGCACCGACATCCGCGGTCGGCACGTCGTGTTGTGTGAAGGAGTCGTGGATTCGGGCCGGAGCGTGAAGTTCATCCTCGATCTCCTCGAATCCCGGGGCGCCGCGAGCATCCAAGTGGCAACCCTGCTCGACAAGGCCCCGTGCCGGAAGATCCCGGTCCCGGTGGACTACAAGGGATGGACGATCGGCGACGAGTTCGTGATCGGCTACGGCATGGACGCCGCCGAGCGGTTCCGCAATCTGCCCTACGTGGGCGTTCTCGAGGAGGCATAGGAGCGTGACGGTCTTCCACAAGGATGGCGGCGACGATCGCCGTCGCGATGCGCGTGGTGACAAGGGTCCGGCCGGCCGGGGTGGCCCCGGGCTGCCGCCGTCGGCGGGACGCCCGTTCCGCACGATGGCGTTCTGGGCCCTCGTGCTGCTGCTGTCGCTGGTGGTGTACCGCATGTACTCGGGCAACCTGGTGTCGGCGCAGCGGGTGGACATCCCCTACGCGCGCTTCATGCAGGAGCTCGAGAAGGGCAACCTCGAGAAGGCCCAGTTCGTCGAGGAGACGCGCACCGTCAACGGCGACCTCAAGGCCGAGGTCACCGAGACGATCGGCGGCCGCTCGGTCACGGTGAAGACGTTCCGCACGAACTTCCTCGGCGACGGCGCGACGCTGGCCGAGAAGGCGCGCACCGCGAACCCGGCCGCGCAGGTCACCGTGCAGGCCCCGGGCATCAACTGGCTGTCGGTGCTGTTCACGTGGCTGCCGCTACTGCTGTTCCTCGCGGCCTGGATGTTCATGCTGCGCCAGATGCAGGGCGGCGGTTCGGCCGCCATGCGCTTCGGCAAGAGCAAGGCGCGCGTGCTCATGGAGTCCCAGACCAAGGTCACGTTCAAGGACGTGGCCGGCTGCGACGAGGCCAAGCAGGAGCTGCAGGAGGTCATCGAGTTCCTGAAGGAGCCGGGCAAGTTCCAGCGCCTCGGTGGCCGCATCCCCAAGGGTGCGCTGCTGCTCGGCCCTCCGGGCTCGGGCAAGACGCTGCTCGCCAAGGCGGTCGCGGGCGAGGCCGGCGTGCCGTTCTTCAGCATGTCGGGCTCGGACTTCGTGGAGATGTTCGTGGGCGTGGGCGCCAGCCGTGTGCGCGACCTGTTCGAGCAGGGCAAGCGCAACGCGCCGTGCATCCTGTTCATCGACGAGATCGACGCCGTCGGCCGCCACCGTGGTGCCGGTCTGGGCGGCGGCCACGACGAGCGCGAGCAGACGCTCAACCAGCTGCTCGTCGAGATGGACGGCTTCGAGTCGAACGAGGGCGTGATCATCATCGCGGCGACCAACCGTCCCGACGTGCTCGACCCGGCGCTGCTGCGTCCGGGCCGCTTCGACCGTCAGATCGTGGTGGACTTTCCCGACGTGCGCGGCCGCGAGGGCATCCTCAAGGTGCACACGCGCAAGGTGCCGCTCGCCGAGGACGTCGACCTCAAGCTCATCGCCCGCGAGACGCCCGGCATGGCCGGCGCCGACCTGGCGAACATCGTCAACGAGGCGGCGCTGCTGGCCGCGCGGCGCAACCACAAGAAGGTCTCGCTGCGCGACTTCACCGACGCCAAGGACAAGGTGACGCTCGGGCTCGAGCGCCGCAGCCTCGTCATGAGCGAGAACGAGCGCAAGACCACGGCGTACCACGAGGCCGGGCACGCGCTGGTGGCGTGGCTGCTGCCCGGATCGGACCCGGTCACCAAGATCACCATCATCCCGCGCGGTCGCGCGCTCGGCGTCACCGCGTACGCGCCGGCCGAGGAGCGCCACAACCACTCCAAGCGCCAGCTGCAGGACCGACTCGTGCACGCCATGGGCGGGCGCGCGGCGGAACTGCTGGTGTTCGAGCACCTCACCACCGGAGCGGTCGGCGACCTCGAGCAGTCCACCAACATCGCGCGCAACATGGTCACGCGCTTCGGCATGAGCGACAAGCTGGGACCGCTCACGTTCGGCAAGCGCGAGGACATGGTGTTCCTCGGCAAGGAGATCTCCGCGTCGAAGGACTACAGCGAGCAGACCGCGGTGCTCATCGACACCGAGGTGCGCGCCATCATCGAGGCCGCGCACGCGCAGGCGCTCGAACTGCTGCGCAACAACCTCGACAAGCTGCACCTGCTCGCGAACACGCTGCTCGAGCGCGAGACGATCGACGGCGACCAGATGGACCGCGTGCTGCGGGGCGAGAAGCTCGAGCCGCTGCCGCGTGCGGGGGATGGCGACGAGACCCCGCCGCCGGCGCCCGCGAAGTCGTCCGAACCCGAGGAGGGTGGCCAGCAGGACCTGGGCCTCGGCGCACCGAGCCCCAACCCCGCCTGACGCCGCCTCGAAGCGAACGGAACCCCGGTGACCGACCACGGTCGCCGGGGTTCCTTCGTTCCATGGCACACGGACGCCGTGCGGCTGCACGCGCGACTAACCGGTCTGCAGGCGACGGGGCGGCCACACTCCGTGTCCGAGGGGATGGGGTGCGGCCACACCCGGCGAGCGGGGCGCGGGCGTTGAAGTGGCTGCCTCCCCCGGTTTGGCGACTCGTGACGATGTCGCGCAGTGCCGAGCGCTGGATGACAAGGAACGGTGCATTCGGACCCCTTCGTGCAACCGGGCGGGGGCTCGGGCGTCAATACATAGGTGACACCCTCCCCGCGAGCGAGGGACACGATCGCGGACCCGCCGGCAGACGGGACCGCTGCACGACACGACAGGATCCGCGCGGCGCATGGGAGGCAAGGCCCGGCGCCGTCACCAGAGCGCCCGGTGCGGCACCTCCCGCCGGGCGCTCGCGGCTTCCCTACCCACACGCCTGCGGGGATGACGCGCGCCGCAGGCGTGCGGCACCGCGCAGCGCGCGCACATCACCGCACGGCACGGGCGCGGTTGGTGCGCGGCCGCTGCGCGGTCGGCGTGCGCGGTCAGAGCGCGGTCAGCGTGCGCGGTCAGCGCGATGCGACGATGAAGCGGGTGCCGTCGGCCGCCTTGGCAGCGAGCAAAGCGCACGGCTCGAACCGCGCGCCCTTCTCGGCGTGCAGCGCGCGCAAGCGCTCGAGCACCTTGGGCAGACCGAGCGCGTCCGCGTGGCGCAGCACACCACCACGGTAGGGCGGGAAGCCGGCGCCGAAGATCATGGCCAGGTCCACGGCGTCGGGCCCCGAGACGATGCCCTCCTCCACCACGCGCGCGGACTCGTTGATCATGGCGAGCACCATGCGCTCGGCGAGCTGGTCGAGCGACTGCGGACGACGCCCCTCGCCCAGACCGAGCAACGCACGCACCGAGGGGTCGGGGATGCGCTTGCGGCCCCGGTGCCGGTAGAAGCCGAGACCGTTCTTACGCCCCAGTCGGCCCGCCTCGATCATGCGCTCGAGCGCGGCCGAGGGACGCATGCGGTCCGGGAACGCCTTCGAGAGCACGCCCGCCACCTTGTGCGCCACGTCGAGCCCGACCTCGTCCACCACCTCGAACGGCCCCATCGGCATGCCGAAGCGCCGCATCGCGGCGTCGATGTCGGTGACGCGGTAGCCCTCCTCGAGCAGGTGCAGGGCCTCGCGCAGGTACGGCATGAGCACACGGTTCACCACGAAACCCGGCGAGTCCTTCACCACCACCGGCGTCTTGCCGAGTCGGCGGGCGAGCCCGACCGCGGTCACCACCGCGGCATCGCTGGTGCGCGAGCCGCGCACCACCTCGACGAGCGGCATGCGATGGACGGGGTTGAAGAAGTGGAACCCCACGAACCGCTCGGGATGGAGCAGGCCCTCGGCCAACAGGTCCACGCTCAGGCTGCTGGTGTTGGTCGCGAGCAGCGCGGTCGGCGGGATGCGGACCTCGAGTTCGCCGAACACGCGGCGCTTCACCTCGGGGTCCTCGACCACCACCTCGATCGCGAAGTCGGCGTGCGCCATGCCGGTGAGTTCGAGCGTGGGCAGGATGCGCGCCATCTGCCCGTCCTT